>JBDROX010000044.1:0-64990 GCA_043809645.1 Candidatus Magasanikiibacteriota bacterium | reverse complement strand
TTTTCCGACTGTCGTGATTTCTGCCAAAAGTTCGCTGACTTCTTGTGGTGTAAAAAATTCTCCACCAGACTTGCCGGCGGTTGAGGCATACATGGTCATCAGGTACTCATAAGCATCACCGAAAGCGTCTATGGTGTTATCGGTATATTCACCAAGACGAAGACCACCGATGGCTTCCATGAGTTTGGTTAATCTTTTATTGCGATTTTCTACCGTGCCACCAAGCTTATTGGAGTTCACATCAAGATCGTCAAATAATCCTTTAAGGTCGGGTTCGCTTTCTGTTCCTTTGGCAGATTTTTCAATATTACGAAAAACTGCAGCAAGGGTTTCATTGAGATTTGCGTCGTTTCTGGCATTCTTGCGAACGTTTACAAAAAGTCCGCTAGGTAAAATATAAAAGCCTTTTTCTTTCACGGTGTCGGCTCGTCCGAATTCAGCTTCTTTGTCCGACAGTTTTGCGTAATCAAATTCCTTGTTTCCATCGCGTCGCTCATCTTCATTGATGTAGCTGGTGAGGTTTTCGCTGATGAAGCGATAAAAGAGCATCCCTAAAACGTATTGTTTGAAGTCCCATCCGTCGACGCTTCCGCGTAGATCGTTAGCAATCTGCCAAATGGCGCGATGTAGCTCAGCGCGTTCCTGTTCTTTAGTTGTGTTTAAATTTGTCATAATGTATTTTTTTGTTCTTCTGTCATAAAAATTTTTAGAGTAGTATATGACTAGTTGTAACCTATCATACCACCGCAACAAAGTAGGGTCAATTCAAAAAAAACTCGCTCTTTCAAGCAAATTCTCTCACGTCTCCACTCCCCCATTCCCCAAATAAAAACCCCCTAAAACAACCCCTCCACCAAAATCTTCAACCCAAGTACAATCAGCACTGCGCCACCAACCACCTCTACCCTGTCACCAAACAACTCACCAAACTTCTTCCCAATATATACACTCACAAAACTGAGAGCAAACGTCACCACACCGATAATCGCAGAGGCAGAAAAAATAGCAACGTCCAAAAAAGCAAATGTAATACCGACCACAAACGCATCAATACTGGTCGCCAGAGCCAAGAGTAGGAGTACAGAGAGGTGAAAGATATTTTTCTTGTGCGCAGTCTGCTCTGTCGCATCTCTAGAAAACGCCAGATAGACCATCCGGACGCCTATAGAGGAAAGCAGTCCAAATGCAATCCAGTGGGCGTACGTCTCCACAATGCCGGCGAACTGGAAGCCAAAGAGATACCCTAGGAGCGGCATACCAAACTGAAACAGACCGAACATGCACGCGATAAACAATGATCGCCCGTATGTAATGCGCATATGGCCGGCTCCAGTTGCCAGTGACACTGCAGAGGCATCGAGCGCCAGAGATAGTGCGATGAGGAGGAGAGAGATAATATCCATAATATATATTTGTACAGTGTAGAGCGTATAGTATACATCAAAAAATCCGCTCTTTCGAACGGATTTCTGTTACAGAAAATCTCTTAAACTATTATTCCAACTTCATCGTATCTCCACCAGACGCCAAATAATTCTCATCATTCACAACACTCTCTCCAGTCGCCTCTTCCAGCTGCTGTCTGGCATTTTTGGCGATCCCGCCGCCCTTTTTAGCCGACTTGGCATTCTCATCATAGCCTTTTGCCTCGTCTTTTTTAGCAATCTGCGTAGTTGATAATTCTGCGAGTGCTGTAAAAAGCAATTCCGCTTCAGTCATGGCATCGCGCAAATTTTCATTATCAAGATTTTTCAAATCCTTTCATAGCCAACCTTAGCCAGCCACAACTTAAAAGGCTCGGCTTTTTTTGACGGAATTGACTGAATAATTCGAAAAATATCCTCTACATGAGCACAATTTACTTTTTGTGGACCTCCTTTTGTCTCTAATACAAGGGGGGTGGCAATTTGCCCCCACCCTTCGGAAATTCCTTCATCTCGACGTTTCATATCTTTAATATACCCAGAAGGATCCTTACTCTCTGTCAAAACAGTAATAACATCAACAATAGAAAAATACCATTTTTCTTCTTTTTCAACCCATTTTCTACGGACAGGAGTTTCTTCAAAAAGAACTATTGCTTTATTTGTATGTTGATTTGGCATATGTATAAAAATTATACCACCCCCCACCCTAGGGTCAATCAAAAAAATCCGCTCTTTCGAACGGATTTTTAGTGAGAGAATTAGCCCAACAAATTCGTAATAAGCGCGATCATCACATCCTTATCCTTTGCCCGACTCTCGGCAACCAAAAGAGCTAATGCGACGAGTGCATTGTCATTGATTTTCACCCTTCCGCCTGAGCTATCCGGAATTTCCGGACACCTGGTTTAATATACTTTTCCATCGGTTGCAACCTGTTCCAAAATGGAACAGGTTGCTTCTTTATCCAACTCACTTGTCTTGTAAATATTATTGACATGCTTAACAATGGCTGGACGATTGACATCAAAAATTAACGCTATTTGATGAGCATCCAGCCAAATTGTTTCTTTTTCGAGCTTTACTTTCAATTCAATATCGCCGTCTTTTGCCTTATATATCACAATCTCACCTTTTGGAAAATTTTTGTTTTCTATTTTTTTCATAGTCCCTATATTGTACCATGAAACAATACCGACCAAAACAAGGACGCATACTCATCAAAATATGCAAAAATCCCTCCCTCTGCTACAATACCCCAACTATGTACACCCTCTACATCATAAAATGCGCAGACTCCTCCCTCTACACCGGCATTGCCCGGGATCTAGAGAAAAGATTGGAAATGCACAGAGCTGGAACAGGATCAAAATACGTCCGCGCGCGTCTCCCTTTTGAACTCGTGTATACAGAGCAGTGCAAAGACAGAAGTACTGCGACGAAACGAGAGTATGAAATAAAACAACTTTCAAAGAAAGAAAAAGAAAACCTCTTCTCATGACGATTCAAGACGCAAAACAAACATTAAAGAAATATTTTGGCTTCAACTCCTTCCGTCCTATGCAGGAGGACATTATTCAGGCTGTGCTGGATGGGAAAGACACTGTGGTTCTGATGCCAACAGGTGGAGGAAAGTCACTATGTTACCAGCTGCCAGGCATCCTCATGCCAGGCGTGACTATTGTGGTGTCTCCGCTCATTGCCCTGATGAAAGACCAGGTAGAGGGGCTGGTCGAAAATGGTGTGCGTGCCGCGTATATCAACAGCAGTGTCCACCCAGCAGAGGTGCGAGACATCATGGATGGTGCAAAAAGTGGTGAGGTGAAGCTCCTCTATGTGTCACCAGAAAAGCTGGTGTCTGAGGATTTTCAATATTTCCTTCATGAACTAGATATTAGCCTCTTTGCTATAGATGAAGCCCATTGTATCTCGTCGTGGGGTCATGATTTTCGAAGAGAATATACCCAGCTGAGGAAGATAAAGGCATCGTTCCCAAAGGTGCCTGTGATTGCCCTCACTGCCACAGCTGACAAGCTCACCCGAAAAGATATTGTCTACCAGCTCTCGCTGCAACATCCAGAGATCTTCATCTCCTCCTTTGACAGACCAAATCTCAAACTGACTGTCCTCCCAGCCAGAAAGCGAAAGGAAAAAATTATTCATTTTGTCAAAAGAAGACCAGGAGAGTCTGGTATCATCTACTGCCTCAGTAGAAAGCAGACAGAACGCGTAGCCGATGCTCTGGTGGCTGAAAACATAAGTGCAGCCTACTACCACGCTGGCATGCAATCCCACGAGAGAACATCTGTTCAAGAGGACTTCATCCATGGACGCACAGATATCATTGTGGCCACCATTGCCTTTGGTATGGGAATAGATAAGTCGAATGTTCGCTTTGTCATTCATCATAATTTGCCAAAAAATATTGAAGGGTACTATCAAGAAATCGGGAGAGCCGGACGCGACGGACTTCCGAGCGACACACTCCTCTTCTACACACTGGCAGATGTAGTACTCCTGAAAAAATTTGCTATTGAAAGCGGACAGCCAGATCTCCAAATTGCAAAGCTCGAACGCATGCAACAGTATGCCGACGCGCTGATCTGCAGAAGAAAAATATTGCTCTCCTATTTTGACGAAGGGCAAGAAGAAAACTGCAATAACTGCGATGTGTGTGAGAATCCCCCAGAACTCTTTGATGGCTCCAGAATCGCGCAAATAGCCTTGTCAGCTATTGCACGAACAAAGGAGTCTGTGGCTGCTGGCATGCTGATCGACATCCTCCGTGGTTCGGAAAAGTATGATGTGATGAGTCATGGATTTAATACGATCAAAACATACGGAAAAGGAAAAGATATGTCTTCACCTCACTGGCAACAATATATTCTCCAAATGCTCAATATGGGCCTGGTTGGAATAGCCTATGACAGAGGAAATGCACTCACATTAACAGATATTGGAAAGGAAGTGCTGTTAGGAAATAGAAATGTCCAATTCGTTACGATTGCATCGATCGAAGACCGAGCACTGGAGCACACCAGAAAAGGCCGTGTGGTCTCAAAGAGAAAAGAAGCAGAAGAAGAACTCTTTGACAGACTCCGAGAGCTGAGAAAGTCTATTGCTCATAAGCTCAATATTCCACCATACCTGGTCTTCAATGATTCCACGCTCGATGCTATGGCTGCAGACATGCCGATCACAGAGGAATCTATGAAACAGATCTCTGGCGTTGGCGACAAGAAGTATGCATCATACGGAAATCAATTCATTGATGCCATCACAGCATATATGAAGGAGCGGGATAAGGGTGGAAAGAAAATCCAAGGCACAACGCAGGAAGTCACCTATGCATACTTCAGACAAAACATGCCCGTCCCACAGATTGCCAGAGAAAGAAACCTCTCAGAGCAGACTATCTACGGCCACCTAGCAGACATGTATGAAAAAGGTCATGATATAGATATTTCAAAATTTATTGATCGACATGATCTGAAAAAAATCATCGAGTCCCTGAAAGAAAAAGGGGTTCCAAAAAAACTAAAAACGCTCCACGAGCGTTTTGATGGAAAGTTCGATTATCACAAGCTAAAGCTCGCGATCGCACACTATCGGGTCAACAATGAAAGAGGTATTGTGCGGTATGATTAAGAAGACGACTCTGCCACAAGGTGCAGCACATACACCTTGCCATCGGTAAAAAAAGGATCCCCAGCAAAATTGGTGCCGAGTCGTGGCGCGATAAATTGAATTTTTTCACTCGATATGATGCGCCCTGCAGATTGAAGAGAAGAAAACAAAAATTCTCGTTCCGTGTCGATATCAGGATTAATTGCATGTGTAATCCCCCACTTGATGCCCTGATCCAGGCTTGCTGTGGCCACAAAAATCTTCTCTCCAAATGCTGTTTCGTACCCAGTATCCCAAAATCTGGTGTGATGACGCTGACGAAATGTCTGTGTCTCTGTTGGTTGCTCAAAACCAACACTATGAACCTGCGCATTCCAAAATGATGGGGTCATCGGCGCACTCACATATGACTCATTCTTTATTGCGCTTTTGAGTGCTTGCCAGGTTGTAGCAGGCGTGACCGTATCTGCGGTGTACCAGCCCGCTGATTTCATTGCAC
Organism: Candidatus Magasanikiibacteriota bacterium; assembly: GCA_043809645.1. Lineage (GTDB taxonomy): Bacteria > Patescibacteriota > Patescibacteriia > Magasanikbacterales > UBA922 > JBDROX01. Next base: position 59,440 of record JBDROX010000044.1, on the reverse strand, counting down.
TGAGAAGTCCATTCATGTCCTTTGTAATCACTACAAAACTCAATGGCTCCTGTGCCATGCCAGTCAACGTTTCTGAAAATTGAGGAAGTGATTCTGGAAAAAGAGAAGGGATATTCTCTGCAGCCACCATACGAGCAAGCACATGTTCCGCAACAGTGAGGTGTGGATCGTACTGCAAACCAATCCCAATATATGCAACAAGATAAATCGCCAGAAGAATGCGCGCGGTCTGTTTACTCTTTGGATGCATTTTTTTATGCTCCAGCCATTGCGGAAGATTTTTGGATTTCAGATATGAAACAAGCCCAATAGAACTGATGAGCCAAAATAGTCCCAATATATATCCAGCCCACACATCACTGATATAATGGACACAAAGATAGATACGACTAAAACCAACCAATCCAACCACACATATCCCTGCCAACAGAGCAAGACTTTGCATTTTTTTTGAACGAAGATATTTCAAAAGAGCATACGCAACAAAACCATAGAGCATCATCGACATGGCGGCATGCCCACTGGGAAAAGAAAACGATGATTCATCATAAAAAGATAATAGTGAACGATCTCGATGGATCATGATCTTTCCCAGATATACGGTTACCGAGCAGGCCAGAAGTCCCAGGTACAGAGCTCCAATATATATCTTTCTTCCTCTTGCCCACAACACGAGCCCAACTACCAACCCGCCAGCAACGATGAGCTGCCAACTCCCAAGGAGTGTTACCCACAAAAAGATATTGGTAAATTGTGCCGAACGGAACACGGCCATCAATTGTGCGATACGAATATCTGCCCCAACCACGAGTCCAGAATCAAGCACTGACTGTGTAACCCCAAAGAGGTGCAGGAGTAAAAAAAATAGCACAATAATCAGCCATGTCATTGGCCAACCAAAAAAATGCTTTTTGTTGAAACAATTTTGAAAAAAATGAATGATTCTGGGATACCTATTATTTATTTTTTTTACCTCAGGATTTTTTTTGACTGCAACTACAATTGATTTTCCAATGGACAAAAAAACTTTTGCAATAGCCCTCCCGTGGCGAATAAGCCACCAGATAACAAAGACAAAAAAAACTGATCCAAACACAAACACTAGTGGAAAAAACCAAATGGTAAATATCTGTGACATACTACATTTTTTATAAAGATACTATATCACCAAAAGAGGATGCCTACAAAATAAAAAAAACCGCCAATATGGCGAATTTTTTAACAAGATATCACATGTTCCCAACTCTATGAATAAAAAGTCTAAAAAGTATCCTCTGAACTAACTACCGAAGCACACCCACCATCTACACATTCACATGAATATCGACTTTCCTGATCCCAACCAGAACAATCACAATCCGACGATTCAGTGCAGAGCGTAGGATAGCTCACGCTTTCCTCTGGATCCGGAGAATGCTCCCACAGCGGACACACCACCATGCAGGTTCCATCCATACATGCCGCACGATAAGGACAATTCGACTGAACAGCATACTCCATTGGCAGACGGCAGTCTGTAGAATTCTCACAAGATTGTCCGATCAAATCTGCCGTACTGGTAGTGGCCTCCTCAATCTCAACTTCTACCCCCACCATATCAGCACTACCAGACAAATAATCAAAATCTGTAAACAACTCATAGATATAATCAAGAGACGTGTCTGACACAGCGCTGCTCTGTGACACCTGCGAGACCTTGCCAGCTCCAGAAATATTCTCATCCACCAATGGCTGTCCTAGATATTCGACATCTCCATACCCACTAATATCTACCTCTAAATTCGCATCAACATTCAGCTTCACCTTTGAAGATCCAGAGGATTGTACCTTTGCACTCTGAGTCACTAGACCATATCCATGTATTTTCGAAGAACCACTGAGGTTGAATTCTAGATCTCCTGCAGTGCCCAGCAGAACAATATCACTACTACCAGAGCTATCTATCTCCAGAAAATTTGTATAAATATCTGCGACCAACCGTAGCGAGCCGCTAGAATCAATTTTCAATTCGTCTGTATCAAATTTTTCTATTACCCCCTCTACCTCACCACTCGAAGAAAATTCATGGAGGTCAGGAGTAACTACGACGACCTGGATCGGCTGCCTAGAAAAACAACTCCAAAAAATACAGATGTCAAAATTCCTTACTTGTTTGATTTTTAGTCTATTGTTCTTCGAGATCACAGAAATATTTTTATCAATATCCTGGTTCGAGCGAAGGTAGACCTCATGCTTTTCCCCATTCTTTATCATGACCTTGATATTACCATCTGAAAATTCTACCTTATCAAACGGATCGAGAGCCAAATAACTCCTCTCTTCTGCGAGTGACAGATCCTCTGTAGCTTCCCGTCTGTTTGAAATTTCGTCCACGATTCTCGGTGCGTACTGCATGCCGATGAATGCTGTAATGATGATAGCTGCTATCCACACAAAGAACATCCCAATGGTTCCACCAATAGTATAGGGGTTCTTCTTTCCAACCAATCCCGCTCCAGAAATGAGGAGGAGGAAGAGTGGAATGACGGCAACCATGGCGACCGATATTACGAAGATGAACCATTCTAGCCGCGAGCTAAATATCTGTGACAAATTTGCTTGTCCCACCAAACCAAATGCATCGAGGCCAGTACCAAATAGGAGGGCAAGTGCCCCTAGAACCACAGCTGCTACAGCTATGCCACCTGCGACTATTAGAGACAATCCTACGATGATCCGAATGAACGGAATAATCATTGCAAAAATTTTGATTACAAATTTACTAACTATGCGAACGATCTCTACTGGCACAGATGCTATTTTACGCAACGTGCTTTTGTCTTTTTTTTTTAATTTTTCTATGCCATCTTCAATATTATCCCGGAGTGTATTCAGGTTCACTGGCTCACCCTTCATTTCCAATTTCTGTGACCCTGTCTCTGCCTCTGGGATGAGAATCCATAGAATAATATATATAATAATAGCAGGACCTGGAAGGAGCGCGAGCACAATGAAGATCACCCTCATGAGCAGGACGTCCATCCCGAGATAGGCTGCAATGCCAGATGCGACTCCGCCGAGAATCTTGTCGTCTGGATTTCTATACATTCTACGATGCGCTGTATCTTTGTCTGTAGTTTTATTTGTCTTTTTCTTTTCCTCTTCAGGCTCGTCGGAAGTAATATCGTCTACAGAACCGAGCTCTGTCATCACCTCATCCACATCCTCGATAGTCACGGCAGTCTTCTCGTCTCTATCTTTTGAAAAAAACTTTTCTGAAATACTACTCTCTATGTCATCTATAATCTCGTCTTTGTCATCAGAGCCTGCGAGATTGTTCCGGATATCTTCCAGATATGTATTCAATTTTTTATACGCATCCTCCTCCATGCTATACACCACGCTGCCAAGCGTTATACTAATTACTTTTTTCATATTTCTTTATTAACGTATTTATAGACTTATTGAATTCTGTCCAAGTTTTGCAAAGTCTCTTGAGAACATTTTTTCCCTCTGCAGTCAAAAAATAATATTTTCTTGGTGGCCCTACTTTGGACTCCTTCCACTCGTAGCTCACCAGCCCTATTCTCTTCAGTCTACTGAGGAGCGGATAGAGAGTTCCTTCTACCACCATGATATTGGCATCTATCAATTTTGTGATGATCTCCCCAGCGTAGACACGTCCCTCCGAGATGATGAGTAGTATAGAAATATCCAAAGTACCCTTCCGCATCTGTGCTCTCGTATTCTCTACATTGTATGTTTGTTCTTTCATATATCCCGACTATATCACACAGTCCTATGCATTACAAGGTACCTTATCAAAATATCTGTGGATATCTGCTCTCCCACACTTTTTGAATATAAAAAAACCCGCCGATATGGCGAGTTTAAAAAAATAACATTAAGCAGCAAGCTGTAACCCTTCTATCCCTATCTCTTCAATCAACGCATCAATTTGTGATTTACATTGTTTCAAATCTGGACGCTGGTGACGACGTCGTTCCACCATTTCTTGAACCAAATCTAAAATTTTAATGTAAGTATCCCTTGGCACATGTTCAGAAAAGCTCTGCTTTTTCAGCCTAAACGTATACAACATAGACACACCAAGTTGAAAAACCATTTTTTTGGCGCTTGTTATAGGCATCTCTCTGTTTTCAAATTCTGGGGGCTCAAAACCACCACCAGAATATGTAGCAAGACGATCTTTTGTTCCAATTGGATGGAGACCATCCAAATCATGAAAGATAACTCGCTTATTTCCTCGTGCATCTTCAGTCAACCCAATATTTGCTGGCTTAATATCTTCTAGCATAAGCCCTTTTTCCTCGAGCCAAGCACAAGCTTCTATTGCATCAGAAAATAACTTCAAAATATGAGAGGCCTCTTGCGGACCCGGTCCATTTTCTGCTTCATTCATAATCAAATCACTCATATCACTCATCTCGATCTTTCGGACCACACTCTCTCCAGAAATAGGATCAAATCTCTCTTCCTGTATAACACCAGAAAAATAATGGCCATTGTTTTCTTTTTCCTGTTCTTGAGCATGGGCAAGTATCTCATGTGCATGAGTGATGGCTTGCTTGGTTTCGATCTTTGCATCTTCATATAGCACACCAGTACGATACACCTGCTCTCTATTTCTTTTCGATTTCGGCCGCAAAAGCTCTGCAATTCTATTTGCATTCATTGGACCCTTTTTATCGTCAAGCTTCCTTGTTTGTTCGAGATGTTGTTCACCTGTTTCCAATTTACTATTGGCAATATCTCTTTTTATCAAAGCAAACTCATCCGATTCCAAATGATTTGAAAGCTCTTCGAGCAACGCTTCACGAATCGGCTTTAGTGCTGATTCCATTTCTTCTTCAGAAAGACCGCTGAGATCTACTTGCGATGTATCCAACCTGCGGAGCATTCTGTCTTTGCCAAGCATATCCAGTGCGAGCAACCTTTTCTCTTCTTTTCCAAGAGCTTCTGATTTGAATTCCTCAGCAATCATCTTTGCATAATTACGAATTTCCTCACGAGAAACAGCATCTTTGTTCAAGACACTTTTTTCTAGATCTTGCCCTTGGATATCCTCAGAGTTCCACATTTCAATACTGCTTCTCATATGAAGTTTATTAAAAACAAAAAAGTATACCATATATATACCATATTGTCAATAAGTAACAAAAAACGACTGACAGCAAATAGCCAATGATTTTGTATTTGCCAGCGATGCTGGCAGGGCGGTTTTAGTGTACAGCCTTGCCTCCGAACGTACACACACCGGCTTCGCCGGCAATTTTTAGAAAAATAAAACACCCGCCTGATGGCGGGTGTTTTTCTTGTAAAAAAAGTTAGGCTTTCTTGACCTGAACAGCGTTCAGACCTTTTGGACCTTCTTCAACTTCGAATTCAACTGTATCTCCTTCACGAAGATCGTTGTACTCTACGTCTACAAGCTCGTTAGCGTGGAAAAAGAGATCTTTTTCTTCGCCTTCACGAGAGATAAAACCAAACCCCTTATCGGTTAGTCTGGCAATAGTACCTTGTGGCATAATGTTGTAAAACAACTAAATAATGTTTCCGCCTAGGGCGAAATGTATCAAATCCAGCATCTACCCAAACTCGACTCTGTTTGTTTTACAACACTGTTTTTGATGGGCATAGAATAGCATGCTTTCAAATATTTGTCAAGGCATATATTCATCAAAACCAACAAAAACCAACAAAGCCTATTATAATTACCGCTACACGCAGCAAAAAATTAACTATACACAGCCTCTGCCAAGCCCAGAGAAACCAAGAGAATCAGAAACGCAATAAACGCAGAAAAAAGACAATACAAACAATACTCTTTTATCTTGAATATCTGCACACCTGTGAGATATAGACTATACAAAAACCCAAGTGATATCATTGGGAGGAGCATTGCCATGAAGTAATCTCTGAACAACCCCAGAATGATAGACATCATCATCGCCAAAAGGGTAAGATAAAAAAGCCCTCCCCAAATTTCATTATGCACACCGAGAAATGTATTGTACTTACTCCCGAGGACTGCGGTACAGTCTGTGTTCAGTGGACAAACGAGTGGATGTTTCTTCTTTCTCTTGTACAACAAATACCCAGAATCAATAATCCCAAGAAAACACAAAACAAGAAAACTAGTAACAAGATACATACGCTTTATTCTTTCTTTTCAAGAATGCTGAGCGCGAGTGCTGCAAAGATGATTGGAATATCACGGAAGACGAGATCGAGCGCAGAGTAATTGATGAGTACTATAATGAATGTAACTCCTGCAGTGACAAGGCCAGCCTCATATATTCTCTTTCCAGAAAGCAGCCATAGTGACAGTGCAATCTCTGCCAAAGAAAAAAGAATAAGAAATGCCCGAGCAAACCCAGTGTCAATGAACCATCCAGGAAGGAAATTAATCCAACCTGGATCAAGGAATGATGCAACGGCAGCATAAAGAAAAGCAATGGCAATTCCAAGCCGGATCAGATATGTCGCGAGGCGTTGATGTTTCATACTATTTTACGATAAGGTTTCCAACCATGCAAAGCTGGCGCCGCTGACCTCGAATACTTACATATCTTCCTCACCAACCACGTTCACCTTAACCTCCACACTCGATAGTTCATCCACAACCATCACCCCGCCTAATTCTGAGTCCATATCAGAACCCAGTGTATCAGTATGTGTTTCGGTCTCTGGAGCACTCGAGCAGCCTGCACCCATAAAAAGAATGACTACAAATACAAAAAAGTATTTTTTCATAATATTTTTTTATGTAAATAAAAAGCTATTTTATAGATTATATTCAGTATATCCTGATACCCAAAGAAATGATATGTGGATAAACAAAAACACCGCTTGTTTAGAGCAGTGCTTTTGCGCTTGTCTGTGGGTATATATAGTTATCTTCGTCCACGCATCCTATGCTGTGGAAGACCGAGTTCCTCTGCAATTGTTTTGGCTGCGTCCATGTGGTTATGCATTTCGATGAACCGACCAAAGTTCTCTTCTATAATAACTTCTGCCATTTTTCCATCCCCGACCGCTTCCTGAAAAGCAGCATAGTCACCAGCTTCGACAGCAGCCTGCACAGCTTCTCTATGTTCACCCTTCATTTGACCTATTTCTGGAAGACCAAGTTCTTCTGCAATAGCCTTTGCCCCATCTTTGTCACCTGATTTCATGAGATTATGTATCTGTACAAACTGATCAAAATTCTCTTCTGTAACATATTCTGACATTCCTTTATCTCCCACAGCATCTTTCCAGGCAGTGTAGTCACCAGAAGCTAGCGCAGCCTGGACTGCTTCAAGATTTTCCGAATTCTGCCCCTTATATATCATACGCCCCTGCCCCTTTTTCCCCATTTGTTGAAAAGCCTTTCCAGACTGACTCTGCTCTGGTGCCTGATCATCCCCAAGAGCTGCCACAGAGAATATCCCTGCTGTGAGTGCTATAACAATTGCCGAAATGCCGGCTGCTGTTTTTGTATTCATATGTATATATTACGTTCTAAATAAAGTGAGTTGTACTATGTTGTGCTCTAGAACACATGGATATCCGTTCTGTCTAGTATTACGCAGCTCGAAAAAAAATCTTTCACTATCTAGATTCAGAAGTTTGGGTCTGCGCCTGTCGCTGAATTATTGCCTGAATAACTCGCTTTTTTGGACCAGGAAGCGCCATCTGTTTTACTTCAAAACATGCGTCGCCTTTGCGCTCTCCGACCATCATGATCCGGAGCCCAGGCGTCAATTTGGAAAACGATTCTGGAAACATCTCATGCGGAACCACATTCCACAGTTTACGCTGTATATCCTGAATATCCATTGTCGAGCTACTATGAATCTCAATAATCACGCCTGTGAGGAGACCCTTTTCAGGATGCATCCACACTCTCTGGTTTGGATGCATCACGCGCGCATATATTGGAGCCCTTCGTATGAGCACCTCATCTGTTGCGCGCGCTACACCAAGCACATATAACAAAATACCAAAAACGATACTAAGAAGTATCAAACCACCCATCATAGTAAAAAGATTCCACTTATACCCGCGCTTTGTATGCTTTACATTGTAATAGGCTGCCCCAAGGAAGAGAAAAAGACAAAGAAACCAGACATATGGAAGAGAGGCAAATACAATTGTTGCCGTTGAGCCCCCAGCTTCAGACAGCAGACTCCAGTGACTGGTTCGGAACATGTAGAGAATAACAGCAAATGCCAGTCCGCCAATGAATACGCAAATACCCCCGACAATCCAGAGTGCGCAGTCACGCAACAAAAAGGCCCACCGTGGCTTTGGAGTGATGTTCTCTTCCTTTATTCTACTCAGGATATCTTTTGAAATGTCATTATTTTCCATATGATCAAAATTGGATTGATTTTTTTTCAATGATGCGTTTGCATTGTTTCTTCGCTCTATTCAAAAGCGTAGCAACTGTTCCTTCTGGTTTTTTGAGAATGTCAGAAATTTCTTTATAATTCTTTTCTTCTAAAAATCTAAGGATGAGAACATCTTTATATTTCTTATCCAAATGATTCAGAACTTCACGAATATGCTGTTCAAAGATATCTCTGTCAACTTCCTCTTCTAGGTTCAATTCTGATCCAATATTGAGTAGCTTATCATCATGCTCTGTAGAGTCTGACTGTGGCCGAATTTTTCTTTTTCTCCAGTCGCTAATCACTTGGTTACGGGCTATCCTATATATCCAAGAAGAAAATTTGAGTGAATTATCAAAATCATTAATATGTATGTATGTCTTTATAAAAGTTTCCTGCAGTATATCCTCTGCTTCCTCCTTTTCGACATTCGTCATCCTCCGAATATACCGAAATAATCGGTCTGTGTACCGATTGATAATATATACAAATGCCTCGGCATTGCCGCGAACCTTCTCTACTAGTTGTTCATCAGTTAGATTGTCGCATACTTCATGTTCTTTCATGTATACATTCACACTACACGCCTACCTGGTAGTACGTCAATGAAGCCATTTTCTTTCAATATATTAAAAAGATGTGTATTCGGAATATATTCATAATTTTATAAATGCCAAGAATAAAAAACTGTCCAATGGCAGTTTTTTATTCTTGCGCTTCTTGGAGCCGTTCGAGGAATACCCATCCTATGTCTCTCCAATACCCATTACCCCAATAGTCCATTTCTAAAATATAGTCTTCGATATATTTCTTTTGCTTTGAAAAATCCCCCAAATTTTCTACATATCTGACGAGGATGTCAAAATGGATATCTTCACGAAGTACAGCATCTTCTACCTGCAACCACACATGGTTATCAAATGACCAAGAGACAAACTCCGGATTTTCTTCATTTTTCTTAATTGTCTCCAGAAGCTGCTCTTGAACCTCCTCTTTGCTTGCATTTGAGTAATCCACTCTCGGAAGCCAACCGGATATCTTCCCAAGTGTTGCCTCCAGATGTCCCTCAATGTTATCTGGGGCATATTCAATATCTTGCACAGGATGAACCGGACGCATGGCAAGAAAAATATTCTCTGGTTTTTCTTTTAAATTCATATCTATCAGCTCATCGAGAATATTTCCCATTTCTGCAAAGGTCAGATTTGTATCGACGGTGGTATAGAGCAGATATTGAAGGGCTGTATCTACCTTTTTTCGCTCGTCTGGAACTTTATCAACGAAAAGTTTTTTCAGAAAATTAGAATGGTTCCGCGCTCGCTGTGGTTCACCAATAGCATATCCCTGACGGTTGCGTAGCCACTGGAGCGTCTCTGTAGTCGGGAGCTTCAGTGCTCGGAGCATACCAAGCACTTCTGAAAAACCAGCGAATACAAGGTAGTCTGCCTTTTTCCCAAGAATTCGTTCAATTTGCTTCACGCCATACTCAAGTCCGCCAAGTCCACATGAATTCGAAACATAGTAATCAGTTGAAGTTGTTCCCTTTCCCGACGGGAGTGGCGAGTATGTGCCACGTGGAACTGCAGTAATCGTAATGCGATCATGTTCTTTATCAATCTCTATGAGCTGGATAGCATCACAGTGCGCAGACTCGTCTCCAGCACGACTATCCAGTCCTACAAAAAGAATTCTCACAATATTATCCTCACCAAAAGGATCAACGTCTTCATTGCTATCTGGAACCTGAAGACGTGCTTCGAGGACTTCTTTCACCTCCTCTGTATGTTGTTTCTTTTCTCTTCTAAAATCCCTACCAGAAACATATAAATATGTCCCCCATCCTATCAATAACAGTATTACCAAAAACAGCATTTTTCTAAAAAAACCTCTTTTTTTCATAATAAAGTACCTAGAACAATTTCTAACGACTCTAAATGTACGTGAGTATGAAAAAATTGTCAAAGGTATTCATAGCCAAAGGCTACTCTACGGAGTAGCCTTCCATTGCATTAACAATTGATTTCATTTTCTCGATCTCTTTGTCAGTAGCCCCCTCCTCAAGATGAAAAATACCTTTTTTACCCTCTTCTGTTACCTCGACATCTTTCACCAATGCGCCTAGCCCCGATTCTTCGAACTCCATGATAATGAGCTTTTTGCATGCTTCGCAGTGCATACCCCGTACTGTAAGTGTCTTCATATGCGTAATATTATTGATTATTGCACTCGAATGGTAACAGGCGGAACCATTCCCATCGAACAGGTAATTTTGTATGTTCCTTTTTTAGGCTTTCCTAAATCTATAACATTCTCACCCAGTTTCAAATCAACAAATCCATCAATCAATCCTCTGGCAGCCAAAAATACTCCGCACCCCTGCATTCCCTGATCATCAACAATGAGTTTCGTAGGAACTCCTGCTTGAATGGTTGCAGGGCTTGTGAGCTTGTAGCTAAATCCTTTTGCCACGAGACTAACAACCTGCTCACCATTACTGTCTAACACTTGATTTACTTCAGTCTTCTCAGTGGGAAGATCACCGGCAAAGAGATCGCTTACACTCTTCAATCCAAGTACATTCATCTGCCCGTTCACATTGTAGAGTGCGAAGATCACAAGGACGACGCCTGCATAGAATGAAAAGACTCTCCCACGCTTTGGATTTTCTGACCCTTTTATGCTTGCTACACCAATAAACAGAAGCGGAATCACCGTACCGAGGACGAACACCATGAGCATGAGGGCCCCACTCACAGCGCTTCCTGAAGTCAATGCGATCCCCTGGACAATAAGTGTAAATCCACATGGAAGTACGATCGTCCCAGCACCAATCGCAAATGGGAGCCTCTTCCCCTGTTTTGTACTATTCCCTGCAACACGACGAGTGACAAACTTCGGCATACGAATCTGAAATCGTTCTGCCCATTTCACTCCAGCCATCTGTAACCCAATGATGAGCATCACCAGCGACACACCAATTGTGATGGCAGCATATATCGTCACATTCTCAAACGCGACTGCTTTCCCTAGGGCACCGAGCAATCCTCCGAGAAATCCATACGCGAATAATCTTCCAACATGAAAATAAACATGGGGGATCATTTTCGTTTTCATTGGTGCATCAAACCCATATTGATCATTCCAACCCTTGGTAAGAGAAAGAAGAATTCCTCCGACAAGAGCAGCACAACTCGATAAGCCAGCAACAATGCCAAATAAAAAGAACAGGCCAAGAGAAGAATTGACGCCCACGCTCACATACCCTACAGCACCACTTCGCTCTATCAAAAAGAGAGCGAAGAAGACTACTGCAATTTTTACAAGAACACTGAGCTTTCTCTTCAAAATCTTTTTATTCACTTGAACACCCTTTCCTTCCTGAACATATAGTAGTGGCTCTCGCACTTCTGCTTCTTTTGTTTCAGAAAATGAATACTGATCATTCTTGAACCACGCATTCAAATCCTTCACCTTTGGAACTCTTCCGTCTGATTCTATACGGAGTGTCCCGTTTCCAAGTGATGCATCAACCACCTTTACCCCTTCCTCTTTTAAGACTCTTTTTTCAATGAGTAACTCACAAGACGCACAATGCATACCTGTGATGTGATATATTTTTTCTTGCATATTATTTTTTAAGGATCTTGAGTCTGAGACTATTGCTCACAACAGAGATGGAACTAAACGCCATGGCAGCACTTGCAATGATCGGTGAGAGGAGCAGATTGAAAGTTGGATACAGAAGCCCTGCTGCAATAGGAATTGCAACCAGATTGTATCCAAACGCCCAAAAAAGATTCTGCTTCACAATGCGCAGTGTCATCTTCGAAACATGAATCGTTTCAATTACTTTGTCGAGCGTCCCCTTTACCAGAACAATATCTCCTGCTTCTATGGCAACATCAGTTCCTGTTCCCATAGCTATGCCAATATCAGCTTGCACAAGTGCTGGGGCATCGTTGATACCGTCTCCTACCATAGCGATGATGCGTCCCTGCTCCTCTCGCTGCAATTGCCTAATCTTATCTGCCTTGTCTCCTGGCAATACTTCTGCAATGACCACATCAATACCAAGCTCTGCCCCAATGGCCTCTGCTGTGGCTTGGTTATCTCCTGTCATCATAGCAACACGAATACCCATACTATGAAGTGTTTCGATTGCTTCTTTTGAAGATGCTTTGATAGTATCTGCAAGTGCAAACACAGCAACATGAGCGCTGTCGACTGCCATATAGATAGTTGTTTTTCCATGAGAAATAAGTGTAGCAGCTCCTTTTGCAAGCATATCGTCAAGCTCCACGCCTTCTTCATCCATCAGCCGTTTGTTTCCAAGCAAGACATGCTGTCCATCTACTATCCCTGAAACCCCGCGACCTTCTACAGCTCTAAAATCTTTCACATCTACTGCTGGTTTCTTCCCGAGCGACTCTTTTGCGAACACAGCTATGGCATCTGACAAAGGATGCTCTGACAAGTGCTCGAGTGCGTAGGCTTGGCGAAGCACCTGATTCTTGTAACTTTTTTCTACAGGAATAAATTCCGTCACTTCTGGTATTCCTTTTGTCAGTGTTCCTGTCTTATCAAAGACAACAGTATGAATACTATGCGCCTTTTCCAGCGCTTCGGCATCCTTGATTAGGATTCCCTTGCCAGCTGCTTTTCCTGTTCCTACTATCACAGCTGTCGGAGTCGCAAGACCAAGCGCACAAGGACACGCTATGATGAGAATGGTCGTCGCAACATACACAGCGAGCTGTAAAACACTCGTATCAGCGGGAATAAATCCTAGGCCTGATGCAATGAACAACCAAAACAGTGCAGCAAGGAGTGCAATACTAATCACAACTGGCACAAATATTCCTGATACTTTGTCTGCAAGCTTTTGAATCGGCGCTGTAGTCCCCTGTGCTTCCTCAACCATTTTTATGATTTGTGAAAGCATGGTTTCGGTGCCGACATGATCAGCAATAAACTGAAATGTACTTGTTTTGTTTATCGTCGCACCAATAACAGCATCGCCTTCTTTCTTTTCTACTGGAATTGATTCTCCTGTTACCATTGATTCGTCTATTGTACTTGCTCCAGAAATAATTGTTCCATCAACTGGAATCTTTTCCCCTGGTCGGACGACAATGATGTCTCCTTTCATGACATCACTGACTGGAATGCCCACTTCTTCTCCATTTCGGAGGACAACAGCTTCTTTTGCCTGGAGTTCCAAAAGTGCTTTTACTGCATCACCTGTTTTCGCTTTTGCCCTTGCCTCGAGTAGTCTTCCAAGTAATATAAAAAACACGATGAATACAGCAGCTTCAAAAAATACGTCGCTCGAAACATCACCAAAGAGTGTTGGCGCAAATACCACAAGACTAGAAAACACCCAGGCAGTCATCGTTCCAAGGACAATGAGTGTATCCATATTGGCCGACCACACTTTTATCGCCCGCCACGCACTTGTGAAAAATTGCTTTCCACCAAGAAACAAAATTGGTGTTGTCAGCACAAACTGGAGGAGAAAGAGTACATTCAACTTGTATGTACTGCTACTAAACTCCAGATACCCGAATGGTGCATACGCCATGGTCACGACTCCGACAGATGCGAGTCCGTGATACATCATGAGGAGAATAAACGGAATACCACTCACTCCGACCCACATTACAATGCTCTTTAATTTTTGATATTCTTCCTTTTTGAGAGCAGTGGCACGACCATTGTGACCTGCCCTCATCTTCTCGGCCTCAGGAGGCGACGCGAGAACTGTTTCACCAGAATCGGAGACCAACTCATATCCACCTGCACTTTTCACAGCGCCCTTTATTTGCTCAATAGAAACACGTGTCTCATCGTATGAGACAGTCATGATTTCGCTCCCATAGTTCACATTCACTTCTTCAACACCACCGAGCTTCCCAACCATTTTTTCTATAAGTTGTTTGCAGGACGCACAGTGAATTCCGACAATTGGGTATTGTTCTTTTTTCATATGTTATGCATTATAAGACATATCTAAATAGTAACACAAAGAATCCCAGGCGACTATCCCAAAAAATGAACTTCGCCATTTATATTTCAAAACGTTTTACGAAATTCACGTAAGTGGTTTCTGCGATATTCATATGGCCTGCCACGAGATGGCGAAGCCATTTTTCGTTGCTCCGAGGACAGGATTCGAACCTGTGACATCAGCGTTAACAGCGCTGCGTTCTACCACTGAACTACCTCGGAATGAAAAAACCCGCTCTGAAAGCGGGATTAGTTTTTTGTTTTTGCACAAAACTACGTCCTGCTTTGGGCATTTTGATTATTCCAATTATTATTTCGCAGTTTCATATATAGCCACAATATCACACACTTCCATATTGTCAAGAAATACTACTCCATACTCCTCGCACGAAAGTGTTTGTATATTTGGCATAGAAAAAAATTATCTGAGACCAACGAGAGTCCGAACATCTTCGAGTGTTTTCTGCGCCACCTCTCTGGCTCTGAGAGCTCCATCATCGAGCATATCTGCAACTTTCGCAGGGTTAACCAGAAGCTCTTTTCTTTTCTCTCTAAATTCTTCAAAGAAAGCACTCACTCCCCTGGCTGCAGACTCTTTGAGTTTTCCGTATTGGATTGTCTTTTCTTCCATGGCGAATTCAAATGCTTTTGATATTGTCCTATCTTCGAATGCATAGACAATATTCATGAGATTCTGCACCCCAGGAGTCATATCACCTGGCTTTGTAGCAGTGACTGCTTTCTTGAACTTCTTCTCTAACACAGCCGGCTCGTCTGCAAGCTCAACAACATGATTTGGCCCCAGACTCTTACTCATCTTTTTTTCTGGGTCGAGAAGACTCTTCACGCGTGGAATCTTAGTAAGCTTTACCTTGGTTTCTGGAAAATAATCCCCATATCTTTTATTAAACCATTTTGCAACATCTCGAGTAAGCTCGACATGTTGAACCTGATCCTCTCCAACAGGCACAAAATCACCATGATACATGAGAATATCTGCGGCTTGAAGGACCGGATAGGTAAAAAGACCAACGTTGACATTCTTCTTTTGTTGCTTTGACTTATCCTTGAACTGCGTCATGCGTTCTAATTCTGAGAACGGAGAGACAGTGTTCAGAATCCATGCAAGCTCTGTATGTTCTGGCACGTATGACTGAATGAAGAATGTTGACTTGTCTGGGTCAACACCAAGAGCTAGGAGCTCTGCAGCAGTTTTTAATATTTGGGCCCTTCTTTCTTTCGCCCCAAGATTTCCAGTGAGTGCATGATAATCGACAATACAAAAATAACAATCATACTTGCCACTCTCTTGGAGTTCGATCCAATTCTTGATAGCTCCCAAATAATTCCCAATATGAAGATTCCCTGTTGGCTGAATACCAGAAAAAATAACTTGTTTTTTCATATATTGATCATAAAAGTAATGAGGGTAGTGTACCGTAAATAGCTGGGAGTGTAAATAAAAAAACCACCATATGGTGGTTTTTTTATTTTTTATATCCTTCCTATACTTACTCTATCATCCTCCCCGCCTTCTTCGTCCTTTCCTGGATCATGAATAATAACCCGTGGATCTGTTCCTGGTGTCTTTTTCTCACGAGGCGTTGGCATGGGTGGCTCTAAAGACGGAGCATAAACTCCATCTTGATATGCTCCAGATGCTTTTCTCTCTTCTATATTAGACTTCAATAACAACAGGAAGAATCATTGGACGCTTCTCTGTCTTTGTGAATACAAACTGTCCAATCTTATCTCGAATATCATTTCTGATCTGATTCGTGTCTGCCCAACTTCGTGGGTCAGATTGAATCACCATATTCTTGACCTTGTGGCGTATATCTTCGATCAATTTCTTATTATCCTTGAGGAAGACAAATCCACGAGAAATGATATCTGGATTCTGTGTAAGCATTCCTGTTTTAGTATGAATAGTCGCAATAACTACGAGCATACCGTCCTCTGTCAGGACCTGTCTGTCGCGAAGGACGATCTGTTGCGAATCACTCACCCCAAGCCCGTCAACAAAGACGTAGTCACTCGGCGCCTTCTCCTTTAGCATTTTGATGCCACTCTTGGAGAGCTCAATTATGGATCCATTGTCTGGAACGAAAATATTCTTCTCTGGATATCCATTTTTAATTGCAAGCTTCTGGGCCTCTTTCAAGAAGAAATGATTTGCATACACTGGAATATAATAATCTGGCTTTGTCTGTTTGATCATGTCGACAATGTCCTGTCTTGTAGAGTGACCACTCACATGGACATCCATGATATCTCCATGGATCACATTGTCACACTGGCGATAAATATTATCTTTCAATCTCTGAATAGTTCGTTCATTTCCTGGAATGACAGAAGAAGAAAATATCACAGTATCTTTTTTTCGGAGCTCCACTGTTCTGTGTGTTTTGCTTGTGATTCGACTCAGCACAGCATTTTCCTCGCCCTGCGCACCAGTACAGATGATGACTACCTTACCCTCTGGATACTTATCAATCTTATGTATGTCGATCACTGTTTCTTTTGGAATCTTCACATATCCCAATTTTTTGGCGATCTCCATGTTCATCTTCATACTATACCCTTCGAATGCTACTTTCTTGTTCAGCTTCTTGCATGCTTCAAGAATCCATTTCACACGCTCCACCTGAGATGAAAATGTTGCAATGATCACACGACCAGGCGCAGCCTGGATAATGCCGTGCAAATTATTGTACATCTCCTCATACGTACCGTGTCTCTTGTCATGAATCGCACCGAGACTTTCGAGCATGAGGACACTAGGCTTCTTCACTTTTGCAAGCTCGTGATAATTCAGATGTGTTTTCCCATCCACATCACGCTCCATCGTCCAGTCACCTGGATGAAAAACAGACCCTGCTGGTGTTTCGAGAATGACACCCACACTGTCCATAATAGAGTGTTCCACCTGGAAAAAATTTGCAGTGAAACTCCCAAGGGCAATTCTATCTTTGACGCCTTTGATAGTCACTACTTTCAATTTCTTAGACGATCCTTTTTTGTAATCCTCTTGCTTATGCTTCACGAGCGCAACGGTCAATGGCATTGCAATAATTGGTGGATTCCCTAGCTGTTCGAGAAGAATTGGTGCTGCTCCAATATGATCGAGATGACCATGGGACAGGATAACACCACGTATATTCTTTTCTTTTCCTTTCAGATATCTGACATTTGGGATGATATAGTCAATACCTGGCATGTCCTCTTCTGGAAACTGCAGACCCATATCGAGAATAACAATATCATTATTGTATTCAAATACGGTCATGTTTCTCCCAACCTCTTCACAACCACCAATTGGAATAATTCGAAGGACATCCCTAGTTGCACTAGGAATTTGTTCTGCTTTTTTGTAGGACCCCCTTGCTCTCTTCTTTGGCTGTCCTCCAGACTTATTCTGCCCTGGTTGTCTTGTTCTATTGTCTTCTTTCTTCTGTCTCCGAGATCGCGCCCCAGTATTCCGGCGCACTCTCGGTCCTTTTGTTCTTTCTATCATAAATAATTAGAGAATACCTGATGTGTGTAGATGATCATCAGGCTTGAATAAAAACCTCCTTTTTTCTTGTGAGAAAAATGTGCCGAAGAGAGGATTTGAACCTCCACGAGCTTGCGCTCACATGCCCCTGAAGCATGCGTGTCTACCGTTCCACCACTTCGGCTTGTTTTAGATATTTGTAATGCGTGCCTACCCGCCGAAACGCAATGAAGGCGGGTCTACCAATTTCACCACTCCAGATTGAGACAGACACAAAACACACTATTTACTTTTTCCACTCCCCCTTTGTCTCAATATACCAATCTGTCACCTGCGCATATCTGTCCGATGGGTGAAAGATACGACCGATATCAATACCACTCACCTTGTCAGTCGTTACATATGAATATGTCGGAGTATAGAGGAACGTCGCTGGTTTCTCCTCGAGAACAATATCTTGAAATTTCTTGTAGAGCTCTATCTCTTCATCATCTCCAGCTTTTTCCCGAGCTTTTTCTAGGAGTGCATCAACGTTCCTATTCACATATCGCGCAAGGTTCAAACCTGGAAAATCAATCTGCGAAGAGTGCCAGAATGGATACTGATCTGGAGAACTTCCAATTATCATTCCGTAGAGAAGAACATCATAAGAACGCTCCTTGAGAACCTCTCGAGAGAAGTCTCTTCTAGGAACGAAACGAACATTTGTCTTGACCCCTACCTCCTGCCAGAATCCTGCGATGAGTTCTGCTGCATGCTTGTATTCAGGCGTATCACTGGTGACCAAGTCTAACTCGAGAATACCATCCTCTCCGTTCTTTCTATAGAAAACTTGTGCCTCATGATACATAGCCGCGACCTGGGCTTCAATATCTTTGTTTGTTTCCTCTGAGAGTTCTACCTCTTCTGTGACAGCCTCTTCTACTGTTTCAGTAGACGCTTCACCTTCTGCTACTGTTTCATCTACACTTCCCTCCTCAGCACCTTCTACAGGAGCCGGAGTAGGATTATTTTCTTTCCATTCTTGAATAAGTCTATCTCGAAGTTTCTTCTTCACTTCCTCTGCGTCAATACGCTCCCACGACTTATCAAGCAATTCATTTGCCTGGACTGTGCTGTATGATGTCTTCTCTATCTCTGGAGTATATCCAGGAAATCCTGGAAGGATTGGACTATAGATAACCTCACCTTCTCCACCAAGACTCTCTCGAAGAATGCGATCCTTATCGAGTGCATACCCAAGTGCTGTTCGAAGACCGCCCTCTTTGAGCACCTCATCTTTTTCTTGGTTATAAAAAAGTG
Source organism: Candidatus Magasanikiibacteriota bacterium (assembly GCA_043809645.1). Lineage (GTDB taxonomy): Bacteria > Patescibacteriota > Patescibacteriia > Magasanikbacterales > UBA922 > JBDROX01. Next base: position 40,258 of record JBDROX010000044.1, on the reverse strand, counting down.
CACTGTATTCAGGAACTTGAAGAGTATGCAACATGACATGCTTTCGCTCTACCTTTTCTCTGAGATCAGACGGAACGAAATGAATACCATCTACTGCACCTTCTCGGAGTGCCTGGATAGCCCCACCAATATCGTCATAATCTGTAAAAAATTTGAAAACAAACTCTTCTATAAAAGCAGGTGCACGATAATAATTCTCAAATCTCTCCAATTCGTAGCTGAGAATATATCCAGTATCGTCTTTCTTGAACTTACTGTATTTAAATGGCCCTGTTCCTATCGGCTGAAGATTCTTCTGCGCAAGTCGTAAACGATCTGGAAGCACATCGAACCAAATGTGCTCTGGCAGCATTCCAACAGTGAGTGATGACAAAAATGGTGCAAACGGTTCTTCGAGTGTGAACACCACAGTTTGTTCGTCTTGTGCTTCTACACGCACTCCCTGAAAGCTGACAAATAATGGACTCCCCACCTGGGTATTCTGAATCGTATCCATGGTGAATACAACATCTCTAGAGGTAAATGGTTCTCCATCGTGCCACGTAGCGTCTGAGCGGAGCTTGAAGGTGTATGTTTTTTTATCCTCACTAATTTCATATGACTCTGCGAGGTCTGGAATGAGATCCTGATGTTCATCAAATCGCATGAGCCCAGAGTACACGAGCCTCACAATATCTGTGTCAACATCATTGACAGAAGAAAAAATTGGATTGATAAACTGTGGTGAACCTACAACAGCCTCTACGTATCTTCCACCTACTGCCGGAACAGGTGTTCGAAAATTTCCCAGCAATGTGAGTCCTCCCCAGACAAGACCACTGAGGAGAATGAGAAAACTTACTCGAAAGATAAGCCGTTCCTTTTTTGACAAAATTCTCTTGAGTTGTCGAAACTGCTTTATCTTTGGAAGTCTTCTCCCATGCACCCGCTTCACCAGAGATACATCATGATGCAAAGAAGCGAGCGGACCTTTTTTTCGCTTTTGAAACAATTTTTTTATGTATTGAAGAGATGGTTTCACAAAGATGGTGGCAATACCCAAAAGAAGTCGGTATCACACAATATACTTCGTCAGAAATGAATTAGACGAGAAGAAGAACGAATCCTACGCCAAAGAAGAGGATAGAAAGTACAATAGATGCACGGAAAAGAAAGAGATCAGACCCACGTCGTGTACTTGCCACTCCACCTCCTCCACCGAAGGTAGCTCCGAGCCCAGCACCCTTTTGCTGTAGAAGAATAGAAATAATGAGCAACATGCCCAGAATCATTTCAATGATTGTTAGTACGTATGTCATATCAAATAGATAGAGGTAGTATAGAATAGGTTCGCGAAAACCGCAATTTCCCTATATTTTTAGCATAGAGAGTGTACCACATAGGCACTTTTACGTCAATACTCTTGACATCTTGGCAAAGAGCTGATATACTCCACTCGATTTCAAACAATTTAGATATTTGATATGAAGAAAGATATTCACCCAACATATAATGAAGAAGCCATTATTGCCTGCGCATGTGGTAATGAGTTTAAGGTTGGCTCTACAAAGCCAGAGATTCGTGTTGAGCTTTGTAGTGAATGCCACCCATTTTATACTGGAAAACAAAAGTTCGTAGATACTGCTAGACGTGTTGAAAAATTCCAAGAAAAGATGGAAAGGGTCAAAGCTGCGGCTCAGTCAAGAAAGGGCAAAAAAGCCAAAAAAGCAGCAAAAGTAAAGAGCGACAAGGACGAAACAAAAAAGGGAAAAAAGGAAACATCAAAATAGCACTGCGTATTAAAAACAGACCATTCTTTGGTCTGTTTTTGTTTACTGCTATACTATCCACATAATTATTTTTCTATGAATAGCAAATTTAATTCCTACATCACAACGTATAAGAAACTCGAGCAAGACCTCTCAGACCCTGCAGTTATTGGTGACCAGAAAAAAATGAAGAGTGTGTCACAGGAATATAATGATCTCAAACCAGTGGTAGAGAAAATTGAAATACTTCTCGGCACAGAGAAAAGTATTGGCGAAACAGATGCAATTGTCAGTAGTGAGACAGATGCAGATATGAAATCAATGGCAGAAGCAGAACTGCTCGAACTCAAAGAAAAAAAGCAGACACTAGAAGAAGAAATCGCACTCCTCACCAGACCAACCGATCCAATGGACAAGAAAAATGCCATTGTCGAAATTCGAGCTGGTGCAGGCGGAGACGAGGCTGCCCTCTTTGCTGGAGTACTCATGCGTATGTATATGAAATACGCAGAAGGACGAGGATGGAAAACAGTCCTTATGAGCGAAAGTCAAATTGGTATTGGTGGATACAAGGAAGTTATCTTTGTTATTGAAGGAAAAGAAGTGTACAAAGATATGAAGTATGAGATGGGCGTACACCGGGTCCAACGTATTCCAGAAACAGAAAAGTCCGGAAGAATCCATACATCTACTGCAAGTGTCGCCGTCCTTCCTGAAATTGAAGAAGCTGAATTTGAACTCAAGAATGAAGACCTTCGTATTGACACGTTCTGTGCAGGCGGAAACGGTGGCCAGAGTGTAAACACGACGTATAGTGCTGTTCGTGTTACACATATTCCGACTGGCGTCATGGCTCAGTGTCAGGATGAAAAGTCTCAGTTGCAAAACAAAATTAAAGCATTAAATGTATTACGCGCACGACTCTACGAGGCAGAGCAGGAAAAAAAGATGGCAGAACTTTCTGAGAAAAGAAGAAGTCAAATCGGGTCTGGTGACAGGAGTGAAAAAATCCGTACATACAATTATTCGCAAGACAGAATTACGGATCATCGAATCAAAGAAAGTTGGAACAGTATAGGTACAATTCTTGACGGAGACATCGATGACATCATCTCCAAACTCAGACAAGCAGATTATGATATCAAGGATTCTCAGGAAAAACTGCAAGAGACATCCGTAGAAGACCCAGTATAATAGCCTCAGATGTTTCGAATCAACACACTTCTCAAAAAAGCAATTCGAGATATTGATGCCCTCGACGCACAGCTCCTACTCGCGCATGCGCTCAGGCAAACTCGAGAGTTTACCATTAGCCACCCAAACAAAAGAGTTGGACTAATTCGTTTGATCCAATTTTTTTGGTATGTAAAAAAAAGAAAAAACGGTATCCCTTTTCCCTACATCACTGGTACACAAGATTTTTATGGGAACACGTTCAATGTAAGTCCATTAGTCCTCATACCACGCCCTGCTTCAGAGCTTTTGGTCGAGGCAGCAAAAGAGACAATCACTGACCACGCGCTAACAGGCTGTGAGGATATCCTTTATATTGATATTGCTACTGGGTCAGGCTGTATTCCAATCTCTGTGATGAAAAGCCTGGACACTAACACAAAAAAACATGTCTATGTATGTGGAAGCGATATTTCATGGAGAGCACTTCGTGTGGCAAAGAAAAATAAAACTAAACATGAGTCTAGAATCGAATGGCTACGCGCAGACCTTTTTGATACAGGCATATTTATGCCAATTATTGGTAAACATACGTGCCTCATTATTACTGCAAACCTTCCCTATTTAAAAAAGGAAGAAAAGAAAGACAAAAGTATCGAGCGCGAACCCAACCTTGCGCTCTATGGAGGCGGTTCAGATGGTCTTGCACTCTACAGAAGATTCTTTGCCCAACTCGAAGCAATCAAAACAGTCCACACTGGACACCTTAGAATATTCCTAGAATGTGACCCCGAGCAGATTGATAATCTCCTCTCAATCATCAAATCCCACCTACCGAACACCAGAACATTTATTCAAAAAGATCTTGCCGGTCTTGATCGTGTGATTGGCGTTGCATCTTGACTTAGAAAATATTCTGTGATATAACCAATCGGTTGGATATTCAGAGGGTGGTGTATCAGGAGGGACACTGTGAACACACTTGAACTTGAGATCTGCATAGATCTCGTCCGAATGCGAAAATATTCTCCAGAGGACATTGGTACTCTCCTGCAAGCACGTCGAGCATGTATTATCCCCCTCGAGCTTGCAAAGATGTGCCAGGAGGCATACATACGGCGTGGAAAAACCGTACAGATTGCAGAAACCTTCATCACCGTTGCCTCTACAATTGAGCCATTTGCCATTGGGTTTGCCAATGTATACCTTGGCATGTCAAAGTATGCCATCATAACACTATTCAGGAGGTACCTGAGTGGTGAAAAAAGGACAATCGCGATTCGAACCATTGAAAAGATGGAAAGACTTGCGTAACAACACCACCCCACCCTCTGAGTATCGAATAAAAAATACCAGCATATGCTGGTATTTTTTTATTCTAATATTTATTCTTCAATCTTTTCTTTCGTTACTTCATACGAAGCCCTATCATTCAAGACCTCTATCCAAATTTTCCCAGCATTCAATTCCATCTCATCCCCGACCTCATCAAACCATTTTGTCCTTCCCCACTGATCTTTCTTCTCCCATATCCCTTCTGTCTCATTTCCATTGATGAAAAAAACTGCCTTTCCAGATCCAATAGTTTCCATATCTAGTCTTCCAATCTCATCGAGCACTATTGTCTTCACTTTTTGAATAATAAGCGTGTTTGCAATAATCTCATCCCCGTCCTCCTGATCCTTGTGTTTTCTTCCATCCTGATATCGCTCAAAATATCGTTCCTCTGCATTATATTTCCAGACAGCCTCATAACTTGGCGGAAGGAAGGAAATTCTAACCTGTTCCACGCAGCTTTCCTCACATCCAGCATTGTCAGAAAATTTCCAAGGGTCGAATGAATTATGAAAGTTCTCTTTCCAATAATCATCGTATGCTTCTCCCCAGAGCTTACTCGAAGTATATGTATTGTGTGGTGCGTACCGATCCTTACTTCTCCAGAAATACCAACCCTTCCCCATTTCATTGATGCTCAAAATCTGTGATGTTCGAATTCTATGGAGGGCAAGTGGTGATCCACCAACATGCATGTAGAGAACATCACGGTACTCTCTCAGCCAGTCAAGATAATAATGCCTAGAACTTCTAACTGGTCCAATTTTTTCTACTTCTTGATCAGAAGTATAGAGTGCGAAGAATCGTGAGTAGTTGGCTTCTACAGGCGCTTCGTACACCACCCTTGCGTCTGCGAGGCCTGCCTGAGGTCTGGAGTCAACATGATTCTCGATCATGATACCAACAATTCGAGGACTTACCTCTTCTTCCCCATCCACACACACTCCATCAATATGACGCTCGAATTCACACCTGGACTTTTCTTCCTCTTCTACCTCTCCACCCTCCTCAGTGAAATCTTGCTCAAATCGGACTACACTCGATGACATCGCTCGTACACCGAACCAAATGAGTAGACCAATAGCCACACCACACACGATGATTGCAAGCAGATAAATAAGTCTTGTGTCATTGAGCTGTTTTTCAAGTAGCTCTCGAATCTTCTTTTTGTGTTCTTTTTTCATAACATAATGTTATCAACTACAATTACTTCTTCATTCTATCAAAAAACCGACACTAGGAAAAGCATCGGTTTTTTTGAGTTTATGTTTATTTGATACCCTCTTTCTTTTCACCCTCATCCCCCTCATCCCCCTCTTTCTTTTCACCCTCATCCCCCTCTTTCTTTTCACCCTCAACCACAACGTCCTCAATACTTGGAGCCTCAGCCTCGTCCATAGCCTTGAGCTGATCTTCGGTAAGTGGAGCTGTAACCTTGACGACCAAATTTGTTTCATTATCATCTACTGTGACACCCTCTGGAAGTTTGAGGTCAGAGATAGCGATAGCATCATCAAATGTCTTGAGTACAGAAAGATCAACAATAATGGATCCAACGAGATCCTTTGGCAGACACCGAACAGTCACACTGTGCGTTGATGTGTTGAGTGTTCCACCGAGCGCCTTGACTGCAGCACTCTCTCCAACGAATTTGAGTTCAACAGTTGCTGTCATTTCAACACCCATCCTGATCTGTCTGAAATCAACATGAATTGAATTTCGTTTGACTGGATCGTACTGAACCTCCTGGATGAGAACTTTGACAGGTTCTCCACCATCCACGACGAGGTCGACAAGACTCGACTCTCCAGCTTCTGAGTACAGTTTTTCAAAAGGAATTGTGTTCACGCTGAGAGAGACAGCTTCCATCTCTGGTCCATAGACCACAGCAGGGAGCTTACCTTCTGCTCGCATATCAGTCACATCCTCGTTTGTTCTTTTGGTTGTTTGCAATATAAATGTCATAGTATTTGACTCTATAGATAAATCACTGAGTAACATAACTGCTACGCACTGATATATCTATGTGAGAAATGACGTTCTACGAGATCATCTTTTTGTAGGAACGAGTGAAAACTGAGCACATCATCCTGAACAAAATGAGATCGATCATGAAACCGAAGTGCCTCACCTGCCTTCAGGTCTGTGGCTATCCCCACAGAGCCCAGCCCAACAGGAGAGAGCATAACCAGTGCAATGACAGCCTGCTGGCAATGCTGACATGTAATATGGATCAGATGCGCATCACTGCGTTGGCTCAACACTCTAACATACTTTTTCTCAAAATCCTGCTTGCAGCCCGGACACTGCCTGATAAGAAAAAGATCATCAGGAATTTCCTGCCTAGAATGTTTTTTTTGCGAAAATTCCATAAAACTAAGGCGTGAAGAGTGTACCACAAGTATATCACAGTGTCAAGATACCATAAATGATGTTTTCTCTCGCGTACTCCTAGCCACACTTTGTACTAGACCAATAACAAAAAAATTGATAATGAGCGATGACCCCCCGTAACTCAAAAATGGAAGTGTAATACCTGTAACTGGCAGAACACCTGCAGCAGCACCGATGTTCAGCACCATCTGAGAAAAGAAAAGCAGCACTGCACCAACAAGACAGTACGCACTAAAATCATCCGGCGCTTTCTTGGCAAGGGAGAGAAGTCTCCAGAAGAGAAGTAGGTAAAGTGACAAAACGACACACACAGCAACGAAGCCAAGCTCCTCTGCAATGACAGCAAAGATGAAATCTGTTTGTGTTTCTGGAAGAAAATGGAGCTGACTCTGAGAACCAAATCCAAGACCACGACCAAAGAGGTTCCCTGCTCCAATAGCAATAACAGACTGCGTAACATTGTATCCACTCCCCAGCGGATCTCGAGCAGGATCCATGAATGTCAGAATACGATCTTTCTGATATGGAGCAAAAAGAAAAAACCAACCAATAAGAAATGCTCCAACACCCATGGCAAGAATCGCAGCAACATATCTTTTCTTGGTCTTCGTCAGAAAAAGCATTCCTAGCCAGATAGCCACTAGGATGAGAGCTGATCCGAAATCTGGCTGAAGCATGATGAACCCTACTGGAATAAATGTTGCCAAACCAGTAGAAACAATGAACTGCCATTTATCAAAACGCCTTCCAAAGCGAGAAATGAGCCATGCAAGAATAAGAATCAGACCGATCTTTGCAAACTCTGCCGGCTGAAAGGAAAAAAATGTTGAAAAGCGAAACCACCCTGTCGTTCCACGAACTGTAACACCAAAGAACAAAACTCCGATGAGGAGTAGAACAGCCCCGATGTAAAAAAAACGTGCGTAGATTCTATAAAAAGATACATGAAGAAAAGATGCTACAGTCATGACGATGATCCCAAGGATGAGTGCTACGAACTGTGTTGGAAAGAATGTGAGCTGATCAGAGCGAGACAAATCCACACTATAAATCGCAGCAAGCCCGATACTGCTCAATACAAAAACAACGATCGGTGGAAGCCAATCGAAGTTTCTTAGAAATTCAAATTTTCTAGAAAAAGCAAGCATAGACTTAGGATCCAGGATCCATGAATTCACTACTATCGAACACATTGATGATAGGGTGCACTGCGATCTCACTTACTGACAGATCAGGCGCCAAAGATCGGAGCCCTAACCCCAACTCATCACCTGCACGGAACTGCTCTATAATGAGAGGAAGGACGCCAACACGACGCTGATTATTGAAAAGTTCAATATAAAACTGTGGCTGCCAGTAACTATACGCAGTTTCATTTATGAGGTCAAGATCAATACCATGAGAGCTCGACCCCTCACTTGCTCGTGCTGGAAAGAATCCAATGAACTCAGTAAAGAAGTCGAGTCTCTCTGCCATATATGGACCAACAGCAGGGACTACATGTGCATTTATCTTGAACCATGTAGTATCAAGGATGAGGAGCTGTGCCCCAGATGGAGTCCCATCAACAGAAGCTCCGAAGCTCACTACCGGCCTCCGTGTGAGAGGAAGAAGAATAGTTTCCTCTGGTTGAGTTTCTCCTCTAGAGTGAACATGCTTGTACGTGATCTTGGCCACCCACCGTTCATTACTATTTATGACATCGGTTACGAAGTCGTACTTTCCAGGCGCTGCTTCAAAAACCTGTGGCCTCAGTGTCTCTATTGGCACTGCCTCATAGAGCGCATGGATAGATTCATAGTTGGTAAACCCAAGAACCTGGCTCCTGTAGAGTGCCTGATCTTTCTGGTAGTCAAAAATAAAATACTTTCCCCACAGAATCATACTGTACACAACAGTCACTGTGCACCACGCAATGATAATTCCAAGACCAATGCGTTTGAGTAGTTCACGATTCTTTACAAACCACGTACTCGTACTGAGCTGGGCATTGGTAAACTCACCTGTCGGATCCTTATACTTTTTGAATCCATTCAATTTTTTTTCGGTACCATCCTTTTGCATACTTTCAGTTTTACGTAGAAAGAATAAGTAAGAAGAGTATACCAAATTTTTTAATTTCTGACCAAGAAAAACCCCTTGTTTTGTGCAGGCCACCATGATATAATTGAGACGAATTTTCAAAAAAACTATTTGAATACATATAGAACGTATGCCAAAAAAGATTGAAAAAAAGGAAATAAAGAGCAGTAAAGGAGTGGTAGAAAAAACACCTGCAAAGAAAAAGGATGCCAAATATGATGCAGAATCCATTACCGTACTCGAAGGACTCGAGGCAGTAAGGAAGCGCCCTGGAATGTACATCGGTTCGACTGGCGAACGCGGACTCCACCACATGATTTGGGAAGTGGTAGACAATGCATTCGATGAAGCCATGGCAGGGTACTGTACAGATATCACCATCAAGCTTCTTCCAGGAAACTGGGTTTCAGTCACTGACAACGGTCGTGGCATCCCGGTTGGTATTCATCCTAAAATGAAAGTCAGTGCGCTCCAGCTGGTCATGACAAAGCTGCATGCCGGTGGAAAATTCGGTGACACTGTGTACAAAGTATCTGGCGGTCTCCACGGCGTGGGTGTTTCTGTTGTAAATGCACTTTCTGTAGATGTAAAAGCAGAAGTTCACAGAGACGGAAAGATTTGGATTCAGGAATACAAACGTGGAAAAGCCGTAAAGAATGTAAGAGCAGTTGGAAAAACAAAGTTTACTGGAACTACAATTTCATTCAAGCCAGATGCAGAAATTTTTGACACACTCGACTACGAATGGAAGACAATCATTGATCACCTGCGCCAGTAGGCTTACCTTACCAAAGGTATACGCATCTACATTCATGATGAACGTACCATAGAGGAGAAAGAAAAAGACACCTCCGCACTTGCCTTCCCTGTTTCTTCATACCAGTTCTATTTCGAGGGAGGTATTGCGAGCTACATCAAACATATCAACAAAAACCGTGAACCAAAACACGAAAATGTTTTTTATGTGGAAAAAAATGAAGGAGATATTATTGTAGAGATTGCGCTCCAGTATACTGCAGACTATGCAGAATCCCTCCATGCATTTGCGAATAATATTACGAACCCAGATGGTGGAAGCCATGTCGCGGGATTTAGAAGTGCCCTAACGAGAACCCTCAATACCTATGCGAGAAAGAAAGGAATTCTAAAAGAAAAAGATGTTAACCTGTCTGGCGAGGATGTCCGAGAAGGGCTCACCACCATCATCTCTGTGAAGCTCCCGGATCCACAATTCGAAGGACAAACAAAAGGAAAACTTGGAAACCCAGAAGTAAAACCTGCTGTTGAAGGCGTCTTTGGCGACACACTCATGATCTTCCTCGAGGAGCACCCAAAAGATGCAGAAGGCATCCTCGGGAAATGTCTCCTGGCAGCCAGAGCCAGAAACGCAGCACGCATTGCACGCGAGTCAGTCCTCAGAAAAGGAGCACTCGAGGGGTTTACACTACCCGGAAAACTCGCAGATTGCTCGAGCAGAAAAGCAGAGGAATCAGAAATATATATTGTAGAGGGAGACTCTGCTGGCGGCTCTGCAAAGCAAGCCCGCGACAGGAATACTCAGGCAATTCTTCCGCTGCGTGGAAAAGTGCTAAATGTTGAACGAGCCAGGCTTGATAAAATTCTTACGAACAATGAGCTCAAGTCCCTCATAATTGCCATGGGCACCAATATTGGGGAAGAGTTTAATATCGAAAAGCTGAGATACCACAAGATCATTATTATGACAGATGCTGATGTTGATGGATCACATATCCGTACACTCCTTCTCACTCTCTTCTTCCGCTACTTCCCTACCCTCATTACAAATGGTCATATCTATATTGCACAGCCACCACTCTATAGCGTAAAGAAGGGAAAAGATGTAGAGTGGATGTATAATGAAGAAGCTCTCGACGCGTACAAAAAGAAACACAAAATTAAAGACGAGGATGTAGAAGTCTCAGAGGAAGAAGAAAATGAAGAAGAAACTCCAAAAACGAAGCCTAAGAAAGTGAAGTTGAATATTCAAAGATACAAAGGTCTTGGTGAAATGAATCCAGAACAGCTCTGGTTTACGACTATGGACCCAGAGCACAGAGTTATGAAGCAAGTAATCATAGAGGACGCAGAAAAGGCAAGTGAAATTTTCGACATTCTCATGGGAAGCGAAGTGGCGCCAAGAAAAAAGTTTATACAGACGCATGCCAAGAGCGTCAAAAATTTAGATATCTAGCGTATGAGAACTACCATCACATCGCTCCTCCTCGTTTTCTCTCTCCTCACACTGTCTGGCTGTATATTTGGTAAAAAGAAAGACAGTAATACTATAGCGCCTGAACCAGTACATCAGGCAGAAGAGATAAATATAACAATTACAGAATCTGACACTATCAAAACACTGGTTGAGATCCTCCCCTACAGACCATTCGAAGGGATGTGGTCTGGTGAAGCAGGTGGCATTAGCTTCACTGCCGAGCTCTATGAGGGAGACGGTGTTCTCACAGGATACCATTGTGGACTCACAGAAAATGCCAATAGGATCGACTGCTGCCTCGAGGGTGACCTCAACGGCCCATCAATTGATGGATTCATCACAGATGAGGGACCAGAAGGTGAGAAAGTGAAAACAGCTAGGCTGAATATGAAGAGCTGCTATCATGATGCAGAAGTCGTTGCTTTTATAACATTGAGTGAAGACAGGAAATCTCTTGTCTGGACACTCATTGATGATTCGACCATAGATCATTACATTCCGGAAAAAATTACACTGAGAAAAAAATAGAGAGATCAAAACAAAAAACACTCGTCGTATAACGAGTGTTTTTGATTGTCCCCGATTCCTCCCTGTTTATTTTTTTGACAATCACCCGAACCATATCGGGGTGGTACGATGGGTGTTGTGCTAGCCTCTACCACCTACCCGAAGTAGCAGAGACAGGTGGCGACTTCGAGCAGGCACTGGATAACGAGCGTCTGCCCGGCATGGGCACGGAATGGAGACGTCGTGGGATCGACGCGATCATCGTTAATGTAGAGCACTCCACGAGTCACACGGATCTCCCCCTCCTTCTCGGCAGTGAACTCATACCTACCGGGAAGTATGGTCCCGTTGGCAGCCCTCCTACCATCCGGCAGAGCAAACCGTACACTCACGATCCTGCCTTCGGCGAGCAGCCGAACAGACTCGCCGGTGAATGCCTTCATATATTCCTCCTGTACACACCCTGGTGTGACTTTTATTTGTGTTATGTATAGCAAAAAACAGGAGCCTTGTCAAGAATCAACCACATGCAAAATTCTTGACAAGGCCTCTAGCGGTTGCTATGAGGTCACGAACAACATCAACTGCCCGTCTCCGGACGTGACTGAGGTCGACACCACGGACTCGACCGAGCTCGACGTGGCACAAGAGTCATGCCCTGTGCTCGAGCCAGGTGACCTGTACAAATTTCCGACTCAGACGTCGGTCTTCACCATCAACAAGTTTGGTGAACGAATGTACTTCCCTCACCAGAACGTGCACTTGTCATGGTACCAGGACTTCAGTGGGATCATCAAAATCCACTGGACTTGTTTCGACAACTATCCAAGTCCGGATGAAGCACCCTTTGGCATCAACTTCCGACCCGGGGCTTATCTAGTGAAGGTTGTTGGAATGACAAATGTTTTCGCAGTTCTCCCAGGTAACACACTGGCGAAGATCACGAATGAAGACGTCGCCGCACAGCTCTACGGAGAGAACTGGAAATACGAGGTCAAAGATGTCTACGACTTCTTCTGGCCGAACTACGTGAACCAGGCTCCTGACATCACCGAGGCAGTACCGCACGATGGCATGCTGGTGAAGCTCGATGGGAATGAGATGGTCTGGCACGTCGAGAGCAGCGCCCTCGTGCACGTCATTGGAGTACTTGGATTGCTGGTAGATGCCGTTCATACGGTCTCCCCCGAAGTCCTGAGTGTTCTCCCGTTCAGCACAACCACCACGACCATGGCCGAGATCCTCGCCGATCCGTCCCAGCTTGGGATGGACTAGGCAGACCAAGGTCACAACGCATCCAAGTGCAGGTTCTTCCGCCTGCACTTGGATCACACACTCACCACTTGACAAAAAAAATAAATTCATCTATAGTATAGACACATTCGGCTCAGGGCCGTTTTTAAATACTTGAAAACAAGAACACGAGATAATATGAAAAAGAATCCAATTAAGGCACTTATTACATATATCAAGGAGGCCTACGCAGAAATGCGAAAAGTCGTATGGCCTACAAAGAAACAAACAACGACATTTTCTATTGTCGTAATTGCACTCACCCTCGGTGTTGCACTCTTCTTCGGGGTCCTCGACTATATCTTCAATCTTGGTCTCGAAGCCATCATTAAGTAGGCCAACCATATGGCAAAACAAACCCTCCAACTCGGAAAACGCTGGTATGTCCTCCATACATACAGTGGATACGAGGAAAATGTAAAAAGAAATCTCGAACAGCGTATCGACTCTTTTGATATGCAGGACAAGATTGTCCAAGTCCTTGTCCCAAAAGAAAAGAAAATTAAAATCAAAGGCGGGAAACGAACCGTGGTTGAAGAAAAAATCTTTCCAGGATACGTCCTCGTCGAGATGATTGTAACAGATGACTCATGGTATGTTGTCAGAAACACACCGAATGTGACTGGCTTCGTAGGGTCAGGAACCACCCCAACGCCAATTGATCAGAAAGAAGTTGATTCTCTCCAGAAGAGAATGGGGGTCGAAGATCCAACGCATAAGATTGATACACAAATCGATGACCCAGTTCGAATTATTGATGGACCGTTCAAGAATTTCGAAGGAAAAGTTTCTGATGTTGACGAAACACGTGGAAAAGTAAAAGTACTTGTATCTATGTTTGGTAGAGAAACCCCTGTCGAGCTCGATGCACTCCAAGTGAAGAAGATCTAGTGAGACAATGGGCAATAGACTATGGTCTATAGATTTGAAAACCTTGAAGTATGGAAATTGGCAAGAAATTTTGTGAATGTAGTATATACAATTACAAAAGAATTTCCTGCGGATGAAAAATTCAGTCTTACCAGTCAACTGCGCCGAGCAGCGCTCTCCATTCTCCTAAACATTTCTGAAGGTTGTGACAGAAATTCTGATAAAGACTTTACGAGGTTCTTAAGAATGTCGTTAACATCATTGCATGAAGTCATTGCTGCATGTTATGTCGCACTTGATCAAGGATATATAAGTAAAGATAGATTTAATTTCATATATAACAAAAGTGAAATAATTGCAAAAAAAATATATTCATTAATAAAATACTTAAATAAATAATGAAATAGGGTGTGCGAAAGCAGCTTCTCACTCTATAGACACTATTTATTTCAGATGACAATTGTCCATTGACCATTGACCAACCTTATGCCAAAAAAATTATTGACCCAAATCAAACTCCAGATTCCAGGGGGCGTTGCAAACCCAGCCCCACCAGTCGGCCCAGCACTTGGTCAGCATGGCCTGAATATCCAGGACTTCTGCACTCAATTCAACAATGCTACGTCTGACAAAAAAGGGGAGATCGTCCCAGTAGTTATCAATGTGTATGAAGACCGAACATTCGACTTCATTACAAAGGTAGCTCCAGCAAGCTCTATGATCCTGAAGGCAGCAGGCCTGAAGAAAGGATCTGGAAACCCACTCAAAGAAAAAGCTGGGAAAATCACAAAGGGACAGGTCAGGGAAATCGCAGAAAAAAAAATGCCAGACCTGAATGCAAATGATATTGATGCCGCCATGAAAACTATTGAAGGGACAGCTAGACAGATGGGTATCACAATTGAGGGTTAAAGATAAACAAGACAAACTCGCTTTCCAAAGCGGGTTTTGTTATACTTGACCTATGAGATACGAGTTATGAAATATGAATCAAGGAGGAACTATCAAGTCATTTGTTGATTTGAATGCTTGGAAAGAGTGACACAAGCTCGTCCTTACAATATACAGACAGGTAAAAACATTCCCAAGCGATGAATTATCTGGTCTCACAAGTCATATGAGAAGAGCAACAATTTCAATTACTTCAAACATTGCGGCAGTATTTAGTAGACACACATACAGAGATAAAACTAAGTTCTATTCAATATCACTCGGTTCGCTAATATAAATACAAAACCAACTTATCATTGCAAGAAACACGGGATATATCAATAATAAGATATTTCGAGATATTGCAAAACAAACCATAACAGTAAGCAAACTCTTGAATGGTTTCATCAAAAAATCAAAATCAATGATTCGTAATTCATAATTCTTTTTTCGAATGAATATGAGAAAAAATAACTCTTCAAAAATCGCTATTATTGGCGCAGGCAATGTCGGGGCGGCAGCAGCCTACACCGCTACACTCAAAGGCCTAGCAGCAGAAATTCTTCTCATCGATATCGATGAAGACAAAGAAGCTGGTGAGGTCATGGATATCTCAGACAGTCTTTGTTTTGTTGAGACCGGATGTGTGAAAGGCAAAAATTTCAAGGATGCCCGTGACGCAGACATCATTGTTATCACCGCCGGCACAAAGCAAAAGAAAGGACAGTCTAGGCTTGATCTTCTAGCAATCAATAAAAAAATTCTCTCCTCAATTTTCAAATCAATAGGAAAACTCAGAAAAGACGCAATTATTATTGTTATTTCAAATCCCGTTGATGTGCTCACATACCTAATACAAGAAATTACTGGACTCCCCCACTCCCAAGTCTTTGGAAGTGGCACATCTCTCGACTCAGCCAGGCTTCAAGTTCAGGTCGCTGGTCATCTTGATATTAGTCCGCAAAGTGTACATGGATTTGTGCTTGGAGAGCACGGCGACAGTGAGTTTGTCTCATGGGATTGCATGATGGTTGGTGGTGTTCCTGCAAAGAAAATAAAAGGATTGTCAGCAGCGAGCAGAAAAAGAATCGAAACCAATGTAAAAAAAGAAGCCTACGAAATAATAAATAAAAAAGGAGCGACTTTCTTTGGTATAGCAGCAACACTCTCTGACATCATTGAGGCCGTTCTTCTGAATCAAAAGAAAATTATTCCCGTCACATCGAGACTTGCCAGATGGAACGGTGTTTCTGGTGTTTGTCTCGGAGCTCCTTGTGTAGTAGGAAGAAACGGAGTGGAGAGAGTCTGGCCACTCACACTCTCGAGTGCAGAAAAGAAAAGTCTCATGAAATCCGCCCTGACCATCAAGTCATATCTGAAACAGCTATGAAGAAAATAATTCTCTCAATTGGTATTATGAATCTCCTGCTCCTCCTTGGTGTAGGATGTAGTAGTGGAAGAACTCCGTCTGCAGTGGAAACAGTACCACCAGTCACAACCACAACCCAGGAGGTTATCATCAGAAAACCTCCCAGCACAGACCCAGTCGACGAAGCACTAGACCTCTGTGAAGCCCAAGGGTATACCATTGTCTTTCGATTTGATGAAATAAAAAAGTCTAATGACATATACTGTGCGTTCTCTGAAACCAGTGGTTGCCATATCCTCGACTTCTACACTGGCAGATGTAATGTCTCAACAACCATCTCTTTCTCAACTGGGACAGAAGAACTTGAGAACCTCAGAACATGTGGCCCTAGCGAGCACCCAGTCTGCGGTGCAGATGGACACACATACATCAATGTCTGTATCGCAAATATTCAAAAAATTGAAATCATCCATGATGGAGCATGCTCTCCAGAAGAAACAGAACAACTCCTAGCAGTAGGAACACAGGCGCCAATCGTGAAAGAAGGATTTCCTACTACTATCAGTTCTGGTGAACCAAGAAGTTCTGGAGCTGGATCTGCTGCAGGAACAGTAACGACTGCCAACACACTCTGGCTGAATACACTTGCGAACCTTCTCTCTCAGACAGAGAATACAAGTATAGAGAAATGTGCATTCGGAGAAAAAATACATTACTATCAAGAAGAAGGCTGTCCGAACTGTTTTAGCACCCTCTACAATGATTCTGGGGCAGTCATCTGCTTTCCACATAACAACCTAGACAATTCTTGTCCAAATTACTTTAACAAGGACTACAGATCTGCCTGTACCCAGATCTGGAAGAATTAACACACACAAATTTCGTTCAACAAAGCCAAATTCATAAATCACAAAAAATAGCTTAATTAAGCTATTTTTTTGTATTTCACCAAGGTAGACGTAGAGGAAGAATGGTTGGCAAACCCCCTTTTTTTGTGCTATATCTGTCTGTTCATTTGACCTGAAAAACGTCATATTGGGCGAAGTCGAAGGATCCCTTTGAGAACAAAAGAACTCTTCGATTTCACCCAGACACACCCTCCGCCTTCTCGAGCACCATGCCTATGAGTTGCTTCATGAAGTTGGGAACCCGTCCACCCCCTTCTGCCAATTCGGCACCATTGGACAAAGATACGATCTTTTTTAGTGAGAAGACTTATAGCGACCATCACGATCGCCCTTCCAATCTTCAACAACAATTACACTTGCCAGGAGTGTTTCGCCAAGGCACTCCTGAACACGCTCATCATGGTCACCTATCTCGGCGGTGGTGGCTACGGCTCGCTGAGCCAGAATAGCTACTTTGTTTTATTCTTGACAAAAAACAAGAATTCATGTATAACTAGTGCACTATTCAGGTGGGACTCTGATCACTCAGAGGCTAATACCACTAACATTCTACATATGTCAAAAAGAATGAAAAACCTCCAAACCAAGGTCAGCAAAGACAAGGTCTACAGTCTCGCTGAGGCAGTACCGCTGATCCGCGAAACCAGCAATGTGAGGTTCGACGCTTCTGTCGAAATCCACGCAAAACTTGGAATCGACCCAAAGAAGGGCGACCAACAGATTCGTTCAACCATCACCATGCCACACGGCACAGGCAAGACAAAGATAATTGCAGCATTCGTAGGAACAAACGATGAAAAAGCTGCAAAGGATGCTGGCGCAGATCTCGTACTCGGTGAACAGGAAATTAAGAAAATCAAAGATACTGGAAAAGTCGACTTCGAGATCGCTGTCGCAACTCCAGAGATGATGCCAAAGCTTGCAGTTGCAGCCAAGGTCCTAGGGCCAAAAGGCCTTATGCCAAACCCAAAGACAGACACCGTTGGCCCGGATGTCGCCAAGATGATTGGAGAACTGAAAAAAGGAAAATCTTCTTTCAAGAATGATGATGGAGGAAATATCCATGTCACGGTTGGAAAAGTAAGTTTTGATGACAGACGACTGATCGAAAATATTGAAAGCTTTCTGGATATTCTGAAAAAATCAAAACCACAGACTTCCAAAGGAATATTTATCAGATCACTTCACATTACCTCTTCTATGGGGCCGAGTGTGAAGCTGGAGGTTGAATAGCAAA
This sequence comes from Candidatus Magasanikiibacteriota bacterium, assembly GCA_043809645.1. Classification (GTDB taxonomy): domain Bacteria; phylum Patescibacteriota; class Patescibacteriia; order Magasanikbacterales; family UBA922; genus JBDROX01. The sequence goes on along the minus strand of JBDROX010000044.1, from coordinate 22,179 downwards.
ATATCTAATAAAAAAACTCTCCATCTGGAGAGTTTTTTATTTACCTTGCCGCCCTCCACCGAATTTGCTACACTTCTAAAAGTACTACTCACCTAATCCAAAAGTTATGGAAACAATACCACACAAACGCCCTTCCTGGGACGAGTATTTCATGGAAATCGTCCGAGTGGTTGGCAAAAGAGCAACGTGTGATAGAGGGCGCTCTGGCTGCGTAATTGTCAAAAATAAACAAATCCTCGTAACCGGATATGTTGGCTCTCCTGCTGGACTCCCTCATTGTGACGAGGTTGGACACCAGATGAAAACAATGATTCATGAAGACGGAAAGCAAACGCAACACTGCGTTCGCACAGCACATGCAGAGCAAAATGCCATCCTCCAAGCGGCCAAGGTTGGTGCAAAGATCAATGGAGCCACACTCTACTGCAAGTTGACACCATGTGCAGTCTGTGCGAAGATTATCATTAACTCTGGTATCCGACATGTTATCTGCGAAAAGCGTTATCACGCAGGCGAAGAAAGTGAAGAAATGTTCCGACGTGTGGGTATTTCACTCATGTTCTTTGACGAGCGTATAGAACAATATAAGGATCAATAGTATGAAAAAGCTTGTCCTCGGAATAGTCGGTGAAATAGCAGCTGGCAAAACCACTGTCACAGATTATTTCAAAGAGAAGTATAATGCAGAGACATTTCGTTTTTCTGATATGCTCCGGGATGTTCTCGACCGAATGCATATAGAGAAATCTCGAGAAAATCTCCAAGCACTTTCGACGTTCCTGAGACAAACATACAGCGAAGAAATCATGTCCAAGGTAATTGCAGAAGACGTAAAAAAAGCTGAGCATGAACTCATTATCACCGAAGGCGTGAGGAGACCTACGGATGTCACATATTTACGCGAACTCCCAAACTTTCATCTGATCGCGATTAATACTGATGCGGAGACAAGATACCAAAGAATCACGAAAAGAAGTGAAAATCCAGATGATAAAAACAAAACATGGGAACAATTTCAAGAAGATGGTGCACAAGAAGCTGAACAGAAGATCAAGGAGATTGCTGCTGAGGCTGATGTTACACTTGATAACAATGGCTCACTCAAAAATCTTTATTCGCAAATAGATATTTTTGTGAAAAAATATGAAGATTAAAATCAAAAAACTTCATAATAACACAAAACTCCCTTCTTATGCTCACCTAGGCGACGTTGGCATGGATTTGTATTCCCTAGAAGATTATATTCTACAGCCAAATGAAAGAAAAATCTTTCCTATTGGTTTTGCAATGGAATTTGAAACAGAGTTTGCTGCAATAGTGAAAGATAAGAGCAGTGTTTCACGTGCTGGTGTCCACACCTTTGGCGGTGTCTATGATGCGGGATACCGCGGTGAATACAATGTCGGACTTGTGAACTTCGGCACAGAATCATTTGAAATCAAAAAAGGACAAAAAATTGCCCAACTCCTCATTATCCCTGTAGTAATTCCCAACCTCGAAGAAGTCGATGAACTCACAGACTCTTCGAGAGGAGACGGAAACTACGGGAGTACGGGAAAATTTTAAAATCTTGGTTTATAATCAAAACCTATTTCAATTGAAGGAGGATGGTATATACATCCAGAAGAAAAACGTATGAAAAAAAATAAAAGCATGGACAAGACCATGAAAAAAGTTGATACCATAGACCCAGCGCAACTAAGACGAGAAGCAGAGCAGGAACTAGGAAGAACTGGTGAGATCACCCACCAGGAATCTCAAACATCTCAAGCAGCATAGCACTATGAAACAGTATCTCGACATCGTACAACATATCCTCGACAATGGAATTAAAAAAACCGACCGAACAGGAACCGGTACTATTGCTGTTGCCGGAGCGATGTTCGAACACAATATGGAGACTGGCTTCCCTCTTTTGACAACCAAGAAAATGCCATTTAAAATGATTGCAACAGAGCTAGAATTTTTTATCAAAGGAATTACAGACAAAGAGTGGCTGAAAGAAAGAGGTTGCCATATCTGGGATGAATGGTGCAGTCCAAACAAAGTTCCATATGGTCATGACGAGGAGACAAAAAAAAAGATGATGGAAGAGCAAGACCTTGGGCCGATCTATGGCTTCCAGTGGAGACACTTCAATGCACCATACGAGAGCTATGACACTGACTATACTGGCAAAGGAGTTGACCAGCTGAAGTATATTGTAGAAAAACTGAAAACTGACCCGAGTGACAGACGCATGATCGTCTCTGCATGGAACCCATCCATGATGCACGAGATGGCACTCCCTCCGTGTCATTACAATTTTCAGGTGACTGTCTTGGATGGAAAACTAAACCTCCTCTGGAGTCAACGGTCTGTCGACACTATGCTCGGCCTTCCATTCAATATCGCCAGCTATGCCCTCCTCCTTCATCTTCTTGCCAAAGAAGCAGGGCTGGGTGAAGGAAAACTCGTAGGCTTTCTTGGTGACGTACATATTTATTCCAATCATTTGGATGGTGCAAAAGAACAATTGAGTCGAGATCCAAATCTCTATCCTCTGTGCAAACTTGAGACAGAACATTTTACAAACATATTTGATTGGGAAGCTGAAAGTACAAAAGTCGTTGGGTATGAGAGTCATCCAAGAATAAAGTTTGATATTGCAGTATAAAATATTTTTAACATGCAAATATGCCCGAAAAATATTTAGAAGCTCTTCAACAATTAAGGCCAGGAAAACTCGAGCCTTTGCCAAATGCAGAAGAATTAGAAAGCAAACTCACACCAGCCAGACAAAGAGATGTGAGAAGGGCTGGATACAGCTTAAAAGAAGCTTTGTGTGCTTACTTATCCCTAAAAGGCAGTGACCCAAATTTTGTTAGGGAGCTTGAAGCGCTTATTGTCGATAAGACTAATGAGGCCACAAGAAAATTAGCCCAAGCTGAAGATACTGAAGATGCAAATAAAAAAAAAAGAGGGTAGAGAAAAAAGTGAAATAGAAAAAACTAAAGAAGTATTCAAGACAAAAAAAAAGTTAAATATTGGTGAACCCGGAAGAGTCACATTTTTAGAATTTTCTGAAAAAACAGAAGATGACCAGAGCCCTGAAGAAATTCTAAAAAATGCTAAATTGGTTGCAATAGGAGATGCTCATGGTAGTGCGCTCAAAGTGTTAGAAAATGCTGTATTAAGTGAAATGATCACAATGCCAGAAGAAAAAGCGAGACAATTTAAAAAAATATACACTGAAATGGCACAACTCGCAGACCCAATAACTTTCAAAACACAGTCCACACCTTTTGAGACTGAAGAAAGATTAATTGGATTCAAAGAGAAGCAAAAAGAAGCTCTCGAACTTTTAGATTCAATAGAATGGATTGGTGGCGACAGAGAAATGGTTTTCTTGGGCGACCTTATTTCAGACAGAGGTCTTTCAGATCTACTTACAATGAAAATCCTCAAAAAAATAAAGGCAGACGGTGGCAATATCGTAACTTTGGCAGGAAACCATGATATGCAACCAGTTTTGACTATTGCAAAGCATCAAAAAAAACCACTGAGTAGATACAAAGGAATTGGAGACGGGCAAAAGGTATCCAGCGGTAGATCGTTGGCTACTGAACATAAAACTACAAATATACAAATGAAAGGTTTCTATATAAGACAAAAATTATTTCATTACGACGAAGAAACAAAGAGCCTTTTTACACATGCCCCACTTTCTCAGGGTCATATTGATGAGCTCAAACAAGCAATTTCTTTTCAAGGGGATATTACAAACCCAAAAACAATGGCGGCTTTTGTTGACAGAGTAAACGAATGGCACCATGATACTTTAAAAAGTATATACGAAGATAAAACTCCTGATGAGAACAATCTACATCTTATAAATACATTAGTATGGGCGAGAGAAAGACTAAAAGAAGAAAAAGATTACCCCCTACCAAATGTTGTGAGAAACTATGTGCACGGACACGACACAACCACAATGAGGGGCTGCCCTGCTAGTATTATGGATCTAGATAGACAAAGAAAAAAATATGATCCTGATGGTTTTAATCTTTTTAACCTTGACAACGTATCGAGAAAGGCAGATTCCGATCCAACTGAAGAAGTCTTAGATAGTAACCATACTTTTGACCAAGAAAGGTTCTTTGTCATTCCAAATAGGTCTTAAAGAAACCCATTCATTAAAACTATGTCCCTCTCCCTCATTGCCGCTATTGCAAGCAACAATTGTATTGGAAAGAACAATTCCCTTCCATGGCACATGCCAGAGGATTTGAAGCACTTCAAAGAACTCACCACTGGAAGCGTCGTCCTCATGGGACGAAATACATGGGAATCACTTCCAGAGAAATTTCGACCACTCCCAGACAGAAAAAATATTGTCATTACAAGAAATACTGAATACCAAATTCCAGATGGCGTTTTTCTATACCACAGCATTGATGATGCACTGAAGGCACACGAGGGTGAAGATATATTTGTAATAGGCGGCGCCATGATGTACAAGCAAACAATTGATCTAGCTGATAGACTTTATATAACACACGTTGAACAAGATGTGGATGGAGATGCATTTTTTCCAGAGATTGATCCTACTGTTTGGAAAGAGGTTGGCAGAGATAACAGAGAGGAATTCTCATTTGTAGAATATAGAAAAATATGAAGAAAGGCATATTCATAGTACTTTATGGCATTAACAATCTTGGAAAAACAACACAAGCCAAACTTCTAGTCGAGAAGTTGCAAAGAAAAAGATTTGAAGCAGAGTACCTCAAGTATCCAATCTACAGCCTTGAACCCACAGGTCCGAGAATAAATGCATATTTGAGAGAAGGAAATCCAGAACAGCTAAGTGCAAAAGACGTCCAGGAACTATACGCACAGAACCGAAGGAACTTCGAACCAAGACTTCATCTAAAACTTGATAGTGGAATCAATATAGTTGCAGAAGACTATACTGGGACTGGCCTCTGCTGGGGTATTGGAGCAGGCGTTCCAGAAAAATACATGCTCGAAATAAATGAAGGACTCCTCAAAGAAGACATATCCTTTCTCTTCGAGGGTGAGCGCTTCCGAGAAGCAACAGAAATGAACCACACATTTGAAACAAATGATACTCTGATAGAAAAAGTACGTGCTGTACACGATAGAATGGGGTCAAAAAAAGGTTGGATACGAATAGATGCCAATGAATCGATTGAACACATCCATGAAAAACTCTGGGATACAATAAAAGAAAAGTTAGTCTAACGGACTAGTCTTTTTTCACTTATTTTGCTATACTTAAGGTGTCGAAAAAAGGGGTATAATTATTAAGTCTTTGTCTATGTTAATAAAAGCAGGAGAAATTATCTCCGAAAGTATTAAGCTCTATAGAGAAAATGTAAAGCTTTTCCTTACCTTTGTTGGAATTATGTTCATTCCGACCGCTGTGATGCAGGTTGTTGCTACTCCAACCAACCTAATTTCAGATAAAATGGGTGGAATGATCCTTTTGGCTATTGTACTGATCCTTGTGGCAGTCATTATCAATATCTGGATCTCGATAGCGTTCGTCAGAGTAATTGCTAATAGATATAAAGGAGAAAAACCAAAAACCCTAAGAGAAGAAATTGTAGAAGCAAAAAAATATTTCTGGTCAGTACTCTTTGCCTCTATTCTCACGGGACTTGCCGTCACTGGCGGAACTATCCTACTGGTTATCCCCGGTATCATATTCGCCGTTTGGTTTTCATTTTCCATGTATACAGTCATCTTCGAAGGAAAGAAAGGCGTAGACTCACTCAAAGCAAGCAAAGCCATCGTTTCAGGGAGATGGTGGAGTGTCCTTTGGAGACTCTTTGCCCCAGGATTTGTTTTTGCTATCCTTGCCATGGTTGTTCAATGGGCTGCAAGCCTTATTTTCTTTGTCACCAACCCTCTTGGAACAGCAGGGCTCGCCATTGCAACAGTCGTCGTAAGTGCTGCCGCTTTCCTAGTGTTACCACTCACGACTGCGGCGCCAACGATTCTGTATTTCAACTTGAAGAAAACTCCAGTAAAATCTGAAACTCCAGAATCAGTAAAATAATTGAAAGCCATACTTCAAAAAAAGCCTGCCATCTGGCGGGCTTTTCAATTTCACTTGAACTTGCTACAATCAAAATACATATATATTCTGGCTTTCAAGCATTTTAGGAGTTGTAAGCCTCGTAAGCCTTTCTATGAAATACACCCCGATCATTGGCATGGAAGTACATGTCGAACTCAAAACAAAGAGCAAGATGTTCTGCTCCTGTACAAACAGCCCTGATGCTGTAGAACCAAACAGTAATATCTGTGAAATCTGCACAGCACAACCAGGGACACTCCCAGTCCCAAATCAAAAAGCCATAGAATGGACTGTTCTGATTGGAAAGGCTCTTGGGTGTTCTATTCGAGATATTTCTAAGTTTGATAGAAAACACTACTTCTATCCAGATCTTCCAAAGGGCTATCAAATCTCCCAATATGATGAGCCTGTTGCCAAGCATGGGGAGATAACACTCTCTTTCCCTCTCGAGACCAATGTTCGGGATGAAGCCAAGATTGGTATCACCAGAGTTCACCTCGAAGAAGACACTGCCAAGCTGACTCATAACAAAAAAGGAGATACTCTTGTTGATTTTAATAGAGCAGGAATCCCGCTAGTTGAAATCGTCACAGACCCTGACTTCAAAACACCAATAGAGGCAAAGACCTACTGCCAAGAGCTTAGAAGTATCTTTCGAACACTCAAAGTTAGTGATGCAGATATGGAGAAAGGACACATGAGATGTGAAGCAAATATTTCACTTCAGGAGACTGGCAAATTTGAAATTGTAGACGGAGTCGTTAAACCTCTTGGAAAATATGTTCTGAACAATAAGGTGGAACTCAAAAATATTAATTCTTTTAAGGCAATAGAACGTGCTATTGATTTTGAGCTGCAACGCCAAGAAGCACTCCTAGAAAAAGGAGAATCATGGGAACAGCAGACACGTGGTTGGAATGAAGACAAAGGAGAAAGCGTCCTTCAAAGAATAAAAGAAGATGCAGAAGACTATCGCTATTTCCCAGAGCCAGACATTCCCCCATTTCATCCAGAAAAGATTGCTGGGGCAGTTTTACTTCCAGAACTTCCACAGAAAAAACGACTCCGTTTCAGAGAAGAATATGGTTTCTCCTATGCAGACGCCAAGATTCTCACGGATAGTAATGACTGGGCGGCATTTTCTGAGAGAACAATGAGTGAACTCATTGACTGGCTCTATACACTCCATGAAGTAAAAGGAGAAACTGATGAAATCCGAGAGGGAAAAAAAGAAAAAATTGCTCGTCTGGCTGGTGGCTGGATGACTAGCAAGCTGATGGGGCTACTGAAGGAGCGAAGTATAGATATCAAAGTTCTCAAGATTTCACCAGAAAACTTTGCAGAGCTCATCGCTCTCATCTATGCCGGGAAAGTGAATTCAACAAATGCTCAAAAAATTCTTGGTGAGATGCTGGATGCTGGAACTGACAAAGATCCTACACATATCATGGAGGAAAAAGGATATGGCCAAATGAGTAATGAAGGGAAACTTCAGAGCATAGTTGATGAAGTCGTACGAAGCCATCCAAAACAGGTTGAGGAGTATAAGTCAGGAAAAGAGACAGTGCTCAAATTCCTCATTGGTATGGTTATGAAAACAACAGAAGGCAACGCTGACCCACAGATCGCTGAAGAACTCCTTAAAAAAACATTATAATTTTATGAATGAACGATCTCGGAGTGCGCATCTTCATGAAGCAAGGGAAAAAAGTGAAAACTTTTCAGAACTCCACCCTCTTGAACAAGCAAAAGTCTACAAAAAAATGGCTATGGACACACTCTCTCCTGAAGTTTATTTTGATGATCTCACTGTTCATCCAAAAAAAAATGGTTCTGGTTTTTATCAATATTTTAGATTGGCAGATTGCAAGGCTCCGACTGATGTGAATGATCTTCTAGAAAACCAAATTATTTACAGAAACATGTTTTCAGCAAAAGATCCTCATGAACGCAAATACTCTGGAACTACAAAGGAACAGGTTCAGGAAAATGCTCTTGGACGTATTTATAAATGGATCCATGAGATACCACTTCAGGAAGACATTGAAATTCCCAAAGAATGGCTAGATCAAGAAAAGAGGAATATAAAACCGAATTGTGACTACGAACGAAAAGCAAAGACATACTACAAAGAAGCCATAGATCACAGAAGGAAAGATTTGGCTCGAGAATTTAAAATTCATATCCAACCAAAACTTGATCAGCTTCCAGAAATTGCCAAACTTATCATAGATTTGATTGCACAAGACTCAGATTTTAACTGGGAAATTAATGCCTTTAAAATTAAATGTTTTTCTCCTGATGACAAAGCTGCACAGGGAAAACCATCTATTGTAATTTATCCAAAGGCAGGCAAGACACCAGTAGATAGCATATTTATAGCAAAAAAGACCCTTGCAAAACTGATACATAAATTGAGCACAACCCGTATTGATTCTGATACACTACCTGGTTATAATTTTGAAATCAGCAATGGTATACATGTCGCCCAATCGTCTAGAGACCTTAAAGAAAAACTTGCAGATATTCCAGATCCAGATATTCCAGAAGGATACGAAACAGACCCAACACATGACAGCCTCCTTACCACCTATTTCAACAAAGCTGACAATTATGCATTCTTTCATGAAGAAAGTGCGCTCGCAAACAAGGTATTTGGAGAATTACGAGATAAAATAGTTGAGCAAGGGAAGGAAGTTTAGTTTTCCACACCAATCCATTTGTACTGAAGAACAAAAGATGATACACTCCTCTCAGTATGAAAATATATCTCGTCCACGTAATCGACGAGGAGGAAATAAATCAAAGCCAATGGCCACTCTGATACGAGTGGTCTTTTTTTTCACTTTTTCAGCAATAGCTGAAAATGACGAATCCTGTACTGGCTAAGGCTTCGAAGTCAAATACAGGGCTTAACTCACTATACATACACATATGACCCCACTTTCTCAAAGCGAATTGGCAGCCCTCGAAGGACTATCGAAGGCAGAAATATTGGAAAAACTCTCTGGACAATTCACAACCAGACAAAAAACGTTCGAAGGGAGAGATATACTGTCCATCACAGATCTTTCCAAAGAAGACATTGAGAAAGTACTCGAGCATGCAAAGCAGCTAAAACAAAAGCCACAACCAACACTTCTCCAAACATACGTCATGGCAAGCTGTTTCTTTGAACCATCAACCAGAACAAGACTTTCATTCGAAACGGCTATGAAAAGACTCGGTGGAGAGGTCATGGGATTTGCAGATGCAAATGTCACCTCTGTAAAAAAGAAAGAGACAATATACGACTCAATGAAAATAATTGGCCAATATGCAGATGTCATTGTCATGCGCCACCCAATGGAAGGTTCAGTCCGTCGTGCGGCAGAAGCTACTGATAAACCAATCTTGAACGGCGGAGACGGGTCGAATCAACATCCAACTCAAACACTACTTGATCTCTTCACCATCAAAGAATCACAAAGATCTCTCGAAGGGCTTTCAATCGCACTAGTCGGAGATCTCAAATATGGAAGAACAGTTCACTCCCTGACCCAGGCACTCACTCACTTCGGCGCAGAGCTCCACTTCATTGCACCAGACTCACTCAAAATGCCAAACTATATCTGCAGATACCTCCAGAAGAAAAATATTGGCTTTACCGAACACTCGAGCATAGAAGAAGTCATGCCAAAAGTAGATATTCTCTACATAACACGAATTCAGGGTGAACGATTCCCAGACAAAATGGAATATGAACGCGTGAAGAATGTCTTTGTCCTTACCAAAGACATGATGAACAGTGCCAAACCAAATATGAGAATACTTCACCCGCTTCCACGTGTGAATGAGATTGAAGTAGATATTGATGCAACTCCGCATGCATATTACTTCCAACAAGCTGAGAACGGACTCTATGTCCGACAGGCACTCCTTGGTCTTGTCCTTGGAAAACTTCAATAATAACTTTGCAACATATGGAAACTGTTCAAAACAACCAACCTCCAAAAGATCTTAGAACATTCAAAGTCTTCACGATTGAAGATGGCACTGTGATCGACCATATCGACGCCGGTCAGGCGATAAAAATTATTCGAATCCTAAACCTTGCAGAAGATAAAACAATTGTGACTGTTGGCCTTAACCTAGAAAGCAAAGAGCAAGGACACAAGGATCTTATCAAAGTGGAGCACAGAGAACTGACAAAAGATGAAGCAAATAAGGTCGCTATCTTTGCACCAAATGCAACAATCAATATTATTCGAAACTTCAAGGTTGCAGAAAAGTTCAAAATATCGATTCCAGAAACTATCGAAAGGCTCATTGTCTGTCCAAATCCAACCTGTATTACAAATAATGAACGCATGAACTCAAGATTCCACATTTCTCATGAGAATGGATCAGGGCTCACACTCCAGTGTGCATATTGCGAAAAGATATTTAGCCAAAAAAATATTTACGAATATAAGAGCAATTAGATGATCATAAAGACATGTAACAATCAATCCATAGACATTGATCTTCCACCCGAAACAAATGCTGAGTCGCTCACCGCACTTCCAGCCCTGATTGATCCACATGTACACTTCCGTACACCTGGTGCAGAGCACAAGGAAGATTGGAAGACAGCCTCAAAAGCAGCAATTGCTGGTGGAGTGACCACAGTCCTCGACATGCCAAACAATACCCCATCATGTACATCGAGAGAACGGCTGATACAAAAAAAAGAGGTTATTGAAAAGCGACTAGCAGAAGCTAGCATCGCACTGAGATACTTACTCTATGTTGGGGCTGATAAAGATCGGCTGGATGACCTAGGAAGCACAAAGGATGTATCAGTGGCCATCAAAGTATTCATGGGCTCAAGCACAGGAGATCTTTTGATAGATGAAGAAAAAGATTTCAACCGTGTGGCTGAAATTGCGGCAAAAGAAAACATGCTTGTGGCTGTGCACGCAGAGGATGAGGCATATCTGAAAGAATGCTCGGCAACATATGAAGGAGAAATAGACCCGGCCGTACATTCCAAAAAGAGGAATCCAAAGGCCACCGCTATCGCGCTCGAGAGAGTTATCAACGCAGCCAGAACATTTGGAACACGATTCTATGTCTGCCACGTGAGTACAAAGACAGAACTGGATATGATTCGAGAAGCAAAGAGAGAAGGGCTGAGTGTGTATGCGGAAGTCACACCACACCATCTCTTTCTGAATGAAGCACACTACAACACCCTTGGCTGCAAAGCACAGATGAACCCACCACTCCGATCAACAAAAGATATGGACGCACTATGGGAGGGGATCCAAGATGGAACAATCGACACTATTGGTACAGACCATGCCCCACATACGTTGAACGAAAAATCTCTTCCCTATGGAGAGGCACCATCTGGTGTCCCAGGAATAGAAACACTCCTTCCTCTTCTCTTAGACGCCCATCATAATCGAAAAATCTCTCTAGAAAAAATTGTGGAGCTCACGAGTACTAACCCAAAAAACATCTTTGGACTAGAAAAGACTAACGACTATGTCCTAGTTGATCTGAGAGAAAAAAAGGCTGTTGAAAACAACAAATTATTTACAAAATGCAGATGGTCCCCTTTCAACGGATGGAATCTCACTGGCTGGCCAGTGTATACAGTTTTAAAAAACAAAATCTATGACTGTACCTCAGCTTCTGAAATTACCCAAAATGAACCTCAAAAAAATATCAGTACAATAATCAAATCAACTATTCAGAAAAAATCTATGCGCCACATCATTTCACTCAAAGAACAGTCAAGAAAAAACATCTTGGAAATTCTAGACATTGCACAGAGAATAAAAGCAAAGAGAAATTCTGGAAGATTGACCAACTATCTCCAGAACAAGACACTCATCATGTTGTTTCAGAAAACATCAACGCGAACACGTCTCTCTTTCGAGGCTAGTATGACAGAACTCGGTGGCCACTCTATCTTCCTCGATAGTAGAACCGCCCAATTCTCTCTCACAGACTTCGCAGATGAAATCCAGGCAGTCATGCGATTCGGACATGTCCTCATGTTCCGTGCAAAGCAAGCAAGTGATGTTGAGCTTGCTGCGTCATTCAATAGAATTCCAGTCATCGATGCGTGTAGTGAGAAATACCACCCTGCGCAAGCCTTGAGTGACCTTTTGACAATGACGGAAATAAAAGGTGGCGTTGAAAATATTAAAAAAATCACCTGGCTCGGCATTGAGAACAATGTCTCGAACACACTCATGCTCATGTGCGCGAAGCTTGGCATCGAAGTAGCTATAGCCGCAGCAGAAGTAGATGAGAAAAGTGTTGATCCAGAATTAAATATCATGGCAGCGGCAACAGGACTTGTCACCAGAACACAGAACCTGGAAGAAGCGCTTGCCAAAACTGACTTCGTCCATACAGACACATGGATGAACATGGAATTTTTCCTCGCAGCAGACGAGTCCGCCTCTGGAGGAGAAAGCGGAAAAGTGAAGCCAGAATTCCAAAGTGAGTATGAGAGAAGGAAGGAACAATTTCTTCCATATCAGATTAACGCAGAATTGATGAGTGAGTACGCACCAGACGCGCACATCATGCACTGTATGCCACTTCACGTGGGATACGAAATTTCGCGTGATACTATCAACCACCCAAAGGCTGTCATCCTGAACCAAGCAGAAAACAGACTCCATGCACAAAAAGCAATGATCATGTGGCTCCTGGAGGAGAATATTCAGTACTAACACCATAGGTATGACCAAGATTCCGCAGTGGTTTCCAAAGAATCCCCCACTCTACGATATTCACAAGAGTTACGAATACAACGCAGCGCATGGTCCTTTTTTTGAAGGCAGCATTCCAGAAAGACCTAAATCAAAAAAACCGGCCATTGATTTTCTGGGCTACAAAGTTCGATCTCCTATCGGTGTTCCAGCCGGCCCACTCCTCACGTCAAAGTGGACCGCGCTCGCATCCCACCTTGGGTTCGATATCATCACATACAAAACCATTCGAAACCGAGAGTATGCTGGTCACCCACATCCGAATATTGTCTATATAGCTCCAGAAAATCTAGATGGTAGCGATAATGCACCACTCCAACAAACAACACACCAGACTGACTCAATGGATTCTTTTGCTATTACGAATTCTTTTGGCATGCCAAGCTCTGGAAACGAAACTCTTATCAAAGATATCAAAGCAGCCAACGCATCTCTTCGAGACGGACAAGTACTTGTCGTCTCTATCGTCGGCACACCAACTCCTGGAGAAGACTTCACAGAGGACTTTGTAAAGACAGCAGCCCTTGCCAGAGATGCTGGAGCGAAAATCATAGAAGCGAACTTCTCCTGTCCAAATGTCTGCAGTGGAGAAGGAAGTATCTACACAAACCCAGATACAGTAGAAGAAATTTGCTCAAAGATTACAAAAGAAATTGGACACATCCCACTCATCATCAAAGTCGGTGTATTTGAAAACAATGAATTCATGCGCGACATCTTCTTGGCTGCAGCAAGAGGTGGCGCACGCGCAATTAGTGGTATCAATACTATTGGAAGAAAAGTGATTGATGAAAATGGAAAACCGGCGCTTGGAGAAGGTCGCGAGACTAGCGGAGTTTGTGGTGGACCAATCAGAAACCACGCCTATGACTTTATTTCAAAAGCAAGAAAGATTATCAAAGAAGAACATCTCGACCTCACGCTCATTGGCGTTGGTGGAATCACGAAGCCAGAACACTTCGACGAAATGCTGGGTCGCGGTGCAGACGTAGCTATGAGCGCGACTGGTATGATGTGGGATCCATACCTTGCCATGAGATATCATGAAGGACTGGCAAGCGAAGTAGGACTAAAGCCAGATCTTATTGAACAAGTACTCATAGCCTCAAAAAAAGAATTTCTGATTCAAAAGCTCTTTGAGATCGACGCTATCAAATTTGGTGAGTTCACACTGAAGAGTGGTATCACCTCCCCTATCTATATTGACCTACGCGTCATTGTCTCCTACCCAGAAATCCTTTCCCTGGTCGCCGACATGATGTGGGAGAAGGTAAATGATGTCCAGTTCGACTGTGTCTGTGGTGTCCCATACACAGCCCTCCCAATAGCCACAGCACTATCTCTGGCACATAACAAGCCAATGGTCATGAGAAGGAAAGAAGTGAAGGTGTATGGAACGAAGCAAACGATAGAGGGTACTTTTGACACAGGAAATACTTGCCTTGTGGTCGAAGACCTCATTACTAGCGGCTCTAGTGTTTTTGAAACAGTGGAACCACTTGAGGCAGAAGGACTCCGTGTCCACGATATTGTAGTCCTCCTCGACAGACAACATGGTGGAAGAAAAAATATTGAAAAGCGAGGTTACACGGCGCATGCTGTAATCACCATGGATGAACTTCTTACAAATCTCCTGAATGCAGACAATATTGATAGAGAAATGTACGACCGAGTTCAGAATTTTCTGCGAGAGAATCAGGTAACTCCTAAAAAAATAAGTAAGCCTAATAAAACAAGACTTTCCTACGGCGACCGAGCAATGCTCTGTACAAACCCGAGTGCAAAACGGCTCTTCAACATCATGGAAGACAAGAAAACCAATCTCTGCGTGGCAGCAGATGTGACGACTAAGTACGAACTCCTGACCCTCGCCAATATGCTAGGCCCAGAAATCTGTCTATTCAAAACACATATCGACATTGTCGAGGACTTCGATGAACACCTCGTAGCAGAACTCAAGAGATTCGCAGAAATCTACAACTTCATGATCTTCGAAGACAGAAAATTTGCAGATATTGGAAACACTGTGAAGCAGCAATATGAGAAAGGTGTGTACCACATTTCTGACTGGGCAGATATTGTGAACGCACACACAGTCCCAGGCCCAGGAATCATCGACGGGCTCAGGGAAGTCGGCATGCCAAAAGGCAGAGGCCTACTCCTCCTATCTGAAATGAGCTCAAGTGGAAACCTGGCGACAGGAAGTTATACAGAGGAGACAATGAAAATGGCTGGGAAGAATAAGGATTTTGTAATTGGCTTCATCGCCATGAAGAAGCAGCTTGATGATCCAGGCTTTCTAAACATGACACCAGGTGTTAAACTGGATACAGGCATAGATAACCTCGGTCAGCAATATAATACTCCTGAGAAGATTATTGGTGAGCACGACAGCGACATTATTATTGTTGGGCGAGGCATCTACAAGGCAGATAACCCTCTACTGGAAGCCAAGAAGTATAGAGAGGCTGGGTGGAGAGGATATAAGGAGAGAATTCGAAGATAATTTGTATTGACTACTCTAGCAAGAGTAGTATAATTTAGCCACGTTCTATTTTTTCAATGAAGTATTAAAAAATATGAAAGATAGAGCAAAAGAGTCTTTGATAAATATTGAAAATAAATATTTATTTAATCTTATAAATATCAAAAATTTTTTCTTTAGAACATTTACAAAAAAAATTCACAATCTGGTGAAGACATTTTAATAGAAAATCTTTTTAGAAATAAAAAAGATGGTTTTTATGTTGATGTTGGAGCATACCACCCCAAACATTATTCTAATACTAATTTTTTTTATAAGAAAGGTTGGAAAGGTCTAAATATTGAGCCCAATATTGAAAGTATTAAATATTTTAATAGAAGCAGAAGAAGAGATATTAATTTAAATTATGGTGTTGCCTTGGATGAAAATAATTTAAAATATTATGTCTTTAATCATAAAAGTTGCAACACCTTTAACCATGAACAGAAAGAAATCATGTTAAAAAAAATATATTCGTTTTATTGAGGAAAGGTCAATAAAATGCTTGCCGTTGAAAATTATTTTAAGTAAACATATGCCAGGAAATCAAAAAATTGATTTCATAACAATAGATGTTGAAGGAAATAATTTTGATGTCCTAAAGAGTAATGATTGGGAAAAATTTAGACCAAAAGTAATTATCATTGAGGACGACGATCTATCTCTTCAAAATAGCAATACAAAAATTCATAGATTTTTAAATGAAATTGATTATCAATTATTTTCATTTACAGGTCTCACTTCAATTTATAAAGATTGTATTCATTAAAAAATTAAATTGATGACTAAGTAACTGACTTGTATAACTGCAATACCTTATTATTGTTGGGCGAGGCATCTACAAGGCAGATAACCCTCTACTGGAAGCCAAGAAGTATATAGAGGCTAGGGGGAAGGCTTATAAGAATTGATAATAAAGATAGTTTGCCGACAATATCACACATGATATAATTCCATTCATAACCACCTTCTGAATGGAATTATCTGAGTAAATTATACTATAACTCAGCAAAAATATTTAGAAGTTGGTATATACATAGTTGTACGAAATTGCCAAAAAGCTTTTCTAAAAAATAAGATTAGTGCTATGAAAATAATTAAACGTGAGGAATCTTTGTCTGTTTCAAAACCCGAAGGGACAAACGTTCGCTATTATCTTCGCCAAGAGTATGAATTGCACTACAACGAGCAGGTGGCGGGGTCAACTCAAACCTGGCATCACCACGAGAAGATTTTGGAAAGTTTGTATATTATCGAAGGCGAACTTACTGCTGAGTGGAAGGTCGGCGATAAAATCGAAAGTCAGATCGTCAAAGCTGGTGATTTGATTGAGACAGAAAGCACCCCGCACACCTTCATCAATCATACTAGCGAAATTGTGAAGTTTCTAGTTATCAAGCAAGTGCCGACAGGTGAAGACAAACGAGAGGTTTTGAAAACAGACAAAGTTATTGATCAATAAACAACGAAGCTTTTTGGCAACATCACACAACACCAAATATCTGGCTCAAAAGTTTTGCCTTATTAGATTTTTAAATTAAGGAACGCAAAACTTTTTCGACCCAAATTTGCTTTCGTTACACTCCAGCAAACTTCAGATATTTGGATACGTTTAGCTGAAATGCGCTTTTATAAAATCAATTAGACATGCAAAATTTAACTATATCAGAATGGAAGCCAAATAATACCCCTGTGCAAAACACAGTAAGTTTTGATTATTTTTCTTTTTTTACTGGTGTAATTGTCGCATTAATTGGAGTTGCCCTAACGATTGCTTGGGACAAATATAAATCAATTAAACAAGAAAAAAATAGTTTAACTACAATCGCGCATGAATTAGAGACAAATATTTCAGAACTTAAAGATAATAAGCAGACAATCTTACAAGAACTAAATGTTCTCGAACAAAAAAAAATAATTGTAAAGCCTCTAGTTAAACTAAACGGTGACTTCTCTTCTTTTTTAACAATGAATTGTCCCAGCTTATTTAAAAACCAAGCAGATTTACTTGAAGAAATGAGAAAAATAACAAAACTTACAAACGAGATAAATGAAACTATACAAAGTAGAGAAAGTTACAGAGTTAATAATGGAGCAATGACTAATTATGAAACCAGAATAAAAATCTATGATGAAATTTTGCAGAACAGTATCATGAAATTAGAAATGTTAATGCCAGATTTTATAAAGAAAATAAAAGCGCACATCAGCTAACAGCGTATATCTGGTTCGCTACGCTCACCCATATTGACCGGCGATACGCTTTCAGCGTATCTTATCACCGGTCAACATCAGATATACGCAAACGTTAGACGAAATAAAATCTTATAAATAAAATAATTTCAATGCCCTATGCTAGTAGAATGTACAACTTTACATGGTGATAAAAAGATGATTGCAAAAGATAAGCTGGTTTTTCGTCCTGCTGGATATGCAATCATTATTAATAATGGAAAAGTATTACTGTGTAACACTAAGAGTACTGGTAAATATTGGTTTCCGGGTGGTGGTGTTGATTTGGGGGAAAAACTTGAGGATGCAATTAAACGTGAAGTACGCGAAGAAACGGGCATTGAAATAGAAGTTGAAAAATTTCTCAAATTTCAGGAAGTATTTTTCTATTATGAGCCATTAGATGAGGCGTACCAGAATTTGTCCTTTTTTTATCTCTGTAAAGCAGTAACTACTAAATTATTAGATGACGATAAAGTAGATCAAGAAGATGAATCGGAAAAACCACGTTGGATAGATTTGAAATCGATAAAAAAAGAAGAAATGCAAACTGGCAGTGAAGAAATTTTTCAACTTCTGGGAGAATTTTATTTATAAGATTTTACATCGCCTAACAGCGTGTATGAGGTTCAAGAAAAAGTGCGGTAATGATTTTAAGCGGTTGCACTTTTTATTTCACCCAAATTTCGCCTCCTCTATGTTAAAATAATAAGGAAGTCGGCGAAACTTCTCATACACGCGAACGTTAAGTGAAATTTCAATGAGAGCCACATCTCTGTAAAATAAATTCATAAAATTCTTATGAACAAACAAGTAATACTTTTTGATGCTGACGGCGTAGTCATTCGCTCCGAGATGTTCGGCACTCACTACCAACAAACACAAGGCTTATCTCCAGACGACATGCTTCCTTTCTACAAAGGCATTTTTCAAGAGTGCCTCACAGGCAGAGCTGACTTGAAGGAAGTTATTGTTCCGTGGCTCAAAAAGTGGAAATGGGATGGAGATGTAGACGGTTTTTTGCTGCAATGGTTCCAATATGAGCACAAAACAGATCAAAAAGTAGTAGATTTAATTCGAGAGTTACGAAAAAATGCCGTCTCGTGTTATCTGGCAACCAACCAAGAAAAATACCGAACACAGTACATGAGAAATGAAATGGGCTTTGAAAAATTGTTCGACGGCATTTTTTCTTCCGCTGAAATTGGCAGCAAAAAACCTCAGGCAGAATTTTATGAATTTATTTTCCGAGAGCTCGGCGTTAATAAAGACAAAATCTTGTATACTGATGATACGGCTTCACATGTTGAGGGAGCAAAACTGGCAGGAATAGACGCTTACCTTTATACAGAGTTTGAGCCATTTTATGAGTATGTGAAGCCTGTGCTAAAAGTGGTGGGCTCTCATTGAAACATCACTTAACACTGGCTATGCGGTTCCGCTTCGCTTCACCCATATTGCTAACGCAACATCGCATAGCCAGAAACGTTGTACGAAATAATGAAAAATTATTATAATGTATTTGGGGCTACTTTTTTTACAATTTATTAACTAACTAACTAACTAACTAACTAACTAACTAACTAACTAACTAACTAATTCATATGCATACAAACACTATGGAAAACATCATCAAAGAAGGATTATCACTAATTGGTGTACTAGAAAACGGAGAAACTTTTAGTCTTTCTTCAGAAGAACGTTCTGGAATCATGTATTTATTTGGTCATTCAGGCCAAGGCAAATCTGTAACAATCGAAAACATTATTATTTCGGACATCTACAACGGAAGAGGAGGCATTCTCATTGAGCCTCACGGTGATCTCATTAGAGATATACAAGCGTATATTCCGGCAGGCAAGGCAGACAAAGTTACAGTATTTGAAGCGCAAACAGGAACCTTTGATGAAAATGTGGCAAGGTTCCAGAAAGAAATTGACTTTATGGAAATGCAAAAAGACGACCAAAAGTTTCTCCTATGCAGACTGGACTACAAGACTTTAGATGAAGACGTTACAAAAAAGCTCGGCACTTACCTGGTGAAACAGTTTTTGCAAGTTGTTGGCAGTGACAATCGCACACTCGCAATCGACGAAGCTCATAACTTTTTAGATGAAGAAGTATTCCAGCAAATCGCACAAATCAAAGAAAAAGGCTTTTCGTGTATCCTGTTAGACCAATTCGCCAAGCTTTACCGAACAGACGTTATTGATCGTTTGCTTGAAGCGGCCAACCATGTAATCTGTTATTTAGTTGATATGGATACGGCCAATTTAATCAACAAATATCACCCAGAAATGAATCCGAGTGAGCTTACAACACTTGAAAAGTACAACTTTATGGCAAAAGTGAATGCAAAAACTGCTTCACCCGCCGTCATGAAGTTAAAAGGAGTTTTCCCAATTCCTTACCCAAAAAAGTAGCCCCAAATAATTTTTAATGGATAAATTTTTCATTACATCGTACAACACAGAATATGCGGTTCCGTTCGTCGTCGTACCTCCTCCTCACTGCACCCATATTTGCTGGCTGTACCGCTTCGCGTTAGTATACAGCCAGCAAACATCGCATACACGCGAACGTTATACGAAATAGCTACAAATACCCCTTTATTTTATTTTTTGGACACAATAACAAAATATTAATCTACTAATAACAATGAATATGAATAAAAAAATAGTTACTGCAATTTTAGGAGTTATGGTTATTCTGGCAGGAATAGCAACATATTTTTTTATAAACAGTAAATCCAATCAGCCAATCATCCCTGCACCACAAAATACCCAGCAATCACTAACCCCTTCTGAAAAATATAAGAATGAAAAATACGAATTTGAGCTAACATTTCCAAGCACGTGGCGCGGATTTAAAACCTCTGATAGAACCGTAGACTTAATGAATAATAAAACAAATGGGTTTGAAACAAATATGGCCATTGATGTTATCTTTGATGATAAGCCACTATTTGTTTTGGTTATTGTTCCAAAAGAAAAATGGGATCAGTATAATCATTTGGTGGAAAAATATATTGGAGAGGATAACCAAAATGTTTATTCGTATTATATTAATTGGGAACCAGAACCAGATGTAATTGACAGGCTAAATGAGATTGAGGCCATTGGAAAAACTTTCAAAAGCACTAAGTAAAATAACACTAAACACAAATAAGGATTAGGTATTTGTAGCTACATCGCCCAACTATCTATATCCCACACAAGCCCACCCTGTGTATAAAAGAGAGGTTTAACCTCTCTTTTATGATTATCTCTCTTGATTCGGTTCTTGGTAAGGAGTGTTGTTTGTCCATACGGAATGGATAACTTTGGCCATTTTATTCATGGTGGCGACTATAGCTACTCTATGGGGCTTGCCTTGGCTTTTTTTCTTTTGGAAATGGTGTTTGAATTGATTGTCACGGAGCGTGGCAACACTACAGGCGTTGTAAAGTCGGGTGCGGAGTATTTTACTGCCTCGTTTGGATATCTTTCTGTATTTATCTATGGAAGATCCGGATTAGTGTACTTTTGGGTCTATACCGATGAAGGCGATGAGTTGTTTTGCTTTTTTAAATCTTGTAATATCTTTTATCTCTGAAATACAGGCGACAGCCGTAAGAGGTCCAACTCCGGGGATGGTTTGGAGAAGAGTTTGGACGGGTTGATTGAATTGTTTAAGTTGTTTTTCCGTTTCTTTCATTTTTTGTTCTACACAAAGCATAATATCTTTGTTTACTGTTGGCAATGTAAACTCAATGGCTGATGATTTACTGTCGATTGATTCCTTTCTTAAATTCAAAACATTTTTCAGTGTAGCCAGATATTCCCTTTCTCTGACCAGATGTTTGAGAATAATGGTTTCTTTTGTGTCATTCCACTCATATCCTTCTTTTTGTATGGCGCAATAACGAATTATCCTGGCGTCTATTTTATCTGTCTTGGTTTTTCTTAAATTTCTTTGGCTGTACTTATTGGTAATGAGTGGATTAATGAGCATGGGAGTATACCCCTTTATCTTGGCTCTCATGCACAAAAGCATATGATAGTGCCCGGTTGATTCCACACCGATCGCAACCTTGCTTCGCCATGTTTGTGTGGCAGTCTTGTTTTCAGATAGACTACCGAGCGCGTCAATGGCGCGAAAAAAAGAATTAATTCCTCGTTCCGTATTGTTGAAAGTTCTGACGGCTTCGCCGTCAGAAAAACAAGCATCAAAGGTACGTTTGGCCATGTCGACGCCAATATATGTGTTGACTTTCATATATATTTAGCTGTACTATGAGTAAAAAGGGTAAGAGAGAAAGAAGAAAGAAAAAGAAAGAAGAAAGAGAGAAGCAGTGAGCAATCACTGTCTCCAAAAAACAAGCAAAGACAGGTTCGTTTGTTATTCGAGGATGTTTGCGTACACACAAGGCATGCAAACGCCTCAACTATCTTATTCGTCTTTGTTGAGCTGATTTCAGGAGACCACACGTTAAGCGACGAGGATAATTGGGTGACTCACGCCACACAATTGCCTCAACACGGCATTCGAGGTTCTCACTGGTAAAAGCATACCATGAATGGTATGCTTTTATTATACGAACA
>JBDROX010000043.1:0-3702 GCA_043809645.1 Candidatus Magasanikiibacteriota bacterium | reverse complement strand
TCCTGGATTGACAGTGGTTGCACAATAGTTGGTTCCCCAAATACCAGAACAGCTGAATGAATCGTATGAAGTGTAATCCGCGTCTCCATCGCCATCATCAAAAAGAATGAATCCTGGTGGTTCGGTTGTATCAACGCCAGTTCCAACACCTGTATTATCCCCCTCACCATTCTTTGTATCCCTGAGATCAAATGAATAGTTTGCGTCTACTACCACTCCTGTCCCAGCACTCGCAGGACTTGGATTCTCTGCAAATGGTTTCTTGGTATCTGCCCAGATGTGAATTTGAAAATCTTCTTCATCATCCAGAAGATCGACGCCAGAAAGAGAAATATTACTTTCAGTTGTGAGGCCAATAGTACCCACGTTAATATCAAGAGTCTCTGGTGTGGATTCACCATAATTCGCTGCAGACGGCCTATTCATCAGCCATGAAATTGAACCAAAATTTCCAGACCCAGTAGATTGAGACACAGGAATATTTGCTCCTGTTGAATAGACCCTTCCAAGCCCAGTACCTCTTGCATTTGCATTCAGCGTCTGCCCACTCCATGTGGTGAAATAACTTCCAGTCGAGAGATTACTGGCTGTAGTAGTCACAGAATTATAATCAATCCAAATATTTGCAGCAGATGTCCCTCCAGAAACGATTTCAAAAGTTGTGTTGAAAGATTGCCCTACGTAGTAGTAGTTGAGATCACCAGGTGCTCCTGTCCCACCATCTCCAGTATTATCACCACCAGTAACCTTATCTGTGAGCAGTTGAAATGTATCTGCCCCACTCGGCGTTCCAGCATACACGACCTGAAACATAAACAATCCCAATACAATGAGAGAGAGAAATGTAGTAATTTTTGAAAATTGAAAATTTAACATTTAAAAATTTCTAATTCTCTCCTTCGAGATCAAGATTATCAATCATGATCGAAAGATCTACAGAATTAACAACAATGTCTTGATTGAGATTTGATCGAATATCATTTCCGGTCGGGTCATCGTCATCCAGTACTCCCAGTAAAATCGAAAGGTCAACAGAATTGATCACATCATCACCAAGTGTCGCAGGACTTGTCCCATCCCCACTCACATCACCAGCAAACAAAACTTCAGACCCTTTTGGAGCAGAATTATCTGTTTGAGAAAAATTCAAAGTATTGGTTCCTGAAACAAGTGTCACGTCATTCAATATTTTTGTAACATGTGCAGCTCCCTTGAAACCAAGATCATACGTACCAATAGCGACACCAAGTGGAATTGCGGTGAGATATGTTCCCGATGCCGTGGTCGTCACCAAGGAATCTTGTGTATAAAGAATGATATCATCAGTATCTTCTGGTGTTCTGACTGTGAGGAAGAAAACTATGTCATCATTCGTCTCTGGAGCACCAACTCTGAGCTGAGGCACTGCCCACTCCACAATGGCTTCTGTGCCACCGAGGATAGTCACAGACGTCTGTATCATGTTATTGGCAAAAACGCTTCTGCAAAATAAAAAAGACAGAACCACAACCAAAATGGCCGTTGTCATGATTGTCCTTTTTCGCCCGATATTTCTCATGTTGGCAATCA
Organism: Candidatus Magasanikiibacteriota bacterium; assembly: GCA_043809645.1. Lineage (GTDB taxonomy): Bacteria > Patescibacteriota > Patescibacteriia > Magasanikbacterales > UBA922 > JBDROX01. The sequence continues at coordinate 2,133 of JBDROX010000043.1, read as the reverse complement.
CTTATTTCCTGGCTCAATTATACCGCAAAAACAACAAAAGACCAAGAAGACCATTTAGTAAATATGTAATAAGTTAATTTTTACCTCACACTATCTGTCTTTATAAAACCAATTATCTCGATATTTGTTGGTAGCGCAACTAACACACCACTAGTAAAACGTGATTTTTTCTTTTTTAAACCTTGTTTTTTTCTCTGCTCTGCGTAATCAACAGATTCACTCACTTTTGCAACGCAAACGTATTTTGGTTTTTTATAAGTGGATGCCCTATGTATTGAGTCATGAAAATATACTACTCCGCCACCTGTTACATCCATTTCTTCTGTGCCAGTGGGTGTAACAAATTCATCAAAAATATTACTTGTCCCATGATATAAAATTTTTTCTCCCGGCATTAATTCTATTTGCTCTTTTATCCTTTTCCATTCAGAAAAAGTAAAAACCTTTACCCCCTCTCTAGTTTGGTCAATATTTTTTTGAACTTCTCCTCTAAAATGCTCCATAATTTTTATGGTTTTACTCTATTTACCAACCTTGGAAACGGAATACACTCCCGAATATGCTCGGTTCCGGAAATCCACCGCACCATACGCTCGACACCCATACCAAATCCACTATGTGGCACGCTTCCATATTTACGTGTGTCCAAGTACCAACCATACTCCTCTTCCGAAAGTCCTTCTGCTCGAATTCGTGAAAGCAGCGTATCATAATTATCTTCACGCTGAGACCCGCCAATAATCTCTCCTGCACCCTCTGTTGCGATAAGATCATTATTGAGAACATGTGCTGTATCGTTTGGATCAATTTTCATGTAAAACGGTTTGATACTCTTTGGCCATTTTTCAATAAATACCGGAACATCACTCCCTTTTGTAAGCATTCCTTCATCGTCATTACCAAGGTCTTCGCCGAACGTAATGTCTGAGCCAAGTTCTTGAAGTCTTTTAATGGTTTCTTCGTATGACAGACGGGTAAACGATTTTTCAAAGACTTTTTTAAGCGGCTCGACATCACGCTCCAGCACCTCAAATTCTTTTGTGCATTTTTCAAGACATCTCTTGATGATATGCTTGACGAGCCCCTCTTGAATATCCATATTTTCATCATGCCCGACAAATGCAGCTTCTGCATCCATCATCCAAAATTCTGTCAGATGCCTCTTGGTCACAGATTTTTCCGCACGAAAAGTGGGTCCAAAGTCATAACAACGACCAACGGATCCAATGAGTGCTTCCAAATACAACTGACCAGACTGAGACAGATATGCTTCGCCGAGCTCAAAATAAGGCACTGGAAATAATGTTGTTGTTCCTTCGCAGGCATTTGGTGTAAAAATTGGTGAATCTGTTCGAACAAAATTTTCTTTATGCAAATATTCATTGATCGCGGATTCTACAACATCCCGAATACGCAGAATTGCCCATTGTTTCTTACTACGAAGCCAAAGATGTCTGTTCTCAAGGAGAAAATCAGGACCATGTTCTTTTTTTGTAATTGGAAATTCGTTTCCTGAAGCGTGTAATATGTAGCCCGTCACATGCAGCTCAAATACTCCCTCTTGTTTTGGATGTTTTGCAACTGTGCCAACAATCTCAAGCGAAGATTCTTGCGTTGATTCTTCAATCTGATTCCACGCTTCTTCCGAGAGGTCATTTTTTGATGCAACCGCTTGGATAAAACCAGAGCCATCACGAATTTCAAGAAACGCAAGCTTCCCGGACGAGCGTTTGTTGTAGAGCCAGCCTCGGAGTGTAACTTCCTCACCAACGTATTTTGAAATATCTTTGATACATGTTTGCATATTGTCTCGTGTTATGTGACTTGTGTCTTGTGCTGTATAGCTTACTGCTTATGGCAGCGTTATGCAAGTATTAAAAAAACTCTCACACGAGAGCACTATCAACAACAATAATTTACGCTTCTACAAACTCGACAAGTAGCTTGATTGTTTGAATATCTTTTGTGTTCTTTTCAGCCTCCCCCTCTACCCTCTCCACTCTCTGTCCAAGCGTGGCTGTTTCTTGATCTTACTTTATCAGAATTCCTTTTATTTCATCCAAAAGTCCGATCACTTGCTCATGATCTTTTTTTGTGACCATTGTTTCCTTAATCTTTTCAATCCCTTCTCTA
>JBDROX010000042.1:0-22060 GCA_043809645.1 Candidatus Magasanikiibacteriota bacterium | reverse complement strand
CATTTGAAGTAGGGGATACAATTATTGTTGGTACAGATACTGGTACTGTAGAGAGAATTGGACTCAAGACGACAAGGCTCAAAACACCGCGTGGAGAGGAACTCGTAATTTCAAATAATGAATTGACAAGTACTAGGGTGCAGAATATGAAGAAACTTGAGCGTAGAAGAGAAGTCTTTACGCTCCAGGTAAGCTATGACACGCCAAATGAACTCATGGAGAAGATCCCTGTTATTATTGAAGAGATTATTTCTGCAGTAGATGGAGTAGAATTTGACCGATGCCACTTCGTTGTGTTCAATGAGTTTTCATTAGACTTTGACACTGCGTACCTTGTAGATTCACCAAATTTCAAGACATATCTGGGAAAGAAACAACAGATTAATCTGGAGGTCAAGAAGCGTTTCGAGGAAGAGGGGATCATCTTCCCATTTCCAACACAGCAAATCGTTTTAGAAAAGTAGAGGTAATATTGACAGAGGAGTGTGGAAGGACTATAATGTGCATATTCTTTTTTACGCGCGCCTAGCTCAGTTGGTTAGAGCATCTCGTTTACACCGAGAGGGTCAGGGGTTCGAATCCCTTGGCGCGCACTGTGGTTGCCATCATAGCTCAGCTGGTAGAGCGCATCCATGGAAAGGATGAGGTCTCCGGTTCAATCCCGGATGATGGCTCAAGAAAAAAGGACCGCTAGTGCGGCCTTTTTATTTCCCCCTCTTTTTTGTATTAATATAATAGGATAGACACAGAGGTGTGCCAAATGGAATACTTGACAGCTGAGTGTATCTTTGCTATAGTACCGGGGTTAAAAAAAGCCTAAACAAAGCGATATGTCACAAGACAACATGATAAAAATGGAGTGTACTGAGTGCAAGCAGGTCAATTATTTCTCAAAGAAAAATAAGAAGATCATAAAAGATCGTCTAGAACTCAGCAAGTTCTGTAAGTTCTGCAAAAAACATACACTTCATAAAGAGACCAAATAATGATACAATAGTCCTGAAAAGGGCTATTTTTCATATATACCATTCTTATGAATTTTTTGAAAGATTTTTTTACATCGGTATCTCGAAGCATGTATGATATCAGGTGGATGAAGGAGCGGAGGGGTGATACCAACAAAGCGTGGACTTATTTCTTCATGTTCATGATCCTATTGGTCGCCATTCAGTCTGTAGCTGTGATGTGGGCAGTTCCACGAGGGGTACGCATGTTCTGGGAAACTGCCAGGCAGCAGATTCCAGAATTTCATGCAGAGGTAGTCGCTGGCGAGCTTTTCTTATCAGGATTTGAACAGCCTTTCATTCTCGAGGAGTATGATAATGGAGAGATTTTTTCTGTTTATATTGACACACTCACAGATGAGTCTATTTCTCCAGAGCAGGTCTTTGAAGATCGTGTTGATACTGGTGTTTTGATTACAAAGGATAAGCTCACTGCAGTAGAGTATGGTGGTCTCCGAACACGCGGTTTTTCATTTCGAGAAATAGATGACATGACATTCTCTGGCGGGCAGATTATTGAATGGGTTGATCATTTCATTGAGTCCATTCTTCCTTACATGATTCCACTGCTCATGATTGTCTTGTTTCTTGTTTGGTCTGGTGGAAAGCTAATCTATCTGATCCTGGTCGCATTTATTGTCTGGTTTATTGCGATTTTTGGAAAGAAGGAGTGGAAATTTGGAGAAGTCTATACAACAGGACTTTATGCGCTCACAGGACCAACTATTCTTATGAGTTTATTCATGTGGACTGGTCTGCGGGCGCCAATGCTGTATACTGGAGTACTTATGCTGTATCTACTGCTAGTTGTATTCAAGGCAGAGAAGGAAGTCGCGGTGAGTATAAAAAGAAAAAGCATTCCAAAGAAAGCAAAGAAGAAATAGTGGTTAAAAAATAAAATTAACTTTTTTATAGAGATGTTGTTTTTTTTTCTGTTTTTCGGTAGTATAGTGGGTATGGGCGCGTCGGTTAATGGTAAACCACTGGTCTCCAAAACCAGAACTGTAGGTTCGATTCCTACCGCGCCTGCCAAGCAAGAAACTTCAAAAAAATGCGTATGAAGAAAATAGTTAAGAGCATCTTATGTATATGCTTTTTTTTGTTAGTAGGAGCAGGTTGTGAAACTATTTCAGAATCTGAAAATACTGGTGTTACTTTGAATGTACCTGCCACGACCTCTAAAAATGTTGGCGATACTGAAATAGTGGAATCTTCTTCGGATGTTGAAGCGATTATGGATATTGTAAGTGAGAGTGACTCAATTGTGAGTGAAGTGAATGCCTCGGAAGTGGTAAATAAGATAGAGCTGCCAAAATTTAAAAATAGGTTGCATAGGGGACATTTTGGAATTACGGAAGAAGAATTGGAGTCGGGAGTACGAAATACTCCAGATGCTCCAATGGGTACTGTAGAGTATCATTTTATAAATGGTAGGTTTCAATTATTTGGACAATTGAATTTAGATGACGATTTGCTCGATGGTGAATATTATAATGGATGGTTGTATAGTAGAAAGGACAGTGTATATCTGGATGTTGGCAAACTCAAGCCTGATACCACATATGGTGAATTAATTTACCTGAGTAACTTTTTGGCAGAAAAGGATTATACTTCATATAATGTGTACATTGTAAGTAAGGAACATGGAGACTCTGGCAATTCACCTGCGAATGAGGAAATTCGATTTTCTATTTTTGAAGTGTAGATCACGTATACTTTGTTAAAAAATTGCCTATGAAGAAACTACTCATCATTCTTGGATGCCTTCTTTTTGTACTTGGGTCTGGGGTTGGGACAATGTATTATTTTGATATCTGTCCACCGCAAGGTCCGTGGCCAACACCACCATGGTGCGAAAAGTATGAATTCGTACAGCCTGTGTATGAACTAGAAGTAGAGACAGCGTACCTTGAGCATATTCCTGCGGTAAATATGAGTGATACATGGGGAAGGAACTACAATTTTGCCATGCTCGAGAATACACGAAAGAATATCGATTCTTCATTTGATAGAGTTCAGCAGCTTGGGGCGAAGGAAGTCTATGTTCATGATTTTCATAGAGCTGTGTATGACGAAGAACAAAATTTTAAAAGCCTTAGTTATGAGATTGTTGACGAAATATTTTCCAATGATTTCCGTGATGAGTCAATGACTCAGAAAGATTTGAGTGCACTTGCAAAAGAAGCACACAAGAGAAATTTAAAGATCGGTGTGAAGCATAATATTGCTTTTGTAGATATTGGAAAGTATATAGGTCTGGGAGATATTGAAGAGAGTGTGACTGCAGATTTTGAAGCATTTAATAAAAATCATACAAAAGAGTGGACAGAGGATTACTTTAATAAATGGCAAGCACGACTTCTTGAACGAGCAAAGATGTATGAGAAAGCTGGTATAGATATCATGAGTATCACACCGAATTGGATGGGACCAAGGTTTCCAGGAGAAGAAGCACTCGCAGATACGAAGAGGAGGGAGCTCATTGCAGCTCTCAGAGAGGTTTTTTCTGGACAGATTCATCTGACCATCGATGACTATGGATTCATCGATGGGAAGAATGCAGATGAAGATTGGTCGAAGTATACGTATTTCAAAGATGCTGACATTGTTGAATTTGATATCTACAAGCTTCGAGACAGTTTCGCAGTTCAGAAGAATCCCTCGATTGCGCAGATGAGGTCTGGATTTTCACGCTACTTCGACGCAATAGAGAACAAAGCAAATAAATTTGGAATAAAGATATCTGTTTTCTTCGGACCATTTAGCTATCCGAATGCCATCAATGATGGTATCATTGAATATCATGATATAAAAAAGGATTCTCTTGCTTCGGTGGAGCCAGACTGGCAACATCAGGCAGATGCATACCAAGCTTTTTTTGAAGCAATGCAGGGAAGAGATATGTTTGATCGATTTATCATTGCAGGGTATTGGTGGGATGATGCTATGGATCCAGATGTGAAGGTCAGGATCAGTCTTTCTCCAAGTGTCCGAAATAAGCCAGCAGAAGAAGTTATTAAACAATGGTTACAAGTAATAAAGTAAAATATGCCGCCAAAAAAGAAAAACCAAGAAGAGTTCGTTGTTTCTGGTGAAAAGGTTGTCGCAAAAGTAAAAGGAATTGTAAAAGAGGGGAATGCGCGTCGGATAATTATCAAGAATGAAAAAGCAGAGACGCTCATAGAGATTCCACTCACGATTGGGGCTATAGGGGTGCTTGCAGCGCCTATATTCGCTGCTGTAGGTGCTTTGGCAGCACTCATGACCAAATGTACTATTATCGTAGAAAAACGCTCATAAGGGTGTTTTTCTAGTAGACAAAGCTTTAAAACTTTGTTACGTTTCAATAAATTTATCGTTATATATTGCAGAATTCTATACGCAGATGCAATTAGGTATACCAATTGCGTACGTATCTCATAGACATGTCAACAGAAGATCAGACAAGATCACTAGTTGAGGCAAGTATTCAGGGGAATGCACAAGCGTTTGGCGAGCTCTACGATCAGTATGTAGAGAAGATCTATACGTTTGTGTTTTATAAAACGTCTCACAAAGAAACTGCTGAGGATCTCACCAGCAAGGTATTCTTCAAGGCGCTCAAAAAAATCGCACAGTTTGATCACGAGAAAGGAACATTCTCGAGCTGGCTGTATAAGATTGCGAGGAATACGGTTATAGATTTTTATCGACAGAACAAGAAGCATTCAAACATCGATGATTTCTGGAATCTTGCCTCAGAAGAGATCATAGAGCAGTATGTTGATACTCGGATGGACCGAGAGGTATTACAAAAGTATATGGCTGAATTGACCTCCGAACAGCGGGATATTGTCCTCCTGCGGACATGGCAGGGTATGAGTCATAGAGAAATTTCAGAAGTTTTGGATAAGTCAGAAGAAAGCTGTAGAATGGCATATTCTCGTGGGCTTAAAAAGCTCCGAGAGGTGATGCCAGAGCATCTGTATACACTTTTTGTATTAGGACTCATTAAACATTTCGTATGAAACAGGATGTTTCAACAATTATGAGAGAGTTGCTCTCAATCGACCCTTCTCTTCAGAAAGATGAGGTAAAATTGAGAGAGCTTATTGAGATACTGCAAAGAGCACAACCCACTATTCATGTTGATGCTGATTTTGTTCATAGTCTGAAACAGAGGCTCAAAACAAGTCCACACTTCAAAAAAGAAACAAAAAAATCACATCATTTTTTTAATCTATTTTCTATGAAACCACTTGGATTTGCTGTGGTCGGCGCAGCACTTTGTGCGGTTATACTTCTTCCATTTTATTTTCTTGTGTTGAAACCAGGTACTGGTGAACAGAATGTCGCAGTCGTAGAAGTAGTAGAAGAAAATCTTCTCGACCCACTCGCTGGAACACTAGCGTACGTTGAAGGCGACGTTGAGTACCTCGATGGTGATAGATGGAGAGCTCTTGAGGAGGGGGCAACTCTCGAAGAGGGTGATTCTGTACAGATCCCTGGAAGCGGAAAAGCTGTCATCACTCTTGCAGATGGAAGTGTTGTCCGGCTGAACAGAGAAACGCGAGTGACCTTCAAGTCGCTTCGACTCGGTCATGTTGTCGTGACACATGATATGGGAGATTTGTATTCTCGTGTTACCAAGTCTGAGAAGAGGTTGTTTGACGTCGAGGTCGAAGATGAAGTATATCGTGCATTGGGGACAGCCTATAGAACATTTAATACAGAAGAAAAGAGGGGTGTTATTGTGTATGAAAGTTCAGTAGAAATGAGAAAAGACGATGAGGAGGTTGTGGTGAAACAAGGGAATGCTCGCTATGAACTCAACACAGAAGATAATGAGAGTATAGGTCTCATTGTTGAGGTCAAGGCAGATCCTGAGAATGAAGATGAATTCCTCCAGTGGAATGCAGACGAGGATCAAAAGAACGAAACGTTTAAAGAAAATCTTGGTGTACTGGAGATGATGCTTGCGAAAGAAATGGAAAAAGAGGATGAAGACAGTACGACAAAAGAAGATGCGATCGTGCCTATAGCAAAAGAAGAACCGACGCCAGTAAAAACAGGAATTGCGCTCACTGCCAAGGCTGTGGCGGACGGTGTTTCATTTTCTTGGAGTGTAGACAATGTGAATGTTAACCAAGGATTCAAGCTCGTAAAAGGCACATCGATGAACCCAGTGTATCCTGGAAACACTTATCAGTATTTTACAGATAGTTCAAAGCGTGGTTTCACCTGGAATTTAAAGGATGGTCAGACATATTACTTCAGAGTGTGTCAGTATTTGGGCGGAAAGTGTGGAGTATATAGTAACAATGTAAAAGTAACCACACCGAGAAAGGAAACAACGGAAACAGAACCTATTGCAAGTGCGGTTCGTTCAATATCTGTATACGCATCTGGAAGCAGTGTGTCATGGGTAGCCGATGGATACTCAAAGAGTGGGTTCAAAGTAGTCTGGTCAAAGAATGAAGCACCAACGTACCCACTTCGTAGTGGAGACAAATATATTTACCTTACCGACCCAAGTGCGACGACTGCGTCACTCACAGATTTTGACGGTCCTGGTGTGTATTATGTCAGGGTATGTGAATATCTGGGAGGAACGTGTGGCGTATATTCTGGACAGGTCAGAGTTGAACTTGGGGATACAACAAAAGAAGTTATACCAGCAGCAGTATCGTCTATCTCACTTTCGTCTGTTGGAAGCGGGGGAGTCACCTGGACTGTTAGAGGTGTGTCTGAAAAAGGTTTCAAAGTAGTCTGGTCAAAGAATGAAGCGCCAACGTATCCACTTCGTAGTGGAGACAAATATATTTACCTTACCGACCCAAGTGCACAGAGGACTACTGTGACACCATTCGACGGTGAGGGTATTTACTATGTTAGGGTATGTGAATATCTGGGTGGAAAGTGTGGCTTGTATTCAAATCAGATACGAGTTGAACTGTAAAATTTCAAAATAAGTTTAAAAAATCGCCGTACTGGCGGTTTTTTCTTGATCGAGGAATAAAAAAGAGGTATACTATTTTCATGAAATATAAACGGATGTACCTCGGAGCCTGGGCACTAGGCTCTACTATACATCTCAAGGAACTTTATCAAGCGATGGCTTTCCAGAAGTCACCCTATTTTAAGTCACGTGAAATAAGGGCTTGGCAAAAGGGGATTACACCAAAATCAATTGATTATATTCCTGAGGCTATCAATAGTGTGGCGGGACAACTTCAGAATGAGATTGCTTTTGATGTGCTCGAAGACGGGGTTATATTACTTTCAAAAGAAGTCGAAGACACTCAGAAAGATTTTGAGCACCTTGAACAGTTCATGAACACAAAGATGCGACCTTTTTGGAGAAATCTCTCTTCAAAAGACGTTGCCATACCTTCTATTCTTTTGGAAAAAGAACCAGACAATCCTATTGTTATCCACCTGGAGAAGGCAAAGCAGGCTGATATGGAAGAAGTTTTTTCTCAGTTTGGTGCTATTGTGTATAAGAGAATTAAGCTTTCGAAAGGGCATGTCTGGATTGGGGAGCGCCTTGTTGTGATAAATGATATTAATATTGGTGACAAAGATCTCAGAGAGGCAGTTCATTACTTGATGTTTGCCCGTCTTTATGAGCTACAGCTCAAGAAGCTTCTTGACATTCAGAGAACCTTGTGGAACCAGATAGAGGGAATCAGGAATAGAAAATATTTTAAAAGCGAAGAACTTCCAACTGTCAGAGATAGAGCGCTTTCTATTCAGAGTCAGGGAAATTTCTTTCGAAGTAGGTCTCGGCAGATGAACCAGTTTCTCGTCTGGAGGGAGGAATTTATTGACACATATCTTACAGATCATGTATTAGGAAAAATATTTAAGGAATTCTTTGTATCACTTAAGTCGACGCAACAATACATCCATGAACTCTGGACTATGACTCACACGTATGCGGATAGTACTGTTGAATCCATTTCTCTCATGTACAGTGATATGCAACAGCGGGAGCTCAGGACACTTCAAAAGATATTTTTGGTATCTGCAATTGTTTCTGTCCTGTCTCTTGGGACGCTTGCAGGATCCCAGATGCTCACAAGTGATACTGTTGGAAATATTATTTCTCAGGCGACCATTCGATCTTGGGAATTCAGTTCATTCATCTATTATGGTTCCATCGTGCTGATAGTTACATCAATATTCTATATTTTGTTTTATCTTGTTTTCTCGAAACTCAAAGGCTCTAGTCATATATCTTGAAGGATTAATGGAAGTATTTCAATAGAAGTCAGCGTATGATAAGACATTATTTCATTCCCCAACACGAGAATGATTACAAGCCACACCTTCTACATCCAAAGCGAACATATTTTTATGGCGCTTTTTTTGTTACTGTCAAAGTGCTTGTAGTTGGAATGATTCTTTTACTCCCGAATATTGCTTTTTTGTCCGACGATACGTTAGCTATACAGGAGAGAGAGGTCATAAAACTCACAAATGATATTCGAGCAGATGTTGGAGTTCCGCTTCTAGCAGAAGAGGAAAAACTTCACAGTTCAGCACTTGCTAGAGCAACGAGCATGCGTGATGATTCGTACTTCAGTCATATTGGTCCAGAAGGTCAGTCTCTCCATGTTTTCTTGAAAGGGGCTGGATATGAGTATAGTGTGGCTGGAGAGAATCTTGCTGTTGGTTTCTTTGACATGAAGAAGCTCGTGCAGGCATGGGAGAATAGTCCGACACATTATGACAATCTTATTGATACTGAATTTAACGATGTAGGTATTGGGATGCGATCTGGAATTATGAATGGGGAACCTGTACTGTATGTCGCAGGTCATTTTGGAAGTAAGGGGTCTGTGGCAGTACAGAAAGTTGAAAAGCCTTTCATAGATATATCAAAATCATATGTTTCTTGGAGAGAGCAAGAGGGGGGCACACTGTTTAGTGTATCTGTGGAATCTCTTCAGCCTGTAGACGGAATGATTGCACAAGTGCATGGTCAGAAAATTTTACTCGAAGAAAAGTCTGGTACTTTTGAGGGGAGCATGTTCGTTGATAAATCACCCGAAGAGCTATTCGAAGTTATCATTCCACCCGTTGTACGTATTATGAAGGATGGATCCCTGCATCATGTTAACATTGCATGGAAAGAGGTGAGGCCACCGGTCACAAGTCTCCTATCAAAGTATGTGTACGGAAAAGATATGCTTGTTGGTACTGGTGAATTCGTGCTTGTCCTCGCTCGAATTTTGTATATTGCATGTTTTGTTGTTTTCTTGGTAACTCTTCTTCTCACAATTTTTATTGAAATAAAGAAGCAGCATCCACATATTATTGGGAAGACAGCACTCCTGGTACTTTTGCTTGCGACGCTAATTGTTGTATAATAGACTATATTTGTAACGACTCAGTATGAAACAGTATTATCGAGTTTCCCTTTTCCTTGTGCTTGGTTTATTTGCTATTTTGCAGAGCGTGAGTGCTGAAATTGGATTTGTGAATAGTAATATTTGGATTTCCAATGAAGCGCCTATTGCAGGAGACCAGACAACGATCTATGCCATTCTTGTTAATTCTAGCGAGGAAACAATAGAAGGGCAGGTTCGATTTTTAGATAACATCACTGGACAGCATGTGAGTGGAGACCTCCCGTTTTCAATTCAGGGAGGAGGGACGAGTAGCCAGGTTATTTCAACTGGCTGGGCAGCAGAGGGTGGCAATCATCAATTCAAGGCAGAGATTGTGAGCGCCGAGTCCGTGGATACTTCTGGAAACAGAAATGCTATTGATGTTCAGGAGCTCAGTGAGGTGACTGGTGTTATCTTCGTTGATGTAGATACAGATGGGGATGGTGTTCCCGATGAGGAGGAGAATGAAAATGGAACGGACCCGAATGACCCAGATACAGACGATGATGGGCTCAATGATGGAGATGATGGATCCCCAACAGATCCAGACGCAGATGATGATGGACTCATTGATGGAGATGATCCAGACCCAAACGATCCTGATACGGATGATGATGGTCTAAACGATGGCGATGATGGATCTCCAACAAATCCTGATAATGATGGAGACGGGCTTATAGATGGTGATGATCCAGATCCAAATAATCCTGACACAGATGGAGATGGTTTGAACGATGGTGATGATCCAGATCCAACCAACCCAGACACAGATGGAGATGGAGATCCTGATGGAACAGATCCTGATCCGCGTGACCCTTCTGTCATGTCTCCGCCCGATACAGATGGAGATGGTGTACCTGATCATGAAGATAGTGATATTGATAATGATGGTCTTTATAATTGGAAAGAAGATGACGTGGGGACAGATCCAAAGAAGTATGATACAGATGGAGATGGGTACAATGATAGAGATGATGCATTTCCACTCGATCCAGAAAAGTGGTCAGAGAATCAGGAAGAGCTTTATACTGTCGTAGAAGAAAGAAATGTAAATGCAGATGGTGCTGGGAAAGTTTTTGGTGAAAAGATTCGAAACTCATTTTTTTCCCCTCTTGGAGTAACAACTCCCGGACTCTTTGATTCATTTCTTCTCCTTCCACTCTGGCAAAAAACTCTTGCAATTCTTGGTTTCAATATTGCCCTAGCGCTCCTCGTTATTCTCATCTATAGGTATATGAGAAAGATAAAGGAAGCAGATGGGTGTATAGAAAGATCAGAAAAAATTTTATAAAAAGAAAGCCGATGCAAGTCGGCTTTTTGATTTGTCTGTGGTATACTTGTTACATCTTTAAATAAAAATACTATGCCTGTCAAGAAAAATATTAAAAACATTTTGCCAAATAAGGCCTATGTGGTCACCGTTGATATGGGATATGGCCATCAGCGCGCCGTGGATCCTCTCCGCGAGATAGCCGCATGTCCGCCTGGATGTGAGTGCAAGATGGATCATATTATCACAGCGAATAATTATGCTGGGATTCCAGCCAAGGATAGACGTGCGTGGCAAGGGTCTCGAAAAGTTTATGAGACAATCTCAAGAATGAAGAAGATTCCTCTTATTGGACCACTTGTCTTTGGCGCAATGGATAGATTCCAGCAGATTGCTCCATTCTATCCAAAGCGTGATCTTTCCAAGCCAATTTTACAGGTGAGGCAGGTCTATAGGTGGATCGGAAAAGGGTGGGGAAAACATCTCATAGAAATGCTTAACAAAAATCCACTTCCTCTGGTTGCATCTTTTTTTTCAATAGGGTTCTTCGCAGAAGAGCATGGTTACAAGGGAAAGATCTATGTCATTTGTACTGATACAGACGTCAGTCGCTCCTGGGCACCACTTAAACCGAAGAAGAGTAGAATTACGTACCTTGTGCCAAATAAACGAGTGAGAGAACGAATGAAACTCTACGGTATTCGAGAGAAGAATATTATTGTGACTGGATTTCCACTACCAAAGGAGAATATTGGTTGTAGGGATTTGAAAATTTTGAAAAAAAGTCTTGGGCAGAGAATCGTCAATCTTGATCCAGAAGGAATATATCGAAAGAAGTATAAGCATACACTTGATTATTATATTGGAGAAAAATATTGCAATGTAAAGTCAAATCGACCTCTCACTATTACGTTTGCTGTCGGTGGTGCTGGTGCTCAGAGAGACATCGGTATTATTATACTTGATAGCCTTCATTCATTCATTGACAAAGGAAAAATTCGCCTAAACCTGGTTGCAGGCGTAAGAAATGATGTTTATTCCTACTATGAAAAAGAGGTAAAAAGACTTCATTTTTCAAAGAAACATGGTGGAAATGTGAATATTATCTATGCAGAGAAGAAGAGCGACTATTTCAGAGAGTTTAATAAGGCACTTCTTACTACTGATATTCTCTGGACCAAACCAAGTGAACTCTCTTTTTTTGCAGGCCTTGGACTCCCAATCATTATGGCACCAGCTATTGGTTCACAAGAGGACTTCAATAAAGCCTGGCTCCATTCTGTTGGTGCTGGTTTTGAACAGGAAGATCCTCAGTACGCACACGAGTGGCTATTTGATTGGCTAGAGTCAGGCTGGCTTGCAGAGGCTGCAATGCGAGGTTTCCTCGATGCTCCTCGAAATGGTGCATACCATGTGGAGAATGTCGCACTCAAGGGAATAAGGAGTGAGATAGAGGAGATGCATCTTCTTTAAATTCAAAATTTCCAATTCCAAATTAAAAATATTCTTTAGTGAGTATGTGGTTTTTTATAGCAATAATTGGGTATCTTCTTTTGGCAGTTGTATTCGTCATGGACAAGTACATTTTGTCTGAACAGAAGCAGAAGCCTGTTGTATACACATTTTACTCAACCATTATTCTTTTGGTTGTTTTTCTCGCCTATCCGTTTGGGGTAGATATACTCCATGGAATTGATTGGTTCTGGGCGCTGGTCTCTGGTGTTACATTTGGACTCGCGCTGTACACCACATATACAGCGCTTGATATCGGAGAGGCAAGTCACATTAGTCCGTTTGCAGGTGCCTTTGTTACCATTTTTACATATATCCTTTCTTCTTTTGTGCTTTCTGAAAAGCTTAGTTCACTGCAGCTCTTTGGGCTTTTTGTGCTGGTTCTGGCAACATTCCTCTTTTCCTTTGAAAAAAGTAAGAAATTTAAAGGGTTTCATGTTGGATTTCTGTGGGCTATTCTTGCCGGATTTTTTTTCGCGGTCTCACATGTTAGTGCAAAGTATCTGTATGACACTTATGATTTTCTTTCTGGATTTGTGTGGACGAGGGCATCAACTGGATTTGTTGGTCTGATTTTATTGCTCTCCCCAATTGTGAGGAAAACATTTAAAAAGAAGAGGAAGAAAGTAAAAATATCTTTTGCAGGAGTTTTTGCCATAGATAAGCTCCTTGGGGCGCTTGGTGTGATTGCAATTCAGTATGCAATTTCAATTGGTAGCGTTACGCTCGTTAATGCAATGGTTGGTGTGCAGTATGTCCTCATGTTTATCATCATACTCTTACTTACTAAATTTTCTCCAAGAGTTTTCAAAGAATATTTTACAAGAAGAGAAATTGCAATTGAAATTCTCGCTCTTGTTTTAGTGGTAGTGGGGAGTGCAATGTTTGTTTTGTGAGTGAGTTGAAAAAGTTATAAAAAATTCCATTAAGTTTTTTTTATAAATATTTTTTTTAGCTAAGGTTAGGGATATGCGAAGTTTTTCTGGAACGAAGTGGAAGAAAAATTTGGGTGAAGCCCGAGTCGAGGGCTGAATCGTATATCCCTTGTTATATAGCCAGAACGGAATGAAATAGAGTGAGAGTGCAGCGTGGCTTGGTAATTTTCTGGGGCGTTAAACAATCTTTGTATCATTTATAACATCATACTTCAAATACAGATAAGAATCTTTTAGTTTTTTCACTTTGGTTAATTTTAACGCTTTTATCAAGACCAGTTCTTTGGTAGAAGATAAAGATTTTCCGTCAATCAAAGAGGGTGTATCTTTGCCACCGATTAAAGTTGGAGCAACTACAATTGATATTTTGTCAATCAATTTATTCCTCAAAAAAATCGAGTTGAGAGTTCCACCTGTTTGAATGGTTATTCTCTTAATTCCATAATCTTGTTTCAGTTTTCTGAACAAATCAACAAAATCAATCTTTTTTTTGTAGTAAATAATTTCCAAATTATCCGCATCTTTTCTCTGAAAGGCAGGATGATTTTTATTGGTAGTAATGATATACAGTTTTTTGCTTTTCCTCAGGAAATTATCTACGCCGATTTTGTTCAGATGTGGCTTATTATCAATAATCAGAAAACTGACAGGCAATTTTACGAGTTTTTTTTGAGGTTTATTTGCCCCAACTTTTGCTTGGACTAATCCAGAATTTAGTGAGTGGAAGTCGGTAGTTTTTTCAATATCATAATATTGCCTCAAGCCCTCTTTGATTCCTTTTATCTGTTGTGATTGGTTTGTCCATATGTTGTTTTTAGTTAATAAAAATCAATTTTTACATTAAAAAAGAAAAATATAAATTGTAAAAAATTATTTCATATAGAATTATTTTTTACCCTAAGTGCCTATAATAGGCTTGTGCCTGGTGACTAATAATCTCTTAATTTCTCGATAATACCAAATGCCTGAATCTTTTCTAATGCCTTGGCTTCGATCTGGCGAATACGTTCTCGAGTCACGTCAAACTCACGTCCAACTTCTTCGAGCGTATGAGTCACGCCGTCCTTGAGTCCAAAACGCATTTCAAGAATCTTCTGTTCTCGAGCAGAAAGATCTTCTATAGCTTCCTGAATGTAATCACGGAGAAGCTCAACTGCCGCGCTATGAGAAGGGCTGATATTCTTGGTATCTTCGATGAAATCACAGAGTGACGTGTCATCATCATCATCTCCACCTACAGATGTTTCCAGCGAGACAGTATCTTGGGCGATCTTGATAATATGTTTTACCTTGTGGACTGGCTCACCCATCTCTGCAGCAAGCTCTTCTGGGGTTGGGTCACGACCAAGATCCTGAAGCAGTCTCCTCTGGATCTGTTTGAACCTATTGATCGTCTCTACCATGTGAACTGGAATTCTGATGGTTCTAGATTGATCTGCAAGGGCACGTGTGATAGCCTGTCTGATCCACCAGGTTGCGTATGTTGAAAACTTATATCCACGTCTGTAGTCAAATTTCTTTACTGCTCGAAAGAGACCAATATTTCCCTCTTGAATGAGGTCAAGTAAGGAAAGTTTCTTACCAACAAATTTTTTGGCAATAGACACAACCAGACGAAGATTCGCCTGAATCATCATCTGCTCCCCTTCTCTGTCTCCTCGTTCCTTTCGCTTTGCAAGTGTAACCTCCTCATCAGCAGTTAATAGCGGAATCTTTCCTATTTCACGAAGATACATCTGAATAGAATCCTCTGATATCGCAGAAAGATCAAAAACACCAGCCTCTTGATCTGGCTGATCACCTTGGAATGAAGATAGGGCTTCTCTCTGACGCTCTTTTCTACCCAGGAGACCACCCTTGGTATCTACAATTGATATACTATTCATGTCTAGAGTATCGAGAAAACCCTCATAGACCTGGAGATGCTGCTCAATTCGCGGGAATATAGAAAATACTTCTGATTCAGTCAGAAATCCTCTATTTCTTCCCCTGTTGATGAAATTCCACATCTGATGAATCTCTGGTTCTGGCGTTGGTTCAGCATGAAGAGCAGCTTTTGTGCGAACCGGTTCATTTCTTCTTACCTGTTTTTTTGTAGCACCTACCATTTTTGTACGAGCTGCTGTTGTCCGTTTTGATGACTTAGGGACTGCAGTTTTTCTCGTACGACTTATTGTTTTTTTCTCTGGAGCTGCGTTTTTCTTTGCAGTACTCCGATTTATTTTTTTGACAGTTTTATTTACTGCCTTTCTTTTTGATGCAGCATTTTTCTTTGTTGCTGCCTTGCGCGTAGCCTTTTTAGAGCTCGCACGTTTTGTTGCCTGCTTGCGTGGAGGCATTGTAAGGGTTATAAATGATAAATGTGAAATGGTAATACATTACCACCTGACACCAATATTTATAGCTGGCCAAATTCTCTGAGGAGTATATCAAGCTCTTTCTTGTCGCCGCCCCTCTCAGCTTTCTGGATTTGAAGTTCTAGCTCCTGTCCTCTCTTTTTTAGAACCTCCTTCTCAACTCTTGCAGAGAGTTTCTGGACTTCTACAACCGCCTCATCTTTGGGCATATCAGAAAATTCCAACTCACCCTTCATGAGTAGGATATCTACAATATTTTCTTTTGCGTCCTCATGGACGTCTCTTCTTAGAGAATCTATATTGATTCCTTCATTAGTATACCCCTTTTCCATTTTTTTGTAAAGTATAACAAAAGAAAAAGGATCCTCCCCAACTGAATCTAAATGTTTTATTGCACAAACCTCCAGAAGCGGAAACCGCAGATGTAATGAAATAAGGCGTTCCAAAAAAACATCAATTCTTGTTTTCTTTGACTCTGCTTTCTTCTGATTCCCCCCTTGTCCTTCATCATTAACAGCCCGACTCACTTCTGGTAGAGGTTTCTTGGCAAGACGGACAAGGTCTTCACGAAGTACTGATATTTCTACTTGCAATCGAGTTGAAAGCTCCTGAACCCAATGATCCTTCTCTACTGCAAAAGGAATCAGTGAAATTTCTGGCAATAATTGATTTGTGATCTCCTGTTTTTGTTTTGGATCAAAAATATTCATATTTTTGAATGCCATGGAGAAATACCATTCCATAACACTTTCCGCATTCTCTACATATTTAAACCACGCTTCCTTATCCATTTTTACACACTCATCTGGATCACCTCCACTACCATCTGGAATATGAATAACCTTGAGATTCATTCCTTCGTGCAGTGCAATTTCAATCCCACGCTTTGCAGCTTTTACCCCAGCTTCATCACTGTCGAATGCCATATTCATATTCTTCGAGTATCGAGAAAGGAGCTTCACCTGGTCTGCTGTCATGGCTGTCCCACTGGTAGCAACCACATTCTTCATACCTGACTGATATACAGAGATGACATCTAGCTGCCCCTCTACCATGACAATCTGGTCTTTACTTCGAATATCTTGCTTTGCCTTATAGAGTCCAAAAACAACTCGTGACTTGTCATAGACTGGTGTCTGTGGTGTATTTACATATTTTCCTCCGCTCTTCTCTGTTTCTACTAACACTCGTCCAGTGAACCCAACCACACTGCCATGCTCATTCTGAATTGGAAACATGACCCTGCCTCGAAATCTATCATAAAACCCTTTTCCACTTTGCGGACTTGCGCCGTCTCTCTTGATAGTCAATCCAGATTCTACCAGATCATCTATACTATGCCCTTTTTTTAACAAGTACCTTGTGAGGAGATCCCACTGATCTGGAACAAATCCAATCTGCCATTCTTCTATAGTTTCATTAGTCAAACCTCTCCCCTTCAGATATTCCCTAGCTGGAACCGACGCATCCATTTTCGTTAGAAAATAATTATAAAACCGTGCTGCCTCTGTATTAATATCTTTGAGTCGCTGCTTCTTACTCGTCTCGCCAGTATTCTCAAACGTTTTTGTAAGCTCTATCCCAGTCTTATTTGCAAGATAATTCAGTGCATCTACGAACTCCATACCTTCTATCTCCTGAACAAAGGTAAATACATCACCACCCTTTCCGCAGCCAAAGCAATGAAAGTTCTGCCTTTCTCGACTCGCCATGAACGACGGCGTCTTTTCCTGATGAAATGGACAAAGACCCTTATGGTTAATACCTGCAGGTTTCATCTGTAGATATTCATTGATTAAGTCAACAATATCTATTTTTTCCTTAATTCTATCAGTATCACTCATATACCTGTAGAGTAGTCCAATAACTAGCAAAAATCAAGACAAATCTATTTGCTGCCCAGAAATAGCTTGTATTATCACAAGACATAAAAAAACCCGCTCGATGAGTGGGTTTTTCGCGTTTTAGATATACGCTGTTATATGATGTGCCGCTAAATTTTCCGTTGGTATTCACTATAGATATATTTAATTTCACTATCTCCAGCTGGAAGCTCTGTTTCAAGGATTGCAACTTTGGTAATTAGATTTTTTACATCTTGTTTTTGTAGTTCCTCGTTAATAATCTTTTGAACACGCCAGTTGTGTGAATTATGCAATCCGACAAACATGTTCGGAGTTATCATGAGAATATTTTTTTTATTTTTTTTGAATTTATGCAAAGAATTTTTGATCGAATCTTCTATTGCGTCTCGTGGTGAAAATGAACGTCCTTCACCGTTAATATACTGAGGTGATCCTTTCCGTTTTTTCTTTTGCTCTATTGTGAGGCTATCATCCTTGAAAATCTCTCCATGCCAACTAGGGCTTTTGACTTCAACAAAAATTTTTACGCCGCTTTTTTCGTATTCGAAGTCTATCTCGGTATTTGGTTCAAGTTTAAACTGTTTTCCTTTGAGAAATTTATGACAAAAGTAGACTGCTTTTATTTCACCTAAGAATGCATCCCGTTTTTCAGGTTTGGCAATGTCTGTTTTGCCAGTATCATAAAAATTTTTGTTGAGTCCATATACAAACTCTAGCCACTTGTTTATTTCTGCATTCCAAATTGGATGATAGCCAAAATCATCATCGTATTTTTTATTTTCTTTCCCGCGTAGCATTTTTAATAAATGTAAAACAAAATTTTTAGCTTTGGGCGTAGGGAAGAGGGGAATTAAAGGGGTGAATGCCCGAGCCCCAAACTCCTAATCATTGAAGTATTTTTTTATTTCTTCTAATGTTTCTTTTAATGAATCTTCAATTTTTCTGAACTCATCCTCATTCAGTTGAAGTATATATTTTTCAAATTCTTCTTTTTTTGCGGTTTTTATTTTTTTGGAAGCTTTTAATATTGCCACTTTGTCTTCTCCGAATTTTTCCGATAAAAAATTATTGAGTGATTTGTCTTCTGGAATTATATTTCTTTCAAATTTCTCTGCATTTTCTAAGAAGTCATTGCTATCTAAATATTCCCAAATGTTATCTGGCAATAGTTCATCAAGAGTAAAATCAATTCCAACTTTCTGTAGAATGTTTTTTAGAGGAGTATTTGGTTTGATATAGCCATTTTTCACCTTTGTGTTAGGATTTCGTTTTTCACTGATTTTTTTAACGGCCGCCTTTCCTGCCCCATCTTTGTCAAAAAGGCCATAGACCTTGTGACCTGAATCAAATGATTTTGCAATAATACTGTTGGCCAGGGGGTCTGAACCCCCCGCTGCTTTTATATTAAAATCTAGAGCATCTCCAAATGTTTTTTTAAAGACTTTTTCTTCCAGACTTCCTTCGACAAATAAAGTTGGGCCATCGACCTTTTCAAGCATTTCTTTTTCTTTAATAAACGCTGACTCCTTCTCTTTTAACTCTTTTGCATATTTTGCACGAATAAGGGAAGTTCCTAGGTCTTCCTCAAGTGCAGATTTTGTGGTTCCAAAATCAAATGTATGCTTATCAACATCAAATAGACTAATAGTTGAAAAATCTTTGTGTTCTTTGTTACTAATTTTTTTAACATGGTATAGATTAGCTTTCCTATCTTCTGGGTTAATATCTGAACCGTCATAAATGGACAAAAATTCTTCCGAATGGGTAGTTACAAAAATTTGCTTATCTTTTGAGAATGTCTCCTTTAGACTTTTGGCTAGTTCTTGTTGATTTTTGTATTCTGATGAATTTTCCGGTTCTTCAAATCCCCAAAGAAAATATTTTTTCCCTTTTTGAATTGAATCTAAGAAATTTAAAATTTGCGGAATAAATCTAGCTTGAATCCCATCACCTCTTAATTTTAGGGAAATGTTTTTTTCATTACCTGTGCCAATATCAAAACTCTCGAAAAATTCGCGAAGATCATTACTTACTCTAAATTCAGAAACTAAGAATTTTGAAGAATTAAATAGGGATGCAGAAAAATTATTAATCTCTTCTTCTAGGGCTTTAATGGAATTTTTTAATTTTGCAGTACTCTTAATTTTATTATCAATATCTTTTATTTCAGATTTTCTCCAATCTTCATTTTTTAAATTTCTTTTCAAGTCTGATTTTATGGATTTCCTTTCAAGTGAAGTTTTCCAATTTTCGATTATTTTTTTTTGCTTTTCTAAACCCTCAAGTGAATTTTCCTCATTGTGCATGAGAAGAAGTATAGTTTTGCCATATAAATATGAGAAAAAAGATTCTTCCTTTATCGCTGGCACATATTGAAAAGAAAGAGATCTATTTAAAAAGCCTGAAAATTTAACTCGATAGTTCCACTCTCTTTTCTTAGCTTGTTCTTCAACTTGTTCCTTTTTGCTTGTGGTAAGTTCCTTGAAATTGTCAGGTAAAAATAGTGTATAAACATCCTTATTTTTTTCTGGAATAGAATCTATCCTGATTGTTTTTTTAATGTTTTTCAACTTGAACTCATACCAATAATTTCTAAATCCATTTACATCATAAAATTTGGAGATTGAAAATTTTGTTGGCAAAAATTTATCTCTATTGTTGTCCCATGAAATATCAAAATCTATTTTAATTTTGACCACTCTGTTCCCAGCATTTCTTTTGTTAATGTTCAAGTCATTTGGATGGAAGAATTTTTTGCCTTTTCCAATCTCGTCATTGAAAAATAGATTAAGCGCTCTTAATACATTAGATTTCCCTGAATCATTAGCTCCTGAAAATATATTTAAATCTCTAACATTTAAGACTACAGCTTCATCACGTATTGTTGTGCCAAGGAATGACCTGAAATTTTCAATCCTGATTTCTTTAATAATCTTCATATTGTCTTAGATAAGTCGTTTGTGATTATAGTCTTTACTAATTAGTAATAAAATGTTTCCATAGCATAGCGAAGAAAAACATTATTTTGAGTTTTCGGATGCTCTTTCTAATAAAGTTTTTAAAATATCTTTCTTTTTATTTATATCCTCTTTATTCAATCGTATTCTAAATACACCCCATCTTTTTAAGTAACCCATATCATCAAGTTCATTTTCTTCAATCAAATGTTGTACCTCCTCTGAAAATGGCAATTTTATTTCAATGCTTAGTGTTGTTTTTCGTGGTCTAAATACAGCAAAATTGTTTGGCTGTCCGTCTTTTGCTAATCCTATATAAAATTTGTTATATTTAAGAGAATATCCTTCAGTAAATTCATTTATTATTTCTAAAAGTCTATCTGCAAGTTTAACCGTTGATTCACTACCTCTACTTATCCAATAATTTCGATCTGTAACTTCTTTTTCCTCCTCTTCGTCATCCACACCAAGGGTTAATTCATCTAGTACAGTTGTGAAAATAAGAGCAGTGTCATCTCCAAATTTATAGGCGTTCATTTGAATCGCTATTATTGGTATATTTCCATTAAACAAACTTATTATATTGTGAAAACGAGTTGTAATTTCTTCTGCAACTATTACAGCGCAATGATCATACTGAGGATACCTTTTTCTTTCAATGTCCCAATACTCAATAGTTCTTATGATATGACTTTCATCAGTTTTTCCAAGTTGTACTTCAACTTCATAACGTCTTTTTGTATCGGAGTCTTGTAACAAAAGGTCAAGCCTACCTGCTCTTGGCTGTATTCTTTCTTTATCTTTTAAAATTAGATCACCCAAACCTAGTATTGATGGGTCTGAAGCAATTTTTTCTTGGATAATTTTTTCCGTTATCTCAGAATTATCTTTTAGGAATATTTTTTCAGGTTCAATTATTTTCGCCATAGTTGTTGGTTTAATAAAATATAAATTCGATTTTTATCGATTACCTTTTGCTCGATTGTGTGTCTTACACAACATCTCGCAGTTTTTAATATCACTCTTACCACCTTTGCTCCACGCCGAAACATGGTCGGCGTCCATATCGCTCAAACTCCAAATTTTCGCTTTGTTTGCATCGTGTCCAATGGCACAATGTGAACAATTTGATTCGCCCTTTTTCTCTGCTTTAGCAGTTTGTGCTGAATAAACTGATTTTTTGGTTGCCTCATCAAAAACTCGTACTTCAAGCAATTTTGTATCAACAGAACCACCCAGAATGTACTCAAAAATACCTTTGCGATTTTTTATATACGGATCAGCATAGAGCTTGTGAACCTCGGCAGATACCTTTGCAGGATTGTATGCCTTTTTGTGGTATTCCTCGTATAGTCGCCCCCATTCAAGCCCGCGCATTTCACTTTCAACATCGATAAACACACTGGAAACCCAATCAATTACGCTATTAAAATAGATTTTTAGCTCTTTGATATTATCGTCGTAGCGATGACGGCTCATGTAGTCACCGATGTTTCCCTTACTTACCCAATCAAAAGCACGCTCTAAAAATTCTTGCCTGTTTGCACTACCTTTTACATACGCACTCCATTTTTGGATATTGGCATTTTGACTATTACTAAACTCAGCTTTGCCGAGCGTAACAAATGGGCCGGAATATACGGCGTTGAGTAGCTCCTGATCATTCAGAGGAACACCAGCAATATTGATTGTTTTGAACCACTCTTTTATCTCGCTTTCTGTACCCTCACATTCATAAATGAGAAGCTTAGTTCCCAATATCTTGACTTTTTTGTCTTTTGCCAT
>JBDROX010000041.1:0-16301 GCA_043809645.1 Candidatus Magasanikiibacteriota bacterium | reverse complement strand
TTAGTGTATCTATAACACTGCTACCAATACTGCCGGAATCGCTAATACTAACTGTTTTGACATATCCTTCACTACCATCCCCTTCGTAAGCAATGGCGTAGATATCTCCGGAGACATGGATAATGTCTGGGGAAAGCCCCTTATCTATGTCGAATTCTAACGAATCTGTAATAGTGTTTGGGAGTAATGTTGACGTAAGTGAGACGAGCTGTGCTTTTCCGTCTGCTACTTCTATTTTTTCCGTATCATAAGCGTAATTTGAGTCTGTTGTGAATGACCAGGCAGTCTCCCCACAGCCACCTGATAATATACTCAAACTGACCTGCCCTGCACTACTCACATCAATATTTCCATCATCACTATCATACTCTGATTCGTCAGACCAAACGGTCTGCCCCTCTCCACCAATCCAATCTGTTTGGGTCCACTCATTGGAATCCCAATTTGTAATAAACGTGAAACGATTGACATTATTGGTAACTCCAGGGCGTGTCTCCCAGCTCACTGCAACAAAAATTTTTTTTGTATGTGGATCGGTGTACAGACCAGGACAAGCTGTAACATTAAAAGACCCGTCTCTACAGACGTTTTCAAATGTAATGACTCGCGTAAACTGTCCAATCTGTTCCGAAGTACTTGTACCAAGAAGTTGCCACAATCCGTCTTGAATCTCAATCCCACTTTCATCAAACACAAGTTCGTTCCACGCTTCTTCCCGGATAGATTTGATTGCTTCCAGACCCTCTTGAGCCAAAGCTGTTGCCTGTGTATATTCACCGCCCCGCTCAAGTCCACCCAGGCTTCCTGCCGCCATAGCGGTGAGCGATGCGGCAAACATGGCAAAGACAGCCATTGCGATAATAGCTTCAATGAGTCCCTGACCATCATGACTTGCATGAAACCAAGGCAATCTTGTATGTCCTTTTCTTTGCTCCATAACCATACTAATCCACCACTCCAAATGATTTGATTTCAACACTTTTCTGCCCTCCTGCTCCATGCGAAATAGAAATAGTTCCTGTTTCACTCGGACGGGCCAATCCTTTTGAAAAGACGACTTCATCATCCGTGAGTGTGGTTGAGAGGGTGAACACCTCGCCAAGATCTATATCCCTATCATATCCGCTTTGTCTGGTTGCATATGAATTTCCTCGAAAAAGGATTATATCATGTGCAAGAAATTTGACGCCATGCGCCACTTCACCCTGCCCAGAAAAAGACTGTTGACGGGCGATGTGAAGCGTCTGTCTGATCTGATCCTCGGCATTGTGAGTCTGAGAAAACGTATGAAGCCTTCCAAATATTGGCACAGCCGAAACAACCAAAAGCAACATGATCGAAATGACAATCATCACCTCAGTCAATGTAAAACCATCGCACTGAGTCCGAGACGTGTTGTGACAATATAAAAAAGACATGTGTTCTATTTCTGTGAAGGCAAGAGCAAACGTCAATCATCACTGAATACTCCCCGTTACCTCATAAATCGGTGTGATGATTGAAAGCGCCAAAAATGCCACAACAATACCAATGACAAGGAGCAGGAGTGGTTCAAGTGCTGTGGTGAGTGACTTGGTAGATTCATCTACCTCTGTTTCATAAAACTCTGAAATGTACAAAAGTGTTTCATCGAGTTTTCCAGATTCTTCTCCTACTCTCACAAGATTGACTACCATTGGTGGGAATAAGTTCTTGTGTTTCTCAAGTCTCTGAGAAATTTTTCCACCTTTCTGGACGTGCTTTAGAATATCTTTGAATGCACGCTGATAATAATAATTACTCACGGTGCGCTCGGTAATCATGAGGGCTTCATCCACTGTAAGCCCACTTTTCAGCAACGTTCCCAAAACAAGCGAAAATCTCATGAGATTACTTCCCCGTACAATTGGTTTCATGATAGGGAGACGCAGGAGCACTGCATGAGTAAATGGTCTGGAAAATTTTCGTTTCAAAAGCCAAGAAAGGCCGATAGCCCCAAGAAATATTAAAAGAGATATAACCACTCCGTGTGTTTCCATAAGAGAGGCAAACCAGATAAGACCGCGTGTGGTAAATGGGAGTTCAATACGCAAACCAGTAAACATTGGCACGATCTGTGGAAGGACAAAAAAAGCCATTCCCATTCCGAGAATAAAGGCCGCGATGAGTACGACCATTGGATATACCATGGCGCCTTTTATTTTTGCATGTATCTTTCTTTCCTTATCGAGTTGAAGAGAAAGATGTAACAAATTCTGTTCCAGAGAACCTCCCTGCTCCCCTGCCGAGACAATGCTCACAAACATATCAGAAAAATCTTTTGGGTGTTTGGCGAGTGCTTCTGCAAGTGAATTCCCAGATTGAACAGAAAGTGTCACTTTTCTGAGAATACGTTTTAGCCTCTTTTCTGCAGAGTCTGTTGCAACAAAAAGTGCCTCTGAAATGGTAAGCCCGGACCTCAGCATGACTGCAAGATGTTTTGCAAAGAGCACCTGCTCTGTAAGAGAAACTTTTCCAAAAAAAGAAAGGTCCATCTCTCTATGAAGAAAAAATTGTTTCCTTGGTTCCCTAGTATTTTTTTTCTGTGTCTTTTTTTTGGTCATATTAATCTCTTGCAACGCGAAGTACTTCTTCGAGTGTTGTCGCACCACTGATAACTTTTTGAACACCATCTTCGAGCATACTGATCATGCCTTCTTGAATTGCTTGTTTTTTTATCTCATCGACATTGGCGCGACGCATAATGAGCGCTCTGATCTGTTCTGATACTTCCATGACTTCGAAGAGGCCAACTCGGCCAGTATAGCCTGTATCACCACAGGTACTACAGCCCTTTCCCTGATAAACCCGAATTGCTTTCTTGGTTGTTGCACCGTGCTTCTTGAAATACTCCATAACCCCTTCTATGTCTGAAAAACTTGCCTTCTCCTTGGGAGAAAGTGTTCGACTCATAATACAAGTCGTGCAAATTTTTCTGACGAGTCGTTGGGCAATGATAATATTCACGGTTGATGCCACGAGAAACGGTTCAACTTTCATATCAATAAGACGCGGAAGTGTGGTGGCGGCATCATTCGTATGGAGAGTCGAAAGAACAAGGTGACCAGTGAGCGCAGAGTTGACAGCAATGTTTGCTGTCTCTGGATCGCGGATCTCTCCTACCATGATAATGTCTGGGTCTTGGCGGACAATAGAACGGAGTCCTTGGGCAAATGTAAGATTTGTCTTTGGATTGACCTGAATTTGAGCAATACTCTCGATGTCATACTCAACAGGGTCCTCGATCGTGGCAATATTTACCTCTCGTTTATTCAGAATCTTGAGCATTGCATAGAGTGTTGTTGTTTTCCCGCTTCCAGTCGGACCAGTCGCAAGGATCATACCGTGTGGAATCTTTATTCCTTTTTTTATTTGGGCAAAATGTTCGTCAGAAAATCCAAGATCAGCCAATGTAAACTGCCGTGACTTGGCTGCAAGGAGGCGCATGACTGTCTTCTCTCCATTGGTCGTAGGCACCACGGATACGCGAACATCTACTTCTTCTTTGTTCGTAGTGAAGCTGAGTTTTCCATCCTGCGCCGCGCGGTGCTCATCTGTTCTCATTTTTGCCATGACTTTGAGACGGGAAAGAACGGGCTCGAGAAACTTCTTTTCCATATCAAGGACATCATAGAGTACTCCATCAACTCTGAACCGAACAACAACCTTTTCTCTGAATGGCTCTATATGAATATCTGACGCCCTGTTGTGATAACCATATCTGAGGAGCATATCTACGGTAGAGACGATAATTTCATCCATTGCATCAGCGGACTTGAGTTTCGTGAGTTCTTCAACAAGATCATGGAATTGTTTCCGGATGTCACTACTATATTTTCCCCACACATACTCCAGTGACCTGCGTGTAGTCACATAGGGAATCACCTTTTCTCCGAGCCTCTTCTCGAGCAAATGAACAAGATCTTGATCGAGCGGATTGATCATTGCAACTTTTATTCCTTTTTGCAGACGAGAGAGTGCTACAACATGCTGTTCTCTGGCAACTACCTCTGGGATCAAAAAAAATATATCATTATCTATTTTTTCTTTGGATACATCCGTAAATCTAAACCCAAACTCCTCTGCAATGAGTTGGCCGAGTTGTGCATCCAAAAGCAAACCCTTTTCTATAAGTATTTCGTCAATAGCAACGCCTTCCTTCTTTGCTACTTGCTCTACAGCCTTGAAATCCTTTTCTGTGATAACATCTGATTCAACCAGCAGTTCTCTCAATTTTTCTGAAGAAAGATCCATTTATTTCAAAAATTTCTTAATTTTTTCTACGACTTCATTGATCCCTAGATTACTCTTGATGAGATAATCTGTCGCACCGAGTGCTTTTCCTTTCTCAATGTCACTATCCTGACCAAGATTCGAAAGTATGACTATTGGAACCTTTTTTAGGGTTTTACTTTTCTTTAGTTCTTCCAAGACTTCAAAACCATCCTTGTTTGGCATGATGAGGTCGAGGAGCATGAGATCAAATTTTCCCTTCTTGAGCTTTTCAAGTGCCTCGACTCCATCAATAGCAAGGGTAACATCATATCCCTTATGTTCAAGCTTATCCGAAAGAACCTTGATAAGAAAGCGATCATCTTCTGCCAAAAGAATCGCCTTTTGTTTTGCATCTCCCTTTTTTTGCTCCTTTATTTTCTTTTTTTCTATTGTCATATACAAAAATATAATGTTCTACTGCATATCAAATGCTTTTTTGTTCAATTCCTTTTTCTCCATCTTTTTTCCTGCTTCCTCGGAGCGGAAGACGCATAGTAAATGTCGTACCCACGCCCTCCTTTGAAACAAAAGAGATGCTTCCCCCTGACTCTTCTACAACCAGCTTTGTAATGTAGAGACCTAGCCCACTTCCTTCGGTCTTGACCTGTGCCCCAGTGGTCGCCCTGAAAAATTTATGGAATATATTTTTTTGCTGGTCTTTCGGTATTCCAATACCACTATCTCTGACAGATAGCTCTACATGATCTTTTGTCTTTTTTATTATAACATATATAGAACATTTCTTCTTGCCTCCACTAGAATAATGGATAGCATTGGAAATAAGATTTGAAATTGATTCTCGAATGAGGGCGGGGTCGAATGAAAATCGAAGTGTCTTCAAAGAAGGTTTTTTGAGTGTGACAATGCAGTTCCTCGCCCCTGCTACGACTTTGAAATCCTTCAGGATACTGTCAACCAAAGAAATAAAATCAGTCTTACGAGGTATGATAGCCATTCTACCAGTTTCAAGCCGGGAAGCATTCAGGAGATCGTTGACAAGCTCATTCAATCTGATGACAGAGTCATACAGCTCGTGCACATAATCCTGTTGTCCTTCAGAGAGCTTTCCTTTTTCACCATCTTTAAGTTCTTCAATATACCACCTCATAGCAGAGAGCGGTGTACGAAGTTGATGTGAGGCTATGGAAACAAAATCCTTTTTGGATCGTTCAAGTTCCATCTCTTCCGTCACATTTCTAAATATGGAAATCGAACCAATTATCTTCTCACCCATCTTTATAGGAGATGAAATGACAGAAACAATGATATTTTTTTTCTCGTTATTTTGAATAGTATATGTTTGATGGAAAATTGTTTCTTTGTTCTTGAGTGCTTCATGAAAAGGTTTTTTTGGAGACGCCTCATCACCGAGTACAAACAATTTTTTTTCAATCTCTTCACTGTCTTTGCCAAGAATTTTTTTTGCAGAGATATCAAAGAGTTGTTCAGCTGCTTTATTCATCACTGTTACCATCCCTTCTTTGTTTATTGCAACTAGTCCATCACCAATATTATTGAGAGCTGCTTCATCCTTTGCCATTTCAAGAGCAATAATTTTTTTATCTTCGCTCAAATCTTCCAGCACGTTGAGCATTGCCGCCTGTTGTGACTCAAGCTCAACTTTTCTCTTTTCTATCTCTTTGGTTTGTTTTTTTACTTTTGTCTTCACCTCTGCGTTTGACCTCTTTACCGCTTCTACCATACTCTGGAATGCCCGAGAGAGTTGGCCTATTTCATCTCGAGATGTTGTGGAAACAACATAATCTAGATTTCCACTCTCCACTTCATGAACATTAGACTCCAATTCCTGAAGGGGTGCTGTGATCATATGAATGATCCGTCTAAGTATATAGATAGCCAAGATAAACAAACCAAAACCAAAAAAAATGATGTCTCTCGCCAGACTCATCACCGGCTCGAGAATTTGTTTTTTTTCTATCTCTGTGATGAGACACCAGTCCATTTCTGGAATATATCTGTGCACCCCTAACACGATCTTGTTTTCATGATTTCTATATTCAAAATATTCCATATCAGTCTCTGTTTCTTCATCTTTTTGAGAATCTAGATGTGAGAAACATGTTCGTTTATTTTCTGTGTCAATAGATATGTTGGATGCCTGATATTCCTGACTAGGTTGCAATATAGCTGATCGTAACAGGCCATCTTTCCCAATGACGAAACTTTGCTCTCCAGCGACCAAACCAGCTTTTGAATTCACTATGTGATTTATGTCTTCATCATCCACTTCGACAATAACAACACCGAGAGTCTCCTGACTATCTTCTTCAGTCACCATTGATCCCACAAACAATGTTGGATGATGCTGATCTACCTTTATTTCATAATCTGACATACTCCCAGACGTGGTACGAAGCACTTCTATAAATACAGAGTTGATTGCTGTATCTTTGTACTCACTTTCAAGAATATTCTTTCCTTCATTTCCACCCTCTGGATAACTGAGTACCACATTTCCATCTTCGGCTACCAAATATATATTTGTATACCCATATAGATTCACCATATTCCGAAAATACTCTTCAGCTCGTTTTAGAAGAGACATATTCGCATCATACTCTTCGAGATATGTTGTTGCAGCCACACTGAGCCCAACACCATCGTGTGTCCTTCCTGGGACGATATCAATATACATGTATTTCTCTTTGAATGAACCATCAGCCTCTTTCCAGTCATAAAATCCATCAGATATATTACCCCCCTGTGTCTTGGACATGATGGACCAAAATCCAGGTAATTTATCTGATAGAGAATGAAGATTGAGATCCACAATACCTGGGCTCTTGTGTGCACGTGCGATCAAGCTATCATAATCAGTGACTGCGGTATATCCTGTCTTGCCAACTTCTTGTACTGCCAGGTCCTGAAACACACTATCGTGTTGCATATCTTCTAGCGTGTTATCAGGATGTGTTGCAATATACGCACCAACCTGTGTGGCAACGCGCTCTGCGACATCTTGGATAGCATCTTTTGCGCCTTTGACATGCACCAACATATCTCTGTCCAGTCCGAAGCGAACAGATGTTGATTTTGAAAGAAGCTCCACGTCATCTCTCCTCTCGGTGAGAAATGAGCTCACCCAGGCTGCTTTACTCTCTGTGATTGAATGCATCTGTCCAATCTTCTGTCGTTCGATCTCTTCTTTCCCAAAAGCATAATAAAAATAACTGATACACGTGATGATAATAATGCCAATAATACCAAAAGGAATAATAATTTTGTTTCGTATACTGAGCGCGAATACAGAAATATCGAACGCTCGACATGCATATAGGGCATACGAAAAAAAGACAGCGCCCAAAAATATAAAGAAAAAACCAAGTCGTGGAAAATTAAAACCAAAAAACGGAAATACAATATTTACCAGTGGTGCAAAAAATAATGGAAAACAAAATCCCAAAAGAATATAAAAAAGACACTTTTTCTCATGCCCATTCTTTTTTCGAATATAGTGCATAAAAACAAACAATGTCGCTAATAGGAGGGGAGCCACAACGAGGATCAATTCTATAGCAAATAAATGCCCAGGGACAAAATTGGCTTCTCCAAAATAATTTTGGTTTGTGATAGAGAGTACAACTTTATTTGTCCATACAATGAACGCTCCACAAATAGCGTAGAGAAAAAAAGCTGCCACTTCCAAACTCCTTCGTGTTGGAATACCAAGAAAAACAACAGAAAATTTCAAAGCATAGAGCCCCAAGAATGTTCCAACAAAAAAACCGAATCTCCAGATTAATAATTCTGTCTGTTGATCCTCAAAAGAGATAAGTCTGGACATGTCAAGGATCATCCATACCAAAATCAAAAAAAGAAGCCAAAAGAGAGACATTGCTTTTTTACTCTTGTTCGGAATACAGGCCAAAAAAAATAAAAAAACAAATATAGCCAGCGTGCATACTGCTGAGACAACAAAAAAGATGTGGGGGAGTGATATCATGACAATTGATCAGATTTAGACACAGAAATTTTTTTCTTGAGTTCTATCATTTTGAGTTCTCTTCCTGTCATAAAGCTATTCATTTTTTCGAGTTGCTTTGTGCGGTTTTTGACTTCCTCTTCAGAGTGTTGTTTCATTTTTTCTACATGTTTGAGTAATGTATTGAGTTTTCTTTCTTTTTTTTTCAATATAATATTTGTTTTGTAATGATTAGATACAGTGAGAAAAACAAAAACGCCGCCAAGAAAAAAAACAAAAGAGAACAGTCTCTCTTCAGACATAAATTCCACGAGTCTCTGGCGCGTAATGAGCTCATAGAGAAAAAGTAGGTATGCAAAAACAAAGAGAAACTGAAGTGCAATAAGTAGTATATTGAGCTCCAGCTTCTCGTCTTTGGAGGAATGAAAATACTTGATGGAATATAGTATTCCACCAAAGATACTTACTAACCCAAAGATCACCAAAAAGACATTGATCATAAGATTTATCTTATCTCTGACTCTAATTTCTTTACTTTATCCTTGAGCTCAATCATCTTGAGCTCTCTTCCTACCATGAGATTATTTATATTTTGAAGTGCTTCGTTCTTTTCTCTCAAATCAATTTCCATTTTTCTTTGTTCTGTTATATTTTCTCCGGCACTGAGAGTTCCAATGATATTGCCTGTTCTATTCTCAATCGGTGTGTTATACCAACTCATGAGAATTTTCTTTTTATTTTTTCCAACAATCAGATTTTCGTGATGCTCGGCGATGTTCTTCCGTCTACAATTCGCCCAATGTATTTTTTTTATCTGTAAGACATCTTCCTTTGGGATGACCTCTTCAAACCAATTCTTACCTTCCAGAAACCCATCCTTATATCCCAACACCTCATATCCTTTCTTGTTAAGAAGTATCACAGTACCTTTGATATCGAGTGCGACTATCACACTTCCCACGATATCGAGGTATTGTTCAGCTAGTTCTTTTTGTTCTTGAATTCTCTGCTCATATTCCTCTTGTTTGGAAATATCCCTTGACACTCCATACACCATGGTTACATTTCCTCTTGAATTAATTATTGGAACAAGTGTCTCAATACAGGCATGTCTCAAACATTTCTTTGTCTCATGTTCCACCCGAAAAGTAGTCGTTTTCTTCCTCAGAGCTGCCTGAAACCCCTCTTTGAACTTCTTTCTATCCTGTGGAACTATTGATCTTTCAAAATCAAATTTCTCTGCTTCTTTTTGATCTTTCAATACATGTTCCCTGAGACCACTCTGATTTATAAAGAGCAATCTCATATTCCTGTCAAAGAGCTTTATGCAATCAGGAGAAGTTTCAGTTAATATTTTATATTTTTGCTTTTCTTCTTTGGCCTTGAAAAGAAGTTCTTCTATTTTCTTTTTTTCATTTTGAATCTGTTCATTTATGATATTCAGCTCTTCTGAATTTATTTCCAATGATCTTTCGTTCAGGATACGATCCTGGTCAAAATGATCATACGTCTGACTTACAAGATCCAAAAATTGTTCCATCTGTTCTGGAACGTTCTTTGGGTCCCCAAACGTTTTCTTGATTTGCCTGAGTACTGTGTTATGCATAAAAATGCCCCCTACATTTCGGAAAGCAGAGTTATCGTCATGGTTTGATTGTGGAGTTCACAATTTTTCTTGATCTGTGAAGTAGGACAAATTTCACCATATGAATAAAAACCAGTCGTAACTGCTTGCTTTCCAACCTTGGATCGAACTGATTCTACCTCCTCTTCTGTACGTGCACCAAGAACCAATTTTCTCCCTACACAGCTTATCAAAATTGCGAGTTCTGTTTGTTTCTTTTTGAGTCCTTTCAGACCCAGGCTTGCCGCACCGCCAGCACCATCGATAAGTCGTTCAAAATTTGCTTTCATGAGTTCAGCCGAGCTACCCTCTGGCATATCTCCCGCAAATGTCATACTTTGTTTTTTTTCATCAACTGCCAGAAGTGTCCGAACAACATCAACAGCATTTTTTCCTTTTCTGTGATGTATTTTGAGAGGAAAAAAAAGACCGCTGCCTGGAAGATCTTTTGCCTTTTCACCAAGGTATTTCTTGTACAGTTCGAGTGCAGGCTTTCCATCTAACTCGAAAAGTATATTTCCACTAGATTTTGTAATTTTTCTTTTTGGGCCGAAGGTATCCCAACCACCAAGTGACCCATACCCCACTTTGAGAGAAGATCCGTAGAGGCCAACAATGACAATATTCCCTGGTGATGGTCTCTTATCAAGACTCACATTTGTTTTTTTGAAATGAGCTCCGTCAGCAACTAATCCACCAGTTACTGAAACATTTCCTGGAAGCACACTGGTTAGCCCTTTTACAAGCCCCGTTCCATTCACAAGAAGACCATCACTAAAAATGAGCATATGCACCAAACCCTTTGGAGAGAGTTTTTTTGCGAGTGTTTTTCCAACCTTCTCGCTGTCTACTGCTTTTTTTATTGCTGTCTCTGCACATGTTACTTTTGTTTTTTCAAAAAATATTGCAGTGACAACAACCGTATTATCGAACACGCTATTACCTAAGATTTCACCTGCAGTTGAGCAAAAAATAAGGCGTGACTTTGGATAAAACTTTTTGACGCTATCATAGATTGTCTTCTTTTCTAGCTCCTCTCTTCCACCAAAGATGAGAACAAGTTGCGGCACTTTCTTGAATACTTGCTCCGAAATATTTCTCCACCCATCTTTTTTAGTCCATTGTTTTTGTTCGATCTTCATATGTTTTTAATAAAATAATTTCTTTTAATATAATTTTTTATATGCATGAAGCAAATTTGTTTATATATGTACAGATTATACCACACATATTGATACATTTGTATGTTTTTTTATGTTTTTTTGATATACTGTGCATAGTAATTAAATAGTTTGATATATGCCAAAAAAAATCGCAATTATCGAAGACGAAGAAACACTTGTCAAAGCTCTCGAAGCCGAACTCCAACACTCTGGATACGAGACTATTTCCGCGCCAGATGGAAAGTCTGGAATCTCTCTCATTGAGAAAGAGCAACCAAATCTCATCCTCCTAGACATCCTCATGCCAAAACTTGATGGTTTTGCAGTTTTAGAAAAAATAAAGAAGGAACATACAACAAAAAAAATACCAGTAATTATGCTTTCAAATCTTGGCCATGAGAACGACATCAAGAAGGCAATGGAGATGGGAGCTGAAGACTACTTTGTAAAATCCTCAACAAATCTCCAAGATCTCCCAAAAAAAATAAAAAAATATTTGTCGTAGTTTCTAAAAAAACCATAAACAGGCCCTTTTTTCTGTATGGAACAAACAAGTGATGAACAACTTCTTCATACAGTGTATCAGTTTTATCGTGATATTTTTGATCATGCTCCTATAGGTATCTATACAGTTGATAAGAATGGTGATATCGATACATTCAATCCAAAAATGACGGAACTGGCTGGAGCAGAAAACCCAGAGGAAGTCGTTGGACTCAACACCTTGATACTTCCAACGTATCGTGTCTCAGGTCTAGACAAATTAATACGCAAAGGATTAAAAGGAAGATCATTTGAAAAGGAAATTCGATATGTTTCGCATACCGGGAAAAAGGAGTCATTTCGTAACTACAAAGGTGTTCCAATTTTTGGCCAAAATGGAAATGTAGAGCACCTCCTCCTTCTTGTTGAAGACATTACAGAGCTTCGAAGAAAAGAAGAACTCCTCATAGAATACACAAAAGAAATTGAAAACATCGCAAAATTCCCAAAGGAATCACCTTCCCCCACGTTTAGAATCTCAACAAAAGGAAAACTCATGTTCGCAAATAGAGCAAGTGCTGACATCCTCAAAAACTTTGATATTCAAACAGGAAACAACGTTCCGGATGTTTTATATACAATTGTTCAAAAAGCATGTTCTGAAAAAAAATGTGACCCTTTTGAAATCACCGTCGAAGGAAAAACATACTCCTTCATGGCAGCAGCGTCTCCAGAGGATGGCTATGTGAGCCTGTATGGGAGAAATATTACAAAAGAAAAAGAAGTTGAGAGGATGAAAACAGAGTTTGTCTCCCTTGCATCGCACCAACTAAGAACACCCCTGACCGGTATCAAATGGTTTTCTGAACTTCTCCTCCAAAAGAGGGCTGGGAAACTTACACCAAATCAAAAAGACTTTGTTTCTGAAATCCACCAAAGTAATGAGCGGATGATCAAACTGGTAGAAAATATGCTAAATATATCAAGACTTGAAGGTGGAGAAAGCCACATGATCCAAAAAAAATCTGGCAATATCATACCTACGCTCAAAGCAAGTGTTAAGGAGCAAGAAAGTATAGCTGAACATAAGCGTGTTCAAATAAAAATCTTCAAGACAATACCAAAAACACTGAACGTGTCCTTTGATAGGGAAAAAATGAAGCAAGTTCTTGACAATCTCATTAACAATGCCGTAAAGTATTCTAAAAGGGGTGGAAAAGTCATTATTGGCTACAAGGAAAAGAACGATGGTATCGTAATTTCTATCAAAGACAACGGAATTGGCATACCAAAAAATGATACAGAAAATATCTTTCATCAATTCTTTCGATCAGAAAATGCAATGCAACGAAAAGAAAAAGGGGCGGGACTCGGCCTCTATATGACAAAAAAAATTGTTCTTGGACACAAAGGAAAAATCTGGTTTACCTCAAAAAAAGGAAGCGGAACAACATTTTACCTCGAGCTCCCAAAGAAAAAGAAAAAAAACTGACCACATGGTCAGTTTCTTTGTGCTCAGGAGAGGACTTGAACTCTACCTATCGGCAGACAGGCTCCATGGGCCTAGGGCCCACTAGCCCCTCAAGCTAGCGCGCCTGCCTGCCGGCAGGCAGGTCTACCTATCGGCAGGCAGGTCTGCCTGCCGGCAGGCAGGTCTACCAAACGTAGATGAATCCACCACATGTATTAGAATTTGCTCAACAAAAAACTGGCGGTTAGCCAGTTTCTTTGTGCTCAGGAGAGGACTTGAACCTCCATGGGCCTAGGGCCCACTAGCCCCTCAAGCTAGCGCGTCTACCAATTTCGCCACCTGAGCTTAAAAAGTTTCTCTTTATCCATTCCTTTCCACTTCCAGATTTTAAGTATTTTTCTCGTTTTCTTGCTTCAATTCTTGTAGAAAACACTTCAATATGCAAAATGGAAAAAGGTCGATATGGTCTTGTTGTTTTTTCTTTTCCTTTTTGATGCTCACCAATGCGCCTTTGTGTATTATTTGTAATACCAACATAAATGTACTTTCTCACATTACTTGATATCACATAGACAAAATACATATTACCTCCTTTTTGCGCGCCTGCCTGCCGGCAGGCAGGTCTACCAATTTCGCCACCTGAGCTTGGTAGTTACTAAAACTTTCTTTCTTTTCCAACGATAATAGTTATCCGGCTCCTCGCAAGTTTAATCTTTATTTTTGTTTCTTTTGTAATATTCCCATCGGCCTCGACTGAAAAGGCCTTCTTACCTGTCACTACCATTTCCTGAAATGGAAAAACACTTGGCTCCTCATAGATATCACGGATGATAGCTTTTCCTATCACAGGCCTCACAAAGGCCTCGAGCTTCCCATCCTGAGGATGGACGACAACTTCACCACCCCGCTTTCCTTTTCCTTTCCAATGAAATGGCTGGAGGTTGCAAACAACAAGTTCCATTTTTCCACGTGTGGCAGATACCTGAAACTGTTCGTCGTATTCGATGGTGATATCACTTGGCTTTATGTGCAGTCTGGACACAAAATACCTATTGTTAAACCAGCCAGCATCGAGTTTGAGCTTTCTTCTCCTTGAGAGGATATCACATGCATCGATACCAATTGGAATTCCCAGTACATCCGCAATACTATTCTCTGGCCCAATAGGCAAGAAGCCAAAGGTGGTATTACATACTGCCCCACGAGAGAGAACATGTCCGAATGTTGTATCATTTCCCACGACAACAACAGTCTTTGCCCCAAGCTTGATCTCCTCTTCTATAACTGCTCGAGCGTTCGAATAGTGTTGAAGCCGAATTATCTTACCAGCAATTCCATAGTCTGTCAATCGAGTCTCCATTTCCTTCATAAGGCCTTGGTATTTTTTGTGCTTCACTAGATTGTCGTACAAATACACGTACATATTTCAGAAAAAAAGGTCGACACATTTTTGCGATCGACCTCATCAAATCATTGAATAACTTCCTATTCTTCATCCGTACTCATATCAACCTTGTCAGCAGTCTTTGCCCTTGAACGCAGGCCTATTTTCTTCTTGTCAGGCTTTTCACCAAGCTCACTCTTAATATCCTTCATAGCCACTTTTCCAAGGATAAGCGCACCCGCCTCCACAACCAGAATATCACACTGAATATCTCCTGCAATCCTAGCTGTCGATGTAAGTTCAAGCTTTTCATCTGCTCGGACATTACCCTGAATCTCTCCAGAAATAAATGCTGTTCCAGCCTTTACGTTAGCAAAAATCTTTGCCCCTTCCTCCACTGTCAGCTTACGACTTGTCTTGACATTGCCAGAAACAATCCCTTTGACAAGAATATTCCCTTCTGAGGCAAAATCTCCCTCAACATGTACTGAAGGACCGACCACAGTTTCTACTTCGTCTGGTAATATGTCTTTTGAATGCTTTTGGTCAGGGGTTGGTTGAGAGGGCTTTTGAAACATAGTATTCTATTTAGTTATGTATCCTTATAATACAAGAATTCTCTCAAGGCTGCAAGTTTCACTTTTTATCCTTCATTTTTTCTTTTTCCTTGCTTTTTTGTATCTCACTGAGTACTTTCTTTGATTTCCGAGGGATCCAGAATCCGAACTCACTTCCTCGGTCCTTTCCTCCACTTTTGGCCCAAACATGACCCTCATGCTTTTCGATGAACTGACGACAAACATAGAGCCCGAGCCCAGTCCCATTCACATTTCTTCCCTTCACATTCTTCCCTCTATAATATTTCTGAAAGAAATTATCTTGATCTTGTTTTGTGAAACCAATTCCAGTATCGACGACTCTGTACTGCACTCCATCATTTTTTTTCTCCAAATAAACAGTAATAGTTCCTTTTTCAGTATATTTTGTTGCATTGTCAACATAATTGAAGACAACATGACGTATTCTCTCTTCGTCTCCGAGCAAACTATAACTCTTCAGTTTTGTTTTGTAGACAAGTTTCAGTCCCTTGGCCTGTGTTCTGTCTCTAATCTGATGAATGACGCTATCTACGGTGTCACAGAGATCGATATTCTCAAAGTCGAACTGTGTCCTCCCCTGCTCAAGCCTTGACATATCGAGGAACTCATCAATCATCTTTACGAGGCGCTCATTACTCTCATCAATGTCCCCAAATATATGCCTCATTTGTTTTGTCGGCTTCCCATATGCGCCATCTTCAATGAGCTCAATATATCCCTTGATAATTGAAAGCGGGGTACGGAGCTGATGGGAGGCAATAGAGAGAAAATCAGTTTTTTGACGGTCAAGTTCTTTGAGACGTTTGTTTGCATGCTCCAGTTTTCTTGCAAGCTTAGCAACTTCTTTTCTTTCTTCAACTTCTCTTGTCACACTGCGGATAACCAAAAAACCAAGAATTGCCACAAAAAAACTAAAGAGTATGCGTACGATGACCAGTGTCATTGATTCTGATAGAAATGCATCAAGAAAAAGTACAAGACAAAGAACAATAACAAAAACCGTTGTCCCAATGACCTTGACATTAAATAGCCTGTACCGTGTAATGGCTATTGCTGTCATTCCCAGAAAAATAAGAGCATAGAGAGGCGCAAAAATGGCAAAGAAACTAAAATTAAAAACTATAACCGGAAGTAATATAGTAAAAATGATCAACCCAAGCATGATCACAATTCCTGTTAAAACAAGAGTGAGTCTTTTTCTTTGAATCCCGGTCTTTGAAACAAGCTTCTTTCTAAGAACCACAATGGCTGAAATACTAAAAAAGATATTAAAAAGAGCAAAGAAAAGAATACCAATGTTTGGTCTTGGTGTGGTCACTCCGTCAACAACACTGACACTTT
>JBDROX010000040.1:0-18613 GCA_043809645.1 Candidatus Magasanikiibacteriota bacterium | reverse complement strand
CCTATCTCGCACTTGTTCTCAACTCTTTCTATTGCAAGGCACAGATTGAGCGTATGTCAGGTGGTGCGATTATCGCTCACTTGAAGCCCGACAGTGCTATGTCTATCAAAATCCCGATGTTATCAGCAAACAAACAAGAAGAACTTGCAGGTAAAGTCATTGAAGCGTCGCGATTACGACAAGAAGCAAAGATGTTACTTGAAAAAGCTAAACGAGCAGTAGAAATCTTTATTGAAAAGGATGAAAAAGAGGCTTTGAAATATATATCCGCTTAAATATGAAAAAAGAAGAACAAGAGTTTTACCTTGTCGAGGAAGTGGCTGAAAAGCTCCGTGTCTCGAAAATGACTATATACAGATACATAGACGCAGGCAGGCTCAAGGCTCACAAGCTCGGTAAAGAGTTCAGAATATCAAAAGAGGATTTTGATAATTTTCTAAAGAAGACAAAGGTATGAACTTCAAACAATCTGCCATTGAGGTGTTAAAAAAAGAAAAAAAGCCATTGCATTACAAAGAGATTGCACGCTTAGCTTTGGAACAAGGGTTATTGGAAACAGAAGGAGCAACACCAGACGCCACCATGAACTCTCAAATTATTCTCGATATACGACACAAGAAAAAGGCGTCTGATTTTGTAAAAGTAGCTCCAAGTACCTATGCTTTGAATACCGAAAAAGTACCATTGAAAACAACAAAAAAGATTGAAGAAAAAGAGCAAATAGAAGAAGAAAAGATTTCAATCGCAGGAAGTTATACAGGAAAAGCTGGTGAACAGCTTGTCTGTGCTATGCTTCTGTTTCGTGGTTTCAATGCAAGTATTATGAGTGTGGATGTCGGACTTGATATTGTGGCGGTAAAAGACGAAAAGATGTTTGGTGTTCAGGTAAAAACTTCAAACTTGAACAGATTTGATACGTATGTTTTTGATGTGCGAAAAGTATCGTTTGATAGACATAACTCAGGAAACATCTATTACATTTTTGTGTTGCATGGAGAAAATAAAGACCAATTTTTGATACTACCTTTTCACGAAATGGAGAGAAAAGTTCATGATAGAGCTATCTTGGAAATACTGAATGGTTCAAGATATAGAGTGAATATAAAGTTTAGAAATGGGAGTGTATATTTGGGAAATATGAACCATGAGATGAATTACTTTTTGAATAATTGGGATATTATTAAATAGGTTATGAAAAGAGCCGTCATATATGTGCGTGTATCCTCACGAGAGCAGAAACAAGAGGGCTACTCTATTCCAGCACAGAAACGTCTTCTGTGGGATTTTGCACGTAAAAACGGCATAAAGGTTGTTGAGGAGTTTGAGGATGATGAGACGGCAAAGAGTGCAGGGAGAAGCAATTTTGGGGCAATGGTGGACTATATAAAAGCACACAAGGATGTAGACATCGTACTCGTAGAAAAAACAGATAGACTATATCGTAATTTCAAAGATTACGTCTTGATAGACGAGCTTGATGTTACGGTTTTTTTGGTAAAAGAAAATGAGACTATTGGAAAAGAAGCAACATCACACCAAAAGTTTATCCATGGGATTAAGGTACTCATGGCAAAAAACTATGTAGATAATTTGAGTGAGGAAGTAAAGAAAGGATTGAGACAAAAAGCAGAGCAAGGAGTCTATCCGTGCAGTACGCCACCACTTGGATACAAAATGGGGAGAGTTGATGGTAAGGCTATGCCTGTTATAGACGAACTGAACAAAGACTTGGTCATCGCTATGTTCGAGCGTTTTTCGACTGGCAGATATTCTTTGCAAAGTCTTATAGATGAACTGTATGTAGAGGGGCTTGTGATACCAGATAACTTTCCAAAAGGTACAAAGCTCAAGTCTATCAGTAAAAGCTCCGTACAGCGTATTCTACGCAATCCTATGTACTATGGAGATTTTGTGTGGAAAGACAAGATACACGTCGGCATACACGAGTCTATCGTAAGTCGTTTGCTTTGGGACAAAGTGCAAGATGTTTTTCATAAGAAAGAAAAAAAAGGAAAGCAAGCAAAGTGGGGTACAAAAGATTTTGCGTTCAAAGGATTGATTGAATGCGGAGAATGTCATCGAACAGTCTCGGGCGACAGAAAGGTAAAGCCGTCAGGCAAAGAGTATGTGTATTATCGATGTACTAAGTTCAAAACTCAATGCGGACAGCCACAGGTCAATGAAACAAAGGTAGACGAGCAGATACTTGAAGCACTCAAAGATATTGAACTGCCCAAGGATACGGTTGATTATATTACCGAGGCATTGAAAGGTTCTCTTGATGTCAAAAGAAGTACAAGCGACAAGGAAAGAAAACGGCTCATTGACCAAAAAGAAAAACTACTCTCACGTTTGGATAGGCTATACGAGGATAAACTGGACGGCGAGATTACAGATGATTTTTACAATCGTAAGTTTGAGGAATACAGTCAAAAGGTTACGGATTTGGATATACGCATATCAAAGTATACACAAGCGGATATAGACTATTACCGTTATGGTTCTGGTATCTTACAGCTCGCTCAAAAAGCGACAGCATTGTACAAAATGGCGACAGATGAAGAAAAAAGAGAGCTTCTCGGGTATTTACTTTCGAACTGCCAGCTTTTAGATAAGAAACTGGTCGTTACATACCGAAAACCGTTCGATACCATTTTGAAACACACGCTACGCTTCCGAACTCAAGAAAATAGCTTAACAAAAAGCAAAAACACCC
Source organism: Candidatus Magasanikiibacteriota bacterium (assembly GCA_043809645.1). Taxonomy (GTDB): domain Bacteria; phylum Patescibacteriota; class Patescibacteriia; order Magasanikbacterales; family UBA922; genus JBDROX01. The sequence goes on along the minus strand of JBDROX010000040.1, from coordinate 15,897 downwards.
TTTCAGGTGCTTTGCCGTCTATCGAGCGGACTGGACGGGACTCGAACCCGCAACTTCCGCCGTGACAGGGCGGTGCTCTAACCAGTTGAACTACCAGTCCGTATATTTTCCATGCAATACCTTAGTAGATATTCGATTCTATCTCTTCCTTTTCCACTTTTCAAGAATCTTTCTTCTTCCACAGCATCTTTCTTACTATGAAATGCCTCATAATAAATGAGTTGCCAAGGAATACCTTTTGATGTGAATACAGCCTCTTCGCTATTATGTTCTTTTATTCTTTTTCTCAGATCTGATGTAAACCCAATATATTTCTTTTCTAACATCTTGCTCCAAAGAATATAAACACAATAGATAAGCCCTTCCATATTTACTTCGATACAACCCGCCCAAGGCGGGTATGCTTCCGCCGTGACAGGACGACGCTCTAAATAGTGTTTGACCGCCTTTGGCGGAAATTACCAGTCCAGGTAGGAGAAAATACTAAGACTTCCTCTCAGCTAGCTTTTTCTTTCGTTTGAGACGCTTCTTATCACGTCTTATTTTTGCCTTTTCTCTTCGAACCTTCTCAATAGCGTTGTTTTTCTTTCGCATTCCCATAGCGATTCAATTAAATGTAACGCACTCATAATACTATATTGTAGAAAATCTGTCAATGTGGAAGAAAATCGCAACAAGAGATATTTATGATATAATTCCCTCATGCTCAAGATAAAAAGAAAATTGAAAAGGGTAAGAAAAACGAAGACAAAATCTCGTAACCTCTTTAAATCCCTAAGATTAGCAACCAAAATAAAAATTATTGTTCTCATCCTCACAGGTGCACTTCTAACTGGCATGAGCACCAAAATAAAACCACCGCCACAGCATGATGACAGACCAGATCGTATCAATACATATTTTACTACACAGAAAGCACCTCTCACAGGCTTTGGGCAAATCTTTGTCGAGACAGCAGATGGATGTGATATGGACTGGCGACTCCTCCCTGCCATAGCTATGCAGGAATCAACTGGTGGCAAGCGCATGCAATATAACAATCCGTTTGGTTGGGGTGGCGCCCAAATCCCGTTTGAATCAATTGATGAAGCAATCATAGAAGTAGGAAAGAATCTCTGTGGTCATAACACAAGCACGTCAAAATGGTATAGTACAACATCAACATACGAAAAGCTCTATTGGTACAACGGTACAGCAAGTCCGTCGTACCCAGATGAAGTGATGTGGATTATGGATCAAATATAAATCACTACTATACTGCAATCTAAAAAGCCCTTTCGGGCTTTTTAGATTCTTTGTTTTAAATTTCCTCCAGAGGTAAAAATGATATTGTCTTCAAAATCTCATCAAACCGCCACTCACTCCCATTGATCTCAATCACATGACTCTCGTCTACGAGAATGTAGACAACATCGAACATACTGCCCACAAGGCCTGAATCAGGGTATCGAAACGCCTTCCTACCGCCTATTCTCTGCTCATTTTCATACTCATCTTCATATTCCACAAGATTATTATACTGCTGGTATTTAATAATGACATACCCATCAGTCTCTGGATCTTTCACTTCAAATCTTCCATCAATTTGCTCTACATTCCAACCCTGCGGATATTGCATTTGAAATCCACCAAAATCACGAATCTTCAGTGTCGACATTTTCTTGGCGTCTTCCTTTTCTTTTTCTGCCAGAGCTTTTTCAACTGCCCGCTCTCTAAGCTCTGCAGGCGCAACATAGCTCTCTTGTATTTCCTGAAAAACTTTCTCCTGACCAACATTTCCACACCCAGCACCTAAGCCAATAAGGCCTGCAGCAAGAATACCAACAATACTGACGAGACTCAGTAATTTTGTGTTTGTCTTTCCACCAGTCTTCCCTATGGTCTTCTCGAGCTTAGCCACGCGACTCACATTCTCCACAATAGTGTCTGGATTGAGGGACATACTATCGATGCCTTCTCGGATGAGAAAACTTGCAAATTCTGGATAGTCACTCGGTGCCTGTCCACAAATACCAACCTTCTTTCCATGCTTGTGTGCAACTGCAATAACATCCTTGATCAGTTTCTTGACTGCGGGATGTTTCTCATCATAAATATGGCTGACGAGTGAAGAATCTCTATCTACTGCCAAGGTTAGCTGCGTGAGATCATTTGACCCAATACTGAATCCATCAAAGATTTTTGCAAATTCATCTGCTAAAATAACATTGGAAGGAATTTCACACATGACATAGACCTGTAGACCATCTTTTCCACGTGTAAGACCAAAATCTGCCATAGTATTCAGTACACGTTCTCCTTCTTCTGGAGTTCTACAAAATGGAACCATTGCAATGACATTGGTAAGACCCCATTCTTCCCGAACACGCTTAATTGCTTTACACTCCAGACCAAATGCCTCTTTGTATTCTTTTGAGTAATATCGACTGGCCCCACGCCACCCAATCATTGGATTATTTTCCTTTGGTTCAAATTCATTTCCACCAATAAGTGTCCTATATTCATTTGTCTTGAAGTCTGACAGACGAACAACAACATCATATGGATGCATGGCTGCTGCAATTCTCGCAATACCTTCCGCAAGCTTCTCTACACAATATTCTGACTTGTCAGCATATCCATAGGTAAGCTCTTTTATCTTTTTCTTTGCCTTCTTATCTTTTAATTTCTTATAGTGCAGTAGTGCGAGAGGATGAATTTTTATAAAATTTGAAAAGATAAACTCAAGCCGAGCAAGCCCAACACCTTTGTGAGGCAGTCTCGATAGAGAAAAGGCATGGTCTGGGTCACCAATATTCATCATGATCTTGGTTTTTGTCTCTGGGACTTTCTTGAGCTCGGTTCTCTGCACTTCAAATGGAAGGTTTCCCCGGTAAATGATACCCTCATCACCCTTTGCACAACTGACGGTGACCTGTTGACCATTTTTAAGAATCTTTCTTGCTTTGGATGCACCAACAACACAGGGAACACCGAGTTCCCTGGATACAATAGCTGCATGAGATGTCTTTCCGCCCTGTTCGGTAACTATCGCACTAGCAATACGCATGATTGGCTCCCAGTCTGGGTCTGTAATACGAGTAACAAGAACATCCCCCTTTTTGAACTGCTTCATTTGCTTCGGGTCTTCGATGATACGAACCTTTCCAGCACCGATCTTCTGGCCAACTGCGACACCAGAGAGGAGTTCTGTCCCAAGCTTTTTGAGGACGTACTTCTCTATCACCATACCTGACTCTTGGGCTCTGACTGTTTCTGGCCGCGCCTGAACAATGTAGAGCTGGCCGGTCTTTCCATCTTTGACCCATTCGATATCCTGTGGCACTCCATAGTGCTCTTCCAGCAGATTCCCCCATTTGGCGAGCTGTAACACTTCGTCCTCTGAAATAGAAAACTTTCTTCGTTGGACAGCAGAGACTTTCATTTGCACCGTACTCCCATTTTTTCCGTAGACAAGCTTCACTTCCTTTGATCCAAGTGTTCGACTTATGAGTGCCTTCTTACCGCGCTTCAAACCTTCGTCAAACACATAAAACTGATCTGGTACCACCCTTCCTTTCACCACATATTCACCGAGACCATAGGAGGCGTTCACCAATGTCACCCCACGGAATCCAGACTCTGTGTCGAGTGTGAACAGGACACCACTTGCACCATGACTGCCATCAATCATTTCCTGCACTGTCACAGAGAGGGCAACAGACATATGGTCAAATCCCTGTGCTTCACGATAAGAAATAGCACGTGACGTAAAGAGCGAAGCAATACATTTCTTCACATTAAGCAGAAGCTTTTCATTTCCCACAACATTGAGATATGTTTCCTGCTGTCCAGCGAAGCTTGCTCCAGGAAGATCTTCTGCAGTTGCACTCGATCTGACAGCAACCGAAATATTCTTTTCTTTTTTATTTTGTGAAAGCTTTCCATATGCCTGAACAATACTCTTTTGTGAGGATTCTGGAATCTCTGCTTTCAAAATCATGTCCCTTACTCTTTTACTCACTCGTGCCAGCTCTCTGACATCTTTTACATCTAGATTCAACATCTCTTTCTTGATCTCATCTTTTAATTCCGAAGTATCTAAAAAATCCCAATAGACATTTGCTGTGACAGCAAATCCGTTGGGAATACGCATCCCCATCTTTCGGACATTGGAATACATTTCACCGAGAGAAGCATTCTTTCCGCCAACCAGAGAAACATCGCCAATACGAATATCTTTGAACCAAAGAATATCTACATTCTTTTTTTGCAGAGCCTTTTGTTTTATGTTTCTTTTTTTAGACATAAATAAAAACCCACTTTACGGACTTTTATTATACCACAGGAAGCGGGGTATGCTGTGCGTCGTGTGGGTAATGTGTGCATAAGGGAAAAGAAACTCAGGTGGGAGAGTACACCACATGAATATTTTTTCCTAAGAAGACCCAGCCATATTTATACTACTTTTACTTTGTCAAGAACAAAAAAAGACGAGCCCACTACTCGCCTTTTAAAAAAGTTATCACTCAACGTCCTTGACCTCCAAAAGATTCACATGTCCAGCCTGTCCAACCGGCTCTCCAGCAACAACAATAATACTTTCTCCAGATTTGACCATGTTCCGCTTCTTTAGTTCTGTAACAGACCGCTCGATCAGCTCCTCTATAGTTCTGCATGGTTTGATAATCAGTGGATGGATGCCCCATGACAAGTTCAGCTGATGCTGTACCCGTGGTGTATTGGTCACCACAATGACAGGAAGCTCTGGTCTATAGCGGCTAATGAGTCTGCCAGTCTCACCAGAAATTGAAGCAGCTAGGATAAGCTTTGCACCAACTTTCTCTCCAATATATCTGGAGAGCCCACTTATGACATCATCTACACCATCTTTATTCTTTTTTGGTTCACGGAATGCGAGATCGTCATAGGAAGACTTCTCTGTTTCGGAAATGATGTTTGCCATGGTTTTCACTGTTTTGACTGGGTACTTCCCTGTTGCACTCTCATTAGACAACATGACTGCGTCTGTATGATCAACAACAGCACCAGATACATCAGAGACTTCTGCACGGGTTGGCCGTGGGTTGTTTTGCATAGAGTCAAGCATCTGTGTTGCCACAATGACAGGCTTCGCAGCCTCCAGAGAGAGATCAATAAGCTTCTTCTGAATAAGAGGAACATCGGCTACTGGCACCTCTATACCAAGATCGCCACGAGCAACCATAATACCATCTACCACACCAAGAATCTCCACAATGTTATTGACAGCCTCGTTCCTCTCTATTTTTGCTATTATGCGAATTGGCTCTTTACCTCTAATACCCAATTCTTTTTCATATTCTTTGATGACAAATCTGAGATCCAGAATGTCCTTGGCATTCATAACAAAAGAGAGTGCCATCATGTCTACACCATGCTCAACACCAAATCGTGCATCTTTCTTATCCTTTTCTGTGAGAGCACTCACAACAAGCTCTGTGTCTGGAATATTTATTCCTTTGTTTGATGTAATAATTCCACCAACCACAACCTCTGTTCTAATGGTAGTCCCAGAGACTCCAAGAACTACTACCTCGCTTCTTCCATCATTGATGAGTAAGCGCTCTCCCTTTTTTACAAACTTGTGAAGATCATAATGAATTGGAATCACACCATCTGTGTACCCCTCGAGTGCTGTATCAAACATGGCGACCGACTCCTCTTTGAGTTCTATCCCTTCTTTTGGTATGATACCAATTCTAATTTTTGGCCCTTGCAGATCTTGAAGGATGGCTATAGGCTCTCCAGTTTCTTTTTCAACAGCTCGGACTGTAGAAATAAGCTTCTTATGATTCGCATGTGTTCCATGCGAAAAATTTAGCCTTGCCACATTCATACCAGCCTTGACCATGCCTGTGATTATCTCCTTGGTCTCTGATGCAGGACCAAGTGTGCAGACAATTTTAGTTCTCTTGTTGTGCTTCATATGCTGATTGCTTATACTCCTGCAATTCTTTTATAAGTGTATCAATATCTTTTCCAGAAATTTGACCAGTAACAGTCTGCGATGTTGGACTCTGGATGATCAGTGTTCTAAGTCTTTCAAAATAAGGTTCGTACTTTTGAAACGCGCTATTAAAAACCGGTATAAGGAAAATCAGACCCAAAATAATTGGGACAAAGATAAGCAAGAGTCGTAGATAATTTCCTACGACAAGCATGGTCATCCTTGTTTTGATCTTCTTATTTTGTTTATAAATAACTTGCGACCATTTGATATCTTTTTCAATAAGGTCACGGAGCTCTTTATCTGTCAGAATATCCTCATCCTTTTTTTCTACGGACTTGTCTTTTTCTTCTTCTTTTTTCTTTGATTCTTTTTTTACCATATACTGCCATCATTAAAATATTATTTGTTATTTTTTTGAAAGAAGTGATTTTGCTTCTCTATGAAATGTATTGACATCCTCGAATGATCTGTAGACAGAAGCAAAACGAATATACGCAACTTTATCAAACTTCTTCAGATGTCGCATGACAATATCCCCAACCTGTTTGCTTGTAATTTCTTTTGACTTCGTGCCACGCGTCCAAGACTTACCAAGCTTCTTCTGAATATCCCGTTCCATTGCATTTATCAGACGCCTGAAACTGTCATCTGTAAAAGGTCGTTTTGTTAGAGACTGACGAACACCGTGCTCTATCTTTTCCCTGCAATAGATTTCTCTCTTGCCATCACTTTTGACAACCACCACATCAAGGAGCTCCATTTCTTCTAATGTAGAAAAACGATATTTACATTTATCGCACTCTCTTCTACGTCGAATAGACATCGTGTCCTGAGAAAGCCTCGAGTCTACGACCTTCGTATCTTTTGAACGACATACTGGACAATACATAAAGAAGTTCACTGATGTATAAAAAACAATTACATAGTTTCATATCGTGTCCATAACTCTTATTATAACACAGGATTTTTCAAATAGAAAACCCCTTGTTAGGGGTCTTTTGTATACTTATTTTCCAATCATCTTCTTTCGAATAAACGCTGGAATCTCTAAATCGTCCTCCTCTGGTTGAGGTCTGGATCGCTGGCTCGGCACAGATGTTCCAATATCTTGTCCACCACCCATAGTATGTTGAGTTCGTAGCGTAACCTGAGTATCTTTTTGTCCAGCATCGCTCCTTTGGTCTGTACCAGAAGAAAATATTTTTTTTGTAAAAATACCAGAACTAAATGATGTCTTCTTTGGACCCAAGTCTGATGAACGGACATCGTCTTCGTGTTTAAATGATCTTCTCCTCTCTTTTTCTTCATCAAAACCAGTAGCAATAACAGTAACACGAACATCGTCTCCCATATTCTCGTCAATCACAGCACCGAAAATAACGCGTACATCTTCATCTGCAGAACTCGTGATAACCTTGGCGGCCTCAGAGACCTCCTGCATGCCCAAACTTGGTCCACCAGTGATGGTAAAGAGTATACCTCTAGCCCCATCAATAGAGACTTCGAGAAGTGGACTAGAGATAGCCGCCTGTGCAGCATCGACTGTCCGAGTCTCACCAGTACCAATTCCAATACCCATGAGCGCACTTCCAGTATCCTGCATGATTGCCTTGACGTCAGCAAAGTCTACATTTACGAGACCTGGCACTGTAATGAGTTCTGAAATACCCTGGACACCCTGTCTCAACACATCATCAACGATCTTGAAGGCTTCGAGAAGTGGTGTCTTCTTGTCAATGATCTGCAGTACTCGATCATTTGGAATGGTAATAATTGTGTCAACATGATCAGCAAGTTCATCGTGTGCTTCATCAGCAATAGAACAACGCTGTGGTCCCTCGAATGAAAATGGTTTTGTTACTACTCCTACGGTGAGAGCCCCGATCTCCCTGGCAATTGATGCAATAATTGGACTTGCACCAGACCCAGTACCTCCACCGAGACCACAAGTGACAAATACCATATCAGCGTCTTTGAGCATTTCTCGGATCTCATTCTGCGACTCTTCTGCGCTTCTCTTTCCTTGTTCTGGATTCATTCCAGCACCAAGACCGCGCGTGACTGTCTTTCCAATATGAAGCTTATGAGATGCAGTATTGTGATGCAGTGCCTGTACATCAGTATTCATTGCAATAAAATCTACACCTCGAATTCCAGCTTTTACCATCCGATCAACGGCACTTCCACCTGAACCACCAACTCCCACGACTTTAATTTTTGCAAAAGTTTCAATATCTGGTTTTACTTGAGGCATATAATTTTGTTACAGTGAAGTCAGTTGATCTGAACAAAAAATGTATTCAATTAGCCAAATTTCTGACTTTTTCTACTACTAAGTGTATCGCGTTTATTATGCAGTGTCAAGAAACGCAATAGTAAATGTGCATAACTAAAAATACGCTGAAGTGTATTTTTTATGAAGTAATGAATATTATGGTATAAGCGATTTCCATACTTCTCCAAGTTTCTCTTTGAACTTTCCAGGTGTTCTAGAGCTACTGGTTCTCCTCTTTGGACCCTGCTGACTATATATCTGGGCACCCCAATGCGCCAGACCAATTGCAGTGGTGAAGGCAACATCGTTGACCTTATCACTAATACTCTGAATATTGATTGGGTATCCAACAGCAGCTGGTAGCCCAAGGACATCCTTGGTCAAATCTACGAGCCCGCCAATACGTGCTCCACCACCTGTGAGCACCGCGCCAGCAGGCAAGAGCTGACTACAACCAACTGTCTGGAGATGTGAATCAACCTTTTCGAGTATTTCTGTTACTCGAGCATCTGCAATTTCTGAAATATAACTCAAAGATACCTCTTCTGATTCCTCCCCACCAACATCCTGAAGATTTAGCATGTCTTTCTTTGTGAATGTTCTCTTTCCAAGGTCAATAAAATCTAGTTTAACCTGCCCAGCAACATCAACAGAAGTCCGAAGTCCTATTGCAAGATCATTGGTAATATGTTCTGATCCAATTGGAAATGTTGCGGTGTGAATAATGTCCCCGCCCTCGTAGACCACCATTGATGTAATAGAACCACCAATGTCAATGACGACACATCCAAGTTCTTTCTGCTTTGGCGTGGTAACCACGTCCCCAGCTGCCAGGATTGATAACACAAGATCATCAATATCTATACCGGTCCTATACACTGCCTTCGTAATATTCTTAATATGAGCAGAGACCCCATAGATAATCTGTGTATCTACCTCAACCCTGATTCCAGTCATACCAACAGGATTCTTGATTCCATCCTGACCATCGACAATGAAACTTTTTGGGAGAACATGTAGGACTTCATGATTGAGAGGAGGAGCAACCATTCGAGCAGCATCTATTGCTCGTTCCACATCCTCTGGTGTAATCTCCCCATCCGGCTTTGCTGCTGCCACAACACCCCGACTCCCCTGAGAAAGTATGTGTGTTCCAGAAATTCCTACCCATGTGTGATCTACCGGTACACCAATAAGACGCTCAAGCTGTTCGAGAGCGTGTGTGAGCGACGATACGGTCTCATCTATACTAGAGATAACCCCCTTATGAATACCTTCTGATGGAACCTCTGTAGCACCAATGATCTGAAGCTCACCATTTCCATCCATGTCACCATGATATTGCCCTGCAGCAACCCGAATAGACGTGGAGCCAATATCAAGTCCAGTGATGATCTCTGCCTGCGATTTCCTACGAAATGCCATAATATCAGTAAATTATCTAAAAAGGTATGGCCAAAATAGTATAGCTCCAATGACAACTGCACCAATAGATGCACAAAGTACCATTGCAGCCATAATATCTTTGACAATCTCTACCTGAGAGTGAAGTCTTGGCTTCAAAATATCTACAAATTTCTCCAGGGCACTATTTAACAATTCCAAGATGAGAACAAGAAATACAAGAAGGAGCAACACAATTGTCTCTGCACGTGAAAGACCAAGAAAAAGCCCAAGTGAAAAAATAAAAAAACCTGCAGCGAGCTGAAGACGAAAGTTCTGCTCATGCCTGAACACATAGACAGTACCTTTCCATGCATAATGAAAACTTTTGAACATATTTTTTGGCTTCATAGGTTCTTTTCTACAAGTCGCTCCTGCTTAAAAAACATTTTCTTCGCGCCAATGCTCTTCTTGTGGTCATATCCCAGGATATGGAGAATACCATGGATAATCATTCGCGCGCACTCCTCTCCAAACGGAACACCACATTCTTTTGCTTGGCGCAGAATCTGTGGTGTACAGATAAAAATATCTCCAAAATCATTGTTTCGATCGTCACCGTACAGCCCATTCTCTGTTCCAAAGGAGAGAACATCTGTCACTGCGTCTTTCCCTCTATACACTCTATTGAGTGATCGAATCTTCATGTCTCCAACAAAATGAATACTGATCTCATACTGCCGTTTCCTTTCACCAGAAAATACACTATCAACAATGCTACGAACTCTCTTTGGCGGTAATCCTGGTCGTTTTACTGAAGAGAATACATTGCATGGCATATGTTCTAGTGTTTGTGGTTCAAAAATCTACCACCCTTTTTATGTTTACTCATTATAGTGCTGTTGTGGTAGCTACGGTTGTTGTTGACACTAGTATGTTAGTCGTACTCTCAATCTCTGTAATCGTTTCTAGCGTCGTCGTAGTCCGAAGGGCGTCTTCGTCTGGCAGAATATTCTGATCAGGTATCTGCACAAAGGTCCTACTTGGTCTAAAACTCTGAACCATCATATGCATAGATTGGCGATATGGAATTCTCCCTGTTGTTCCCACATGGTACACCATGACATAGATAATATCATCATTGATGTAATATGCGACGAGACTATCCTTTCTCTTGTACCCATCTTCTTGAAATCTATTCTCGAACTGCTCAAGATCTGTAAATTGTTGCCCAAGTGCAAATCTTCCGAACCATGACAAAAATGTCTCTGAACTTCCCTTCTCCATCACTCGAACCTCAATATAATCTCCTGTTACAGAAGAAAAGATCACTTGCTTTGCCTGTGGGTCAACAGCAGCCACTTCCCAACCAACTGGATGATAGAGTCGATACTGATATGTTGGATTCACATATTCCTGAACAATTCCTGAATCAATGATTCTCATTGGAGCTATACCACGCGGATTATATAAATTCACCACCTCGAGTCCATCTTTGAACCCATCATTATCTGTGTCTCCAATACCAGTGTCTGTCCCAAAGAGTTCTTCCTCTAGGTCTGTAAGCCCATCAATATCAAGATCTGTACTATTTATAAGAATAGTAGAAGGAAACTCAATTGGCTGTTCCTGGAGTGATGGTGTTGTTGTTGGAATACCCCCTGGCTCTTCTGGCCCAATATTTGTAGTCGTCGTAGATGCTTCAGCTGATTCAATTTCAATATCCTCTGGCTGCTCTACTGGTATCTCTATTGTCGGAGCCTCTGGGACAAAAGGTTCTTCTGGAGACTTTCCAAAAGAAAGAATGCCTGCCCGAGAAAGATAAAAGACAGTTATTCCACCAATAGCAATGATGAGAAAAAGAACGAGAGCAGTAATTTTGAATCCACGGCTACTAAAAAATCCACTTCCGGAAGGATCGCGAGGAAGCTTTGGTTCCCGACGCATAGATTCTATAGACACGGCCGACCCCATCCTTTTCTCTCCATCAACAGGTATATTTCCCTGCTGATAGACCGTTGGATTCCTTCCACCATAAAAAGACTCGGGGATACTCTCAATATCTAAAGGAGCAACCACCTGATCGGGTTCATTCATCTCATCTTTTTTCTCCTTCTTTTCAAACATAGGTAAGGATTAGATCTCTGTACTTGTTGGTACTTCAAAAAGCTTTCCAGGCCCAGCTGGATTGTATCCATTTTTAATTTCAGCACCATCGGGAAATGAGTCGCCGTCGCTGTCTGGATTCAGTGGATTGGTCTTCCACACATTGACTTCATCTCCGTCACTGAGTTCGTCTCCGTCAGAATCCCAATTGTTTGGATCTGTATTAAATTTCACTTCTGTGGCATCATCGAGTCCATCAGCATCCTTATCTATTGGCTCACCAAAGAGTACCTGGTCATCAATAGCTTCTTCATCTGGGGTAGGCTCCTCTATTTCAATATCTTCCGGTTCTGTTGTTGTTCCATCCGACTCTATGAGAGGTATACCAGTATCAGTATCACTTGGCAATGGAATTTCTTCTTCAAACGTCGTATCTGTAACCACTGCAGGCCCCTCATCAATATCTACCACTCGGATAAAATTACTATAGATCCACCATCCTCCACCACCAATAATCACAACGACAACAACTGCAATAACAATTGTGACAATACCTTTGGCGGCAGAAGGTGACTTCATATCATAGTCAATGCCAGTCTGTGGAGTAGAAGCCTGTAGTACTGCCGATGAATCACCCATAGGTGGCATTCCAGGACTTCCAGCCTGCTGCATGACAGGTGGCACCTGCACAGCCTCCGGAGTCATTGACTTTGGTTTCAAAACCCCGACCTCAAGTGCTGTCTGTGAAGCTAGAATTGATTCTGGAGGAGCTAGTGGAGGAATTTGGTCATGGACAGCCATATCAGGAACATCTGCCGGGGTAGGTGGCGCACCCACAAGAGCCGGGTCAATCACCCCAAAAATATCCTCTGGCTCAACAGGGAGATTTCCTGGAATTCCCGGTTGATTTTGTAATGGCTGATCATCAAACATACGATAAGGATTAGGAAGTAAGCAGATTAAGGATTAAGTGTATCGATTTTGACTCTGAATCCACCGAAAGAGTAACTTACCGACTTCTTCAGATAACAGTATACTTTCACTATATTCAATTGTATTAATATACTTCAAATCTCTAGCCAGAAGAAAAAAATATTTTACTTCTTCGAGAGAGGCCTCGGCAGTATTGTAAAAGTTAAGACTATCTCTTATTCCTTTTCTTTTGAAACCCTCCACAATATTTGCCGCAACAGACGCAGAGGCTCTTCTCAACTGACTTGTCATTGCAAACAATTCATGTTTTGGAAATTTTTCAGTTATTCTGTAGGTTCTCAAAACTAATTCATGAGCCTTCTTCCATACTAGCAGATCTTCAAACTTTTTTATACCTGCCATATGTAGGCGTAATTCTTATTCTGCTTTCTTCTTACTGCTTATTCGAATTTTCCTTCTCCGTTTGGATTGTATCCACTGAGAATCTCAATTGCATCGGCAAACCCATCTCCGTCTGTATCAACCTTTGTCGGGTCTGTTTTCCATTTTTCTATCTCATCAATATCTGTGATTCCATCTCCATCTGTATCTGCAGAAAGGTCACTCGTGCCAAGCTCTTCTTCCTTTGTGTCTTCAATCCCGTCTCTATCCTTGTCATGCTCATATTCTGCTGGCAACATCCGAACTTTTTCTTCCGGCTCCACAACCTCCAACTCTGTAACAATATCTTCTGACGGCTCGGATGGAACACCAACATTGTCTGCAGAAAATCTCCCAAGTAGATAAAATCCACCAAGACCAAGAAGGATAAGTACAATGAGAATGAGAAGAAATTTTTTCATACGAAGTCAATAGTATAACACAAGGCTAGAGATTCTGACATTCTGATGCTGGAAGAATATTCAGTTTTACTTGGCACATATCTGTTTCGATAGAATTAATTGGCACCACCTCATATGTTCCATTTGACTGTCTTTCGAGATTGAATGGTTGCCAATACTTCGCCGATGGATTACTACTTGTGCCTGCAGCATCTTGTATCTTGAATGTGTATGCAGGTGAGTACACAAAACCAGCGGTGCTGCCTCCTTCATATTCATAAACATCCACAAAAATTTCTTTGAACTTTGACTTCGCAATCCTATCAACAGTGAGAGACTGAACGAAGAAGCCAATATCCTCAGCAGCGCCATTCGTGTCAATTGTGAATGACTGGATAAAGGTGTCATTCAATCCATTCTGAGCATGCACATACACGTGATTTTCTGGATATGAGTTACAATTTGCAGGAGTCCAAAAATCACTTCCATCTACCTTCTCTATCTTTGTACACAACCCATCTATTGATTCGAGGTAATGTATTTCTGGATCACCAGGATCTTCTTCTGTATATACACCTCCTGCAAAATCCAACTGTCCACCAGCACCGGATCCCCAACGTACAACAACACGGAACGTCTGTTCTGGCACCGGCGGAGAATAAATATATTCATTTCGAACTTTATCAGTCTCCCCATCAACAGCATATGGAAGGAGCCAGCCCGGATCAGGATTAATAAGCGTTCCCAAAAATGATTCGAATGATGGCAGAAATGCGAGCCCATACTCACCTTGACAAAGCTCATCAGATTCCAGACCTAGGTCTGCCACATATTCTTCGTCCATTCGTAGAAAATCATTCTCTTGCTCCGGAACACTTGCCCAACCGCCGCTTCCTTGTCTATGATCATAGAAAGCGAGAGGTTCCCCAACTTTCTTTGTTCCATCATCCTCAAATTCGTTTCTAAACAGGATACCGACAAACTCAATCGGCCAATTACTTGAAAGTGTCTCATTCTTTATCATTGGATTGAGAAGTGAAATCTTCGGTGTTGCTTTCGAACCGTCTTGATAAATACGGCACACTACACAACCAGAAGCATCAAGGAGTGTGCACTGATTGAGACACTGATATTCACCTCTATCTGGGCACTCTCGAAGACCAAGATCTCCGTACACATTTCCTGCGAGATCAAAATCACAGTCCTCATCCTCACCAGGACTTCCATCACCACTCGGAATAACATCAATCTGTCCATTTCCACAATATGCTATTGGATCCACCTTGATGACATTCTGACAATTGACAGAGCAGTACGAACAACTCTCTCCATAGATCGGAGTACATGCAATTCCATTTTGAGAACCCAGATCACATGTTTCGCCTTCATCAATAATTGCATCACCACATTCGCCAGGCTCCACCTGAGAAGAAGTCTGTGTTTGTGGCCCCTGACACATCGCAATATATACATTATCTTCAGGGCTTTCATCTAAATAGTTAGATAAATTAGCTGTATTTGCAATATAATCCCATTTTGCCTGAGTATCACTAAGATAACTTGTTCTAAATGCAAATGGACACGTGAAATCTTCTCCCATTGAGCTACAGATGTCATTACATGTTAAATTCTCAAGACAATCCATAACCTGCTCTTCTCCAGGGTAAAAGGGTCCCAGCTGAGCCGGATTTGAAGTGTAATGCGACTGAAAATTATTAAACATGTTCTCTGATAATCTAGTCAAAAAGTAGTGATGTACATCCCCACCTATGGCAAACGGCGTCTGGCCATAGAAGTGTTGGATATTAGCTTCCTTACATTTTATTGCAGGATCCTTTTCGCAGAAATTATTACATCCGTCATCATTCACATCATTCCCATCATCACAATCCTCATGCTCAAACTGAATAATACCATCCCCACAATAAGCGCCAGGTTTCTGGCAATCAAGAGCACAAGAATTTCCTTGAAGCAATGAATAGTTTGGTATACCTCCACCAACGCAGTGGCCTGGATTTGATCCATCCACTTCTATACAATCAAGATCAAAAACACAGAGCTTAGATGGATCATTTGAACAATATCCACTTGTATAATGAAGCTGTCCAATATCACAAAACTCATTTGACTGAAGAACTCCATCTCCACAATATTCAGGGTGTTGGAGATTACATGAAGCTGACTCACCAGAATCGCAAAGTACCTCTAGTCCTGGTGAAAATTTACAAAAACCCTTAAAACACCTATCGAGATTACAAGGATTCCCATCATTACACTGATAATTCGCAGTACAGCTTTCACCAGACTGACTACCAGCCTCGTTCAAAAAATTTTCTATATCCTGGAGAGAGTAACTATCTGACCCTGCACAATGCCCATATGTCCCATTCAGCGCCCCATCATCACAC
>JBDROX010000039.1:0-47477 GCA_043809645.1 Candidatus Magasanikiibacteriota bacterium | reverse complement strand
CCAGCGCAAGTCAATACAATATTGCTTCCACCATTAACACAAACATCACGTCATTTTCAACATCCACAGGAAATATTATATTCAAAGCATTTCTCGAAAGTGATGGGACGCAGCTTGTGCAGTTGGATGAAGTGGGGATTGGATATTATGGCTCTGTGGGTGATGGTAGTCCTGCGTCTCAGGGATATCTCATTTCATCGGCATTTGATATGACAACATCTTCTGAAATACAAGTTATTGAATGGGACCAGGTGATTCCTTCTTGTTCGCCGACGTGTGAAATAAAATTGCAAGTCCGCGCTGCACCAGATTCAAGTGGGTCTCCCGGAACATGGACACCTTGGTATGGAGAAATAGGAGTAGGCGATTATTTTACAGTTTCGGCAGGGACGCTTCTCCCAACAATACTCAATGGAAATCAGTGGGTGCAGTATCGCGCAGAGCTAATCGGAGATGGGGTGGACACTCCAATACTTGAAGAGGTGCGCTTGAATTATAAATAATTTTTGACAACTGACATTTTACAACTGACATTTGACTATGTATAGGGATTTGAAAAAGACATTTAGATTCAGGGAATTTCCAGTGTATCGTGATGGAAGGTTGTTTGTGAGCGAATTAAAAAAGTTTTCCAATCAAAAATTTCCAAAAGAGGAAATATTTGCTTTGCGTTTACAACTATGGAGAGCCTTGGATTCAATCTTATTGAATATTGCTGAAGGAAGTGATAGGGGGACAGAGAAGGATTTTGCACGATTTCTCAACAATTCACATACATCACTCAATGAGGTGGTTGTGTGTCTTGATGTGGCTTTGGACAATCAATACATCAGTACTGAAGAACATACATTCTGGCTCGAGCAAGCTGCTAATCTTGTCAGTCAAATAACGGCCTTTCGAAGAGCGTTATTGAATACCTCAAAGGTCAAAGGTCAAAGGTCAAAGGTTAGTGATGGTTTCACTCTTGTAGAACTCATTATTTATATCGCTATTATTGCAGGAATTCTGATCGCACTGCTTTCTTTCATCCAATATATAATGAATGCTCGAACAAAGGCCTATGTGATCCAGGAGGTTCACTCGAATACGAGAACTGCAATGACTCTTGTCGAGCAGCTCATACGTGAAGCAGATGGAGTGAATATTGGTGCTTCGACGCTCGGAAGTGATCCAGGTGTTCTCTCACTCTCCATGGCGTCATCATCGCTTGATCCGACCATTATAGATTTGACTGTAGATGATGGGTCACTCCGCGTTACTCGCGGGTCTGGTGAGGCGGAAATACTCACAAGCGAGCATGTCCGTGTCGAAAATTTCATCACCACAAGAATCGGATCAGGAAAGAGGAAAGATAATATCCGAATTCAGATGACTGTAGCATATGATAGTGATGGAAGTGATGTATACTACACCTATGCATTTCCAGTTACATCAACTGTAACCTTGCGAAAATGATATTTTTTTTCAAACATTGTACACGAGAAAAAAGGCAAGGGGTTGCTGCGCTTTTTGTCGTTGTCGTCGTTGGGGCGGCAGCACTCGTCTTTGCTATGAGCGCAATCCTCATGGGTTTGGTTGAGCTCGAATCAGGGTATGTGACAGAAAAGGGAAATGAAGTGCTTGCAATCTCTGAAGCATGCGCAGAAGAAGCACTACAGAGACTTCGTTTTGACAATTCTTTTACTGGAAGTTCATTGAGTTTCGACTCTGGATCATGTACAATATCTATATCAACCAATGGTTCAGAGAGAACCATTCATGTTTTTGGTACTATTGGTGAATTTCATAAACAGCTCGAAGTGGTTGCAACAGTCAATGGAAGAAATGTTTCTCTGGATTCATGGCAAGAAGTAGAATAATTTTTTTAATGGCTATGCCACTATTTTGGTCAAAAAGAGCTGTCGGTCTCGATATTTCTGATCACACGATCGAAGTTGTTGAGTTGCAGAAAAAAATACGAGGCGTCCACGTGAGAAGTAAGGCACGTATGTCTTTGAAAAGTGGCATTGTAGTGAATGGAGAAATCAAAGACGAGGTGAAATTGACCAAAGCACTTGAAATACTCTTTTCAAAAGCTCAGCCGAGATGGATTTCAAAAGAGAACATTATCATCGGGCTTCCAGAGTCACAGGTATACACACATGTATTTCGTCTCAAAGATATTGATAAGAAACATATTCAAGGGGCACTGGCTCGGGCGATGGAGCGAATCATTCCGCTCCCCCCAAAAGATGTTTGGTACAATTATACTATTGAAAGAAAGGATGAGACAGTTTTTGAAGTATTAGTGGTTGCTGTCTCGCGCAGTGTATTTCGGGCGTGGCAAGCTTTTTTTTCACATCGTGGATACAAAGTAAGTCTCTTTGACATAGAATCACTTGCAGTCAAACGGGGTCTTTCGCTCCCAGAGGGTGATGGCGCTGTGTGTGTTGCTGATATTGGGGAATCGACAACACACATCGGTATTCATGATGCACTTGGTCTCAGACATGGATATACATTTTTTTCTGCCGGACATGAAATCACTGAGGCAATGGTCGAAGCAGAAGGTATTTCTTTTGAAGACGCAGAAAAGAAAAAGAAATTGAGAGGGCTCAAGACAAAGAAAAAAGTTTCGCGAGACGTTATCGAAACGTCCCTCTTGTCCATACTAAATAGTATTGTGGATGCGAGTTCTTTCTTTCAGGAACAGGGTCTGGGAAAGGTATCGCGCATTGTGCTTGTCGGTGGGTCAGCACAGCTGCCCGGGCTTCTTGGTTTTTTTAAGAAACAATCTTCAATTCCAGTAACACTAGGAAAACCTCTGCTTTTCGAAGAGTCAACGCTCGTGTATATTGAAGCAGTTGGGCTTGCCAGGCGGGGTTTGTTTTTGAATGAATACCAAAAAGATATTTCTTTTTCAGAAGACAATGGATTCCTTTTGAGTCGACAATTGCCATCTTCGAAATCTTCTTTGATCCAATCTTTTGAGGAAAAGAAACCATCGGAGCGTCTCCGCCATGCCAAGAAATTTGTAAAAAAACATATTATTCTTCTCCTTGTCATATGTATTGCAATCATTGCTGAAATTGTAGGATTTGTTATTCTCGATTGGGCACTCCCTGAAAAAGAGAAGCAAGATATTTCTGTCGAAGAGTATCGTTTTTTTGAAATTGTTCCAGTCACTATTCCAGTGGCAGTAGATGAGGGCGAGGCGACTGAAGATAGATTTCAAGCAAGGTTGATTTCAATCACAGTTGGGAATGAGTCTGATACTGAGCTGGCAGAACAAAAGGCATTCTCTCAGGCTGAACAGGCAGTTGGAGAGAAAGAGGTGTTGTGGAAGAGGAGTGTACGGAGAGACCTCTCTGAGAAGAAATTTGAATTTATTATATATGATACCGAGATACTTGCGACATTTGCAAAAACTTTTGTGTCTTCTAGAATTTCAGATGAGTTTTTATTGCAAGAAGCAACACCCCTGGATCTCAGCAAAACAGAGAATCCAAATATTTTTCTTGCACGTGTGCAGTTGAGTATCGCCTTCAAAGCGCCACAAAAGGAGATTTTTTCACTAAAAAAAGAACCAGAAGGATATACAAAAGTTGAAACTGTTGATATAGTCTCGAGTACTGGTGAGATTATTGATATGACCACATCTACTGTTTTTTCTACAGAAGCCTTGGAAGAAGAAAAAGAATCTGTTATAATATTAGAAACTGGGGTTGGGTATCTCAATGTCCGAGGAGGGGCGGGGAAAACGTTCCCTGTCATAACCACAGTAGATGTCGGGGAAACGTTTGAGAAAATTGGAGAAAATGACGATGGATCCTGGATACAGTTGCAGGTAACTGAAGACCAAGTCGGATGGGTATCATCAGAATATATCTCATCAATACAGTAATAAAATTTTTTTTAACACATGTCTATGCAGAAAAATAGAAAAGGGTTTACCCTTATTGAATTGCTGATCGTCATTGCAATTATCGCAATTCTTGCGGCGGTTATATTTGTCGCTCTCAATCCACTTCAGCGATTCCGAGATGCACGCGATTCCAGGCGTTGGTCAGAACTCAATAATCTCATGCTTGCGACGCAAATTGATCAAATAGACAATGGTGGAAATTATCACTCAGTCATTTCCGGGCTCACGGCAGGAAGTGTCTATATGATTGTCGATGGTGCAACAGCCACTGGTTGTGATGATCAGAACGCGTATTGTGATACCGACGTAACCGCAGACACAAGTTGTGCGAATCTAGATTTCCTTGTTGAAGAGGGATACATTGCGGACGTGCCTGTGAGTCCAAACGGGAGTGGTTCATGGTGGTCGACTATTACTGGATACACCATTTCTCGATCAGCCAGCGGGACTCTCACCCTCAGAGCTTGCGAGTCAGAGAATAGTGATGAAATATTACTTCTCAGATAGTACTATTGTAGAAACAAAAATCCGCTATATTAGCGGATTTTTTTGTCTTTCCCACAGTAAGCCGAATTTTGTTTCCCGACTGAGTCGGGATGACAATCATTTCTCTGGATCATGGATTACTCTATGATCTCAAACCCTTCAATACTATTTCAGGGTAATAACGAGCTAACTTGTTGAACCACCGATACCATCGGGGAACACTGCTCTTTCTCTAGGCAGGGTTTACCACAACATTGCGTCACCACAATGCGAGAATAGTAGCTTTTGTCAATTGTACAAAAACACCCATTCACTTTTCACATTTGATCGCGAAGCGGTTACCTTGGGCCAACAAAGTGAGTCGAAAGATTTTCATCCTCGGTTCGCTCTGCTCTCTCAGGATAAGCGCTTCGCGATTAGTATAGTCTCTGTGGCCACGCCTTACGACGTGGTTCCTTTTCAGGAACACTATCCCGTCCTGACCTGTTACCAGGCCGGAGGTGGGCATTACCCACTACCACGACCCGCCAATTTGGCGGGAGAGTTCGGACTTTCCTCCCACCTTCGCACTTCGCTCCGCTTGTACTTCGTTGGGCAGGCCGACCTTGATCCAGGTGTGTGTATATGGCCTGTCCGTTGGAGCTTTGAGTGAAACGAAAAGCGAAGGCGGGCGATTATCTTCTATGAGAAAGACATATACACACTACCACATATCTTACTCTTTGTCAAGATTGACGCTACAGAGAAAATCTTGTATTATATCTCTATATTAAGCAAAAAAACATGAAGAGATCAGAGATACTGCTTATGATATTGCAGGTGCCGGTAGACCTGCTGATGCTTTTGACTGCAATTATTTCTGCGTACTATCTGAGGTTTTCAGCCTGGGCAGTAGAGACCAAGGCAGTTGAATTTGAACTTACTCTCGCAGAGTTTTTTTTCAGAAGTCTTTGGGTTTTTTTGTTGCTTCTCATTATCTTTACATTCATAGGGCTATACTCCACAGATCAGAATAGGAAGCTTTCTCGAGATCTCACGAGGGTGTTTCTTGGGTGTACGATAGCACTCGCTGGTGTTGCTCTCTATATTGTCTTCAGTCAACAAATGTTTGACTCTCGTTTTCTTATCCTCGCTGCATGGATATTTTCTGTTTTATATGTCAGTCTTGGACGCGTCCTCATTCGGGGGCTCAAAGGGCTCTTGTACAGAACAGGCTCAGGCATGAGAAGAATTGCAATTGTTGGTTCTGGAGAAGTTGCTAATTCAATTGTGCAGGCACTCAAAGAAAGGAAAGAACTAGGGTATGAAATTGTTGGATTGTTCAAGGATTTTTCTGTAGAGACGAGAAACAAGATTCAAAAGTTATCAGTAGATGAATTACTTTTCACGAATCCAAGAGCTCGAGAAAAAGAAGCCCTTCAGGCGATTCGTTATTGCAGTCTTCGTCATATTGTATTCAAGTATTCTGCTGATCTTTTTTCCACATACACTGCAAATATGGATGTCCATCCACTCGCAGGTATTCCGATAGTTGAGCTAAAACGGACACCACTGGAAGGGTGGGGAAGGGTGCTGAAGCGAATTTCAGATATCTTTCTTTCAGGTATTATCCTTATTTTGGTTTCTCCTGTTATCCTTCTTTCAAGTATTATTATCCTGTTAGAAACGGGTCGTCCAATTATTTATAGAAATGAGCGGGTTGGGATTCGCGGAAGGCATTTCTTTACGCTTAAATTCCGTTCGATGTATCAAAAAGATTCTACCGGTGTTCAGTTTGGGGAACAGGGGAAAAAAGCAGAGAAAATGGAGGAGGAACTTATTCAGAAGCAAGGAATAAAAAAAGGGCCTATCTACAAGATTGGAAACGACCCTCGGGTCACTCGGTTTGGTAGATTTATCCGTCGCTGGAGTATTGATGAGCTTCCGAATTTTTTCAATGTTATGAAAGGGGAGATGAGTATTGTAGGACCAAGACCTCATCAACCAAGAGAAGTAGAGAAGTATGAAAAGGATTTTCCACAGGTGTTTACTCTGAAGCCTGGAATTACTGGGCTTTCACAGATTTCTGGTAGAAGCGATTTATCCTTTGAAGATGAGATGAAACTTGATATATTCTATATAGAGAAGTGGAGTCCATTTTTAGATGCCATCATTTTTATCAAAACCCCATTTGTTATTTTTAAGAAAAGGAAGGTACTGTAGAAAAGAAACGTATGAGGATTGCTCTTGTTCATGATTATCTCGCACAGGACGGAGGGGCAGAACGTGTGTTACAAGCATTTCATAGGGTCTGGCCAGATGCACCTATTTTTGTTTTATTTCATGACAAGAAGCGCATCTCATCTTTCCCTGATGCAAAGATTCATCAATCGTTCATTGCCAAACTTCCATTTGGAAAGAGAAAATACCAGTGGTATCTCCCATGGATGCCAATGGCCACAGAGAGGCACAATCTCCATGATTTTGATGTCGTCCTTTCCTCGACCAGTGCTTTTGCAAAAGGTGTTTTGACTCGACCTGATACATTGCATATCTCGTATTGTCATACGCCGACGCGATACCTTTGGACAGACACGCATGAGTATATTGCAGACTTAAAATACAATAGATTGGTAAAGACACTACTGCCACCAATGCTTCACAAAATGAGGATGTGGGACAAGATGAGTACTGATCGAGTAGATTATTTTATTGCGAACTCTTGTACGGTACATAACAGAATTCAGAAGTATTATAGAAGAGATAGTGATGTTCTTTATCCTCCAGTAGATATTAGTAATTTTGTTCCGGCAAAGCAAATGAGAAATTATTTTCTTGCTGGTGGAAGGCTTGTCCCATACAAACGTTTTGATCTCATTATTCAGGTGTTCAATAGGCTAGGATGGTCGCTTAAAATATTTGGTGAAGGTTCAGAGATGGGTGTTTTGCAGAAGACGGCCAGTCCAAATATTGAATTTCTTGGTAAAATTTCTGATGAGGAAAAAAAGGATCTCATGGCACATGCAAAGGCATTTATCCATCCACAGGTAGAAGATCTTGGTATCACGCCTATCGAATCTATGGCAGCAGGAAGACCAGTCATTGCGTATCCAGTAGGTGGAGCGAGCGAGACGGTCATTCCTGGGAAGACAGGAGTATTTTTTGAACAGCAAACCTGGGAGTCACTTCTTCATACAGTTCTCATGTTTGATGCTGAAGGGTGGAATACAGTGGCTATTCGTGAACATGCCCAGGTTTTTTCTGAAGAGAAATTCAAAGAAAGAATAAAAAAATATGTTGAAGACAGATACGAGGAGTTTCGCAGGGGGCTCAATCAATGCACACTTGATATTCGTTAGTTAGTGTATGAATATTGGAATTGACATTCGCTGTCTTGCTGACAAGAACAGAACGGGCGTTGGGGAGTACACCTTGGGACTCCTCAACGCTCTTTTTGAGTCTAGCCAGGAACACCAGTATTATCTTTTTTATAATTCATTCTCTGATGTCTCGGCATATCTTCCAATCTGGAAGCACGAACATGTTCATGTTATTCATACTTTTTGGCCAAACAAGTTATTTCATTTCTGTATCAAGTTTCTTAGGTATCCAAAAATAGATAGGCTACTTCAGAAAGAAATTGATATATTTTTTTCTCCCAATCTCCACTTCACATGTCTTTCAAAACAGGTAAAGCATATTCAGACAATACATGATTTGTCGTTCGAACATTTCCCTGAGTTCTTTTCAGTGAAGAGAAGGCTCTGGCATTCTTTCATCAATCCAAAAGTCGTCTGTAGAAATGCAGATTTGATTATTACACCATCACACGCAACTCGTAGGGATGTCATAGAAACGTATGGAATTCCAGATCAGAAGGTCCAGACAATTCATCCAGGTGTACTGGCTCAGAAGAGAGACGTATCTTCTATGGAAGAGATAAAAAAAGCATATGATCTTCCTGTAAAATATATATTATTTCTCGGTACAATCGAGCCGAGAAAAAATATTTTAGCACTAATTAGAGCATTTGAGCTTTCACATCTCAGAAGCCAGAATTTTGAGCTCATTATTGCCGGATCGAAGGGTTGGAAGTGTGGAGACATTTTGGAAGTCATTGACAGTACTCCTGGTGTGCGGTACATTGGGTATGTTCCAGAGGGTTACAAACAATCATTATACCGGGCTGCAAGGGTTTTTGTGTTTCCTAGCTTGTATGAAGGATTTGGGTTTCCTGTTTTGGAAGCTAGAAGAGTTGGTACGACAGTTATTACGAGTCACCGATCTTCGCTCTCAGAGGTTGGGGGTCATGGTGTACATTATGTGAATCCAATGGATATATCCTCTCTGGTTCGAGCTCTTCAGTATATATGCTCTGGGCAGGACTCACACCCAGTCGAGTTGTTTGAAGAGGGTGAACATACTTGGGAAGAGGGTGTTAAACAATTTTTTAGCGCTTGCAAAGAAATATGAAAGCATATAAAGAAAAACAACTATTCTTTCGACATTTTTTGTCGGCACCTTTTATTTATTCTGTCATTATAGCGCTTGTTACAATGGATATCCTTGTCGAGATCTACCACAGGATGTGTTTTCCAATTTATGGGTTGGATTATGTTAGAAGGAGAGAATATATAAAAATTGACAGACATAAACTTAGTTATCTTAATTGGTTTCAAAAAATTAATTGTGTCTATTGTGGGTATGCCAATGGACTTCTGCACTATGTCTCAGAAATTGCCGGAGTCACAGAAGCATACTGGTGTGGTATCCAACATCAAAAGAGCAAAACATTTCACCCAACGTCACATCAGGTAAGTTTTCTTCAGTATGGAGATGAGAAAGATTATTTAGAATTTTTCAAATAAAATAGTATTTACTTTTAACAATATACTATGAATGGATATATAGTAAACATTGAGAAAGAGACACTTGGGAATGAGAACTTTAGAAAAGTTCTTTTTACAACTGAGAGAAGTCAGCTAGTGGTTATGGCAGTACAGACAGGAGATGATATTGGTATGGAAGTTCATGAAGAGCATGATCAATTTATCCGTATCGAGCGGGGAAAGGCACGTGTTATTTTGAATGGGGAAGAGATTGAAGTCGAAGATGATTTTGCCATTGTTATCCCGGCAGGCACAGAGCACAATATTATAAACACTGGCGAAGAAGTGCTCAAACTCTACACTATCTACACCCCACCAGAGCATGCACCAGAGACTATTCATGAGACAAAAGCAGAAGCTAAGGAACACCACCACTAAAATGCACCTATGCGTATTGGAATTGATGCGAGAATGATAGGAAAGGGATTTGGAATTGGTCGATATATCGAGCAACTTGTGTTACATTTGGAAAATATTGACACAGAAAACCAGTATATCTTGTTTGTAAATGAGAGCGGTGTGTCTTCTAAAAAGTTTGGGAAGTCCTTTGAAATAGTAGAGGTAAATATACCTTGGTATACATTGGAAGAGCAGTTCAAGTTCCCAGGCATTATTAAAAAGAAAAAAGTTGACCTCATGCATTTTCCACATTGGAATGTTCCACTTTTTTATACTGATCCTTTTGTTCTGACCATCCATGACCTCACCATGTTTCATTATCCGAGGCCAGAGGCTACCACGCTCGGCCCATTAAAATTTTGGTTTAAAGATAAGGCTCATAGATTTGTCCTTCGGCGTGGGGCTAAAAGAGCAAAACACATTATCACTACTTCAGAATTTGTTAAACATGACATTCATAAAACACTCGGCATACCCGAGGGTACCATGACAACCGTGTATCAAGCACCATTTAGAAATACAATGTACGGCACACCGAACACGAAAGAAATTTTGGATAGATTTGGCCTCGGCAGACCGTATGTGTTGTATGTAGGAGCAGCATATCCTCACAAGAACTTAGAACGGCTACTCGATGCTTGGAAAATTTTTGAAGGAAGGTATGGAAATCAGTTTACATTAGTTTTGGCTGGAAAAGAGGATATTTTTTACAAGAGACTAAAGTCCAAAATTCAAAGCCCTACGTCTGTAGTTTTTACAAATTTTGTTGAAGATCACGAACTTTCAGTCTTGTATGAGAATGCAGAGCTTTTTGTTTTTCCAAGTTTGAGCGAAGGCTTTGGCCTCCCACCCCTCGAAGCAATGCAATGCTGTGTCCCAGTCATATCGTCGAACGCAAGTTGTTTGCCAGAAGTCTTGGGGGAGGGGGCATTCTATTTTGACCCAGAGGACTCCCACTATATTGCAGATGTTATGCATGTGGCGCTCAGCGACAATGACTTGAGGAGAGAGATCAAAGAAAAGGCACAGGAAGAGCTAAAGCGATTTTCTTGGGAACGCCTTGCAAAACAAACGTTGAATATATATAAATCCAGCATATAACCCAGCAAAAAATGTGTATAAATGGGGAATTTCCCCATTTTTTTGTTGTTATATGTATGGTATACTTTGCTGTGAAAAGGGAACATAATTCCCTAAGGTTTTTTATAGTTCTACATGTCAAAAAAATCACGAAAATGTTCAATTTGCAAGATATCCGGTCATGACAAGAGGCGGTGTTTGTATGCCCGAAGAACTGAAGATGTGACACATCGATCTGCTGTAGAGAAGCAGCATCATGTTTTTGTAAAGTACCAGGAGCCAAAGAAAACATCAGACCACCTGGTGGACTTGAAAGAATCTAACAGGCATCAAATTTGGGATGGTGTGAATGCTTATAGTGCAGTCGGGCAAGTAAAAAACGAGCGAGCTGTGGTGGATCTGGCAGCAATGGTGAGACAAGCAAATGCAAAGCAATCGAAGATAGAAGAGGCCTCTCTTACCCCTTTTGTTTCTAGTGGCGTCAGCACATCGCCAATCCAAAAGAAATCAAGGCATGTTCGACAACTTCGTTCAATGCAATTTCCAAAAGTACAGATTTTTTCTAATTTCCCTGTTAAGCGCATTGCATATGCTTTTGTTGTTCTTCTCCTGCTTGTAAGTATTCCATTTCCTGCGGTTGCTTATTATCAGAAACTCCAGGACGATAGTCGTGAGATTGTCGAAGAGAGCACAAACGCGTTTCTTTCACTCCAATCTTCCACAGTCGCAGCCTTTCAATCAAATGTGTCTCAGGCGGCAACAGATCTCAATAGTGCCTTAGAATCCTTCCACAGAGCGAATAGTATTATCGATGAAGAGCACAAGGCCTTGGTGTATGTCGCAAGTATGCTTCCTGTTGTTGGGAAACAGGTGAGTAGTAGACAGCATTTGTTAACTGCTGGGCATCATATGGCACTTGGAAATACATATGTTGTCCGGGGTATGAGCCAAATAGAGGCGAGTGGACATCTTCCTCTTACGGAGAGAATTGAAATATTTCGTGCTCATGTCCGAAGCGCTATTCCTCAGTACAAAGAAGCTTTAGAAGATCTTGAAGGAGTAGACCCTTCAGTCCTCCCAGTCGAATATCAGCAGTCATTTCAGGAGTTCAAACTTCTCTTTACAGCACTTATCGATGATATGACCAATCTTGCTGATCTCATGACGGCTATGGAGACAGTCTTTGGTAGTGATGATCTGAAACGCTATCTTATCATATTTCAAAACAATCATGAACTGAGGGCTACTGGAGGATTCATGGGAAGCTTTGCCGTACTTGATGTTCAAAAAGGGAAAATACAGAACATAGAGGTTCCTAGTGGTGGGACACATGATCTTCGCGGTCAGCTAGATGTATATGTAGAGCCGCCACTTCCAATGCAGCTCATGAGTAATCGCTGGGAATTCCAGGATGCGAATTGGTTTCCAGATTTTCCTGCTTCAGCAGAAAAAGTTGAATGGTTCTATTCCCATGCACGAGGAAAGACAGTCGATGGTGTTATAGCAATAAACGCAACAGTACTCGAAAGGTTGTTGGGTATTATGGGTCCTGTTCAGATAGCTGAGTTTGACCTCACACTCGATTCAGAGAATGCACTTGTAGATCTTCAGAAGAAAGTAGAGCTTGATTATGATAAAGAGGAAAATACACCAAAGGCCGTTATTGGTGTTGCCCTTACTCAGCTTCTCGAGCAACTTGGTGATCTAGAAGAGTTACAATTAGTAACACTCATTAGTGAACTGCATGCTGCACTCCAAGAAAAGGAAATTCAAGTTTACATGAATGATATCAAGGTTCAAGAAACGCTTCAGGAGTATGGGTGGACAGGAGAGATAAAAGAAACAGCAAAGGGGCAAGATTTTTTACAAGTAGTAAATACAAATGTACACGGACAAAAATCAGATGCTAAGATCTCACAAGATATCGAACATCAAGCGGTTGTCCAGAAAGATGGAAGTGTCATTGTTACAACACTTGTGAGGAGAACACACAGTGGAATTCCAGGAGAGGAGTTTTATGGTGTCAGTAATGTAGATTATCTTCGAATGTATGTTCCAGAAGGTTCCGAACTTCTCGATGCCGGTGGATTTGAGTTTCCTCCCGACGATCTTTTTCAGGTTCCTGAACCATGGTATGAGGAAGATAAGGACCTAAAGAAAACGGAAATTGAGGTTGGTGTGCACAAGAAAACAGGAACAAGGGTTACTCGTGAGTTTGGAAAAACAGCCTTTGGAAACTGGACGGTCCTCCCACCAGGAGAAACAGTGGAAGTATTTTTTACCTACAAGTTGCCGTTCCGTGCATTTGATTTGCAAGAGATGGCGTCACAGGAAGGACCCGGCACACTTGAAACACTCCTTGCAACAAAGCAAAGACAGACGGCACGATATAGTCTTCTTCACCAAAAACAATCTGGAATTGAAAGTCATTTTGTTTCAAAAGTTATTTTTCCAGACGGGTGGATTCCTCATTGGAAGACGGGCGATATAGTGACACTTGCTCAAAATGGTGCTTTTGTTCAGACCGATCTTACAACAGACTTGGTCTATGGAGTGGTTATGGAAAAGGAAGAAATAAAATAATAAATCAATCAATTATTTATCTGAATCTATATGATAAAGAAAAAAAAGATTCCAACAAAAAAGAAAAATCTAAAGAAAAAAAATGCTGAAGAAGATAAAATTCTTGATATTGATGAAGAGGAAGTAGAGCCTATCTTTAAGAAAAAACCAGTG
Organism: Candidatus Magasanikiibacteriota bacterium; assembly: GCA_043809645.1. Taxonomy (GTDB): domain Bacteria; phylum Patescibacteriota; class Patescibacteriia; order Magasanikbacterales; family UBA922; genus JBDROX01. Next base: position 34,004 of record JBDROX010000039.1, on the reverse strand, counting down.
AAGAAAAAGAAGAAGGAAAAGGAAAAAGAAATTGAGTATATTGAAGATGGGGGGGGACTCGAGGAGTTAGAAGAGGAACATGAAACAGATGTTGAGGAGGAAGATGGGGATGGTGCAGAGCTAGAGGACGACGAAGAAGATGACGAAGATGAAGATGAAGAGGAAGATGAAGAGGAAGATGAAGAGGAAGATGAAGAGGAAGATGAAGAGGAAGAGGAAGAGGAAGAGGAAGAGGAAGATGAAAAAGTTGGGGAAGTTCTTGATGATGAGCTTGAGGAAGAAGACGAAGACAGTGAGGAGGTGGATGAGAGTCTAGAAAAAATTTATAAGAATAAGGATGGTTCAATGCCAGACATGAAACATTTCAAAAAAAAGAAGAGGAGTAAACTTCTTGCTTTTTTGGTACTCCTCCTTTCTTTGGCAGTGCTTGGCGCTGTGGTCTATCTTGGTTTTACGTACTTCTTTGATAAGACCGAATTTTCTCAACAAGATGTTATCCTGTCTGTATCTGGCGATGATACTGCCCAAATTGGAAAAGAAGTGACGTACCGTGTTCGATACGGCAATAGCCAATCATCAGCACTTGCAAAAGTTGTTCTGGAAGTTCGGTATCCAGAAGGGTTTGTTTTTTCTGGTGCTAGTGAGGAGCCAACAAGGGAAAATAATATATGGGAGCTGGGCTCTCTCGATGGACTCAAGAGCGGGTTCATTGACATTACTGGTACCCTCTATGGAAATGTAGATGAGGCACAGTCTTTTAGGGCTTTCCTCAACTACTTACCCGGAAACTTTAGTAGTGAGTTTCAGACTGTGGCAACCAAGGAAGTCGCAAGTAGTGCCCCTCCAGTTGAGCTCAACATCAGTGCACCAAAGGATGCTGCGCCGGGAATTAATACAGAATTTACATTTTCTGTGAAGAAGTCAGAAGAGACTGTGAATCTTCCATATCTCGCACTTGTTGTAGAAGGAGTGGATACATTCAATAAAAAAGATAGTGTGCCAGAAAGTGATGAGTTTCATGAATATAGGTGGACGCTTGGTGACTTATCTGAAGAACAGACTGTTGTGCTCAATGGGTCATTCACAGAAGAAGAAGTTAAAGAGCAAAAAATTGTTGTAAAATTAATTGGTTGGAAGGGTGAATCCCGTGAGGGTGATGGGTATGTACTCATTACAAAAGAACACACTGTTTCTCTTTCAACGACTGAGGTTGGGCTCGACGTAGTGGTCAATGGGTCGCGAACAGATTTTACAGCACAGCCTGGAGAGATTTTTAGTACAAGTATTGTTCTCAAGAATAATGGAGAGAATAATCTTGAGAATATTAGGACAAAGATAACTTTCGAAGGGCCATCCTATGATAATAAGAGTATTCTGCACTGGGCTGAGATAGATGATGAAGCAGATGGAACAATTGAAGGTGAGCAGGTCAAGGATGATACAAGACGTGGAATAATTACCTGGACGAAGTCGCATATTGCTGGATTCGGTAGTCTTGACTCTGGTGGCAGTGCTTCGGTAGATTTTCATATTCCACTCAAGACGTCAGATGTTTTGGACTTAACAGGATTCACAACATACGAGGTGCTGGTGACAGTCGACGTCCAGTACGAAGTGAACGGACAGGATACACTTATTTCCGGAGAACCAATTATTATTACTGTTAATTCTGATTTAGATCTCGATGTTCGTGATGAAATTGAGGAGGGTGATGAAGGAAAGGAAAATCATACCATGACATGGTTTCTCACAAATTCATTCCATGAGATAGAGGATATTGAACTCACTGCTGAAGTATATGGAGATGTATCATGGGCTGAAGACTCATTCGTTGTGCCAGCAGGAGACGCAAGTTATAACAAGGAAGAGAAGAAAATTACATGGAAAATTGATAGCATGCCAACAAGTGTCGATGTTCTTGCTTTCCAGTTTGGCTTAGTGCTCAATGAGAAGAATCCAACGCAAGAAAATCTTACTTCAAAGGTAACGCTGCGCGGAACTGACAAGGTGACTGGAAAGGAAATTATTCTTTTGGGAGATGAAATTCTTCTCAATGTAGAAGAGGATGTAGAACAATAGAAAAATGTACATACAAAAAAGCTTCCACACATGTGGAGGCTTTTTGTTCTCCTGTTAAAAAAATGAACACCCCGAGCGCGTGGCATCGGGGTGTGGGGTCTGGACGGTGAGACCGAGAGGTCTCAGTCGTCCACTGGGTTGGTGTTACTCGGATCGTCTGGCCTAGTCTTCTCTCCGAAGTGGATACACTTCGCCTGGAAGTTCCGCCAAGATGCGATGGAGGTCTGTCATCTCCAGGCTTGTTTTTCTTGTCATTAGACAAATGGTTTTCTCCTTCTACCGTTCAGCTACCAGTCTTGCACAGTTGCAAGGCGGGTGATTGGCGATGAAGGAAAGTTTTTACTGTCATTATATGACAACAGAATAAAAAATAGTAGCAAAAATAAACCTATTTGTCAAGATTAAATTTTTGTTTGAATAATAAAAAAAGCTAAGTTTAGCCATTTTTTGAAAATTGAAAATTTCTATTTGTGCCTCTGGAGGGAATCGAACCCCCAACCACGGTTCCGAAGACCGTTGTTATATCCATTTAACTACAGAGGCCCGTCTTCGCTAAAGCTCCGCCAGGCAAGCACATTTTAAAGGTAAACCTTGTTACAGGTTTACCTTGCTTGCTAAGCAAGGTAAAGCGAAGTCTAGTACGCCGCCTGGGGATCGAACCCAGGACCTTGGGCTTAAGAGGCCCCTGCTCTACCAACTGAGCTAGCGGCGCTTGTCTTCGTCCTATCGGACTACGCCAGGCAAGCTAGAACAGATTGCCTGGCGAAGAACGAAAGGTTCTTCTTGTTTTAGCCGAGTGGATCCCCAGAGTTCCGTTTTAGGATTTGTATCTTCGGCCCTTTCCATTTCTTCACTTTAAGACCATTCTCTGCTGCTTGGACTTGTGCTTCTTGTTTACTTCCACCTTCACCTTCTGCAATCTTTTCTTTCTCGAGATAAATACCTACTATGAACTGTTTATCATGATCTGGTCCTTCTTCTTTCAGTACTCTGTATGTTGGTGTGATGCCGATAATTTCTTGAGACGATTCTTGGAAGCGCGACTTTGGGTCCATCCAGAGTCCGAGTTCGAGCACTTCTGGAAGTTTACTCACTATCCATCTGGTAATGAATTGTTTTGTAATATCCCAACCTTGATCTAGATACATAGCACCAATGAGTGCCTCCATAACATTTGCCATGATGTATTCACGTGCCTTGGTTCCAGCGTCCTTTGACTCTCCGTGACTCAGGAAGAGATACTCTTCCATATCGATCTCTGCGGCTACTTGTGCACACATCTTTGCATTGACCAGGGCTGCTCTCCAGTTCGTCAGCTCTCCCTCTGGGTTTAGGTAGTTTTCGAATAAAAATTCTGTCACCACCAATTCTAGCACTGCATCCCCTAGAAATTCAAGTCTCTCGTTGTGGGCAAGTGGAAAGTCTCTATTTTCATTGAGAAAAGATCGGTGGACAAAGGCCTGAACAAGGTAGTCTTTATCCTTGAATTCTATTCCAATCTTTTTTTCAAGCTTGGAAAATGATTTAACAATATATTCTGGTACTGGCATATATTTTCGAAATTTCCAATTACCAATTCATCTAATTTCCAATTAAATATCCAATTTCAAATAATTCTTTTTATAAATTCTTTGAGAATAGATACTTGTGCTATTTTGAATAGTATTAGATGAATTCGGAATTAGATGAATTAGAAATTAAATGGTATGTGAGTAGTGTGATTACTTTTTCTTCTCACTCATATCCTTGTAAATAGCACCGAGGATACCATTTACGAATTTTCCAGAAGAAGGTCCTCCATATGTCTTGGCGACCTCGATAGCTTCATTGATTGCTACCTTTGCTGGAATATCTTTATTAATTTGGAGCTCGTAGATGCCAATTCTTAGAATATTTCTATCTACGAGAGCAATTTGTTCTAGAGGCCAGTTCGGTGCGTATGATTTGATGATTTTGTCAATCATCTCTAAGTGTTCGATAACACCATCGACTGTTTTCTCAATATATGTTTTTTCATTCTCCACACCACCACCAAACTCTTTTGTATTTTGACGGACAATTTCTGGGATTGCTGCAGATGGTTTTCCCTTGAAATCCCATTGATACAAAGATTGCATGACAATTGAACGTGCGAGATGTCGATTTGACATATACAAAGAAGATTATATGTCTAGAAAACGTCTAGACTATTATGCTTTTGGTTTTCTGCTCGTTCGAAGAATTCTCTTCTCGAGATTAACCACTTTTTTACCCTTGTATTCACCGCATGTTGGACACGCCAAATGTGGTTTCTTTTTTGCCTTGCATTTTTGGCACATCACCATCCCTACTTTTTTGAGTGCGAAATGTGAAGCACGATTTCTCTTTGAGGTTCGTGTTCTTTGCTTTGCTGGAAGTCCCATATCAATTCAAATTAGAAAATGATTTATACGGGAATAATATACTATAGATTATATGAAAAATCAAGGGGTTTGTTTGCTTCTTGCGATTTTGGCTCAATTTAGCTAGAATACAGGTATGGAAATCATTATGTGTAACAACCAGAAAGAATGGGAATCATTCTTTTTTTTGCAAGATAGACAGGAATTTTTGCAGTCTTGGGAATGGGGGAAATTTCAGAAATCAGTTGGAAATGAGCCAATTCGGCTTCGAATTACCGAGGATCAGCAAGTTGTTGGGCAGGTGCAGGGGTTTATACAGCGGTTGGGACCGGGATTTCGGTATGTGTATATGCCGAGAATTATGAATTATGAATCAGGAATTATGGATTTGGTTTTTGAATACGCAAAGGATCAAAAGTATGCGTTTGTCAGAGTAGAGCCAATTGATAGAATTTCAAATTTCAAATTTCAAATTTCAAATTCCAACAACAGACAACCAAAAGACACACTCCTTTTAGACATAACAAAAGAGGAAGATGAAATCCTCGCAGACATGCATACAAAGACTCGCTATAATATTCGCTTAGCTATAAAAAAAGGTGTAGAAGTGAAACAAGAAAAAGATGCCGAGGTTTTTTGGAAATTGAATGAAGAGACAACCTCGCGTGATGCATTCAAAAGTCATGGAAAGGAGTATTATGAGAAGATGTTAGAAATGGATTCATGCCATCAGCTCACTGCGTATTTCGAAGGATCTCCTATTGCATCAAATATTTGCATTGCCTCTGGTGATACGTTTACCTATCTCCATGGAGCTTCATCGAGTACGTCGAGGAATATTATGGCTCCGTATTTGCTCCAGTGGGAGGGGATGAAGCTTTCAAAGAGTCTCGGATACAAGAAGTATGATTTTTGGGGAATTGCAAAACCAATATTTGAGGACGTTGGAATGAAGAGCTGCTATCATGGTTTGTGTTGGGATGTTACTGACAAGTGGACTGGGATTACACGATTTAAGGCAGGGTTTGGTGGTGTTGTGAGGTCGTATCCAGAGGCAGTGGATGTGGTGTTGAGTGGTTGGAAGTATAAGCTATATTCAATTGCAAAGAAATTTTTATGAAAAATAAATGGAAAATCTTGAGCAGAGAAACAGTCTTCGAAAATAAATGGAGACTTGTCGAGAAGTTCGTTGTGCAGACACCTGCTGGACTTACAGAAGATTTTTTTCTTACAAACACTGGCGATGTGTCTGTTGTTTTTCCTGTTACAAAAGATAATAAAGTCATTATAAATAAACAATATCATTTTTATTTTAAAAAAAGACGAATAGAAATCTGTGCTGGTTTTATTGAACAGGGTAATTCTCTCGAAACAGCAAAGAAAGAATTGCTCGAGGAGACGGGGTATGAAGCTGAAGAGTATATTTATCTCGGAGCGGTAGACAAAGAACGATGGCAGCTTGGCGTTGCACATTACTATCTTGCTCTTGGTGCAAAAAAAGTTGCAGAGCAGTCACTCGAAGGAACGGAGGATATTGAGATTGAGCTTGTTGATATCGATGATTTTGTTTCTATGATGAGAAACAATGAAATAGAAAATGGAATATCTCTTGTGGGTTGCTATAAAGCACTCGACTATCTGAAAAAATTATGAAGCTCTCTTGGTCGCACAAATTATTTTTCAAAATCAATAAGCAGATTGGTAAACGTCCTTTGTGGGATACGTTTATGATTTTTTGTGCTCGGTGGTTGATACGTATTTTGGTGGCTATTTTTGCTATTTGGTTATTTTTTTCTGATCAAAATATTTTTTATCCTGAGATAGTTATTGGCGAGAATGGTTTTTTGCGTGAACAGAGTTTTTTGCAATTTTTCAATATTATTTTTTTCTTTTTTGTAATCATTTTTTCTTTTCTGATGAACTATATTTTTGCACTGATCTGGAGACGTCCAAGACCAATTAAGGAATTTCCGGAGATTAATACTTTGATACACACAATGGGAACTTGGAAATCATTTCCCTCAGATCATACAATAAGTTCAGTGATTTTATTATTTGGAGTTTTTTGGTTTGGCATGCCTCTTTGGGCTGTATTTCTTTTTTCTTTATCAGTGATTCTAATCCCATTCAGTAGAATTTTTGTGGGCGTGCACTATCCTCGGGATATCGTTGGGGGGTTTGTTTTTGCTTTGTTAGGATTTTTACTCTCTCTTGGTTTTGTCTTGTTGTTTAATGTTAATAGTTTTTTGACTCAACTTTATCTTGAATATATTCTATGAATGCAATAATACTCTGCGGTGGTCTTTCAACTAGACTTGGAGACATTACAAAGGAGATTCCAAAGATACTTCTTGAGATTGGAAAAAAGAAAATTCTCGATTGGCAACTAGAGAAACTCAAACCACTGGGTGTCAAAGAAGTTGTGCTTGCTGCTGGCCACTTGGCAGATGAACTGTATAGAGAGGTTGGTGTGCAGAGGATGGGAATGGAGATGATATATGCCATAGAAGATAAGAAGCTTGGAACAGGTGGTGCGATTAAACACGGGATGGAGTATCTCAGGAATCCAGATGAACCAGTATTTGTTTTAAACGGTGATATCCTCTACACAATAGATTTTGCAGACATGGCAGAAAAATTGAAGCCAGAAACGGACGGTATTATTCTTGGAACTCGGGTGGAAGATGCGAGTACCTATGGTACACTAGAGTATGATTCACAGTTTCGTCTCAAATCATTCAAGGAAAAAGAAGGGAAAGAAGATGTGGGATATATCAATGGTGGTCTTTATCTTCTGACCAAGCATTTCAAGAAGTATTTTCCAGGCGAAGATTCTTTTAGTATTGAATATGATGTGTTTCCTCATACAAAAGATCTGTATGTCTATAAGTCAGATCGAACATGGATAGACGTGGGTGTGCCAGAGCGTCTTGAGTGGGCCAGGGGGAACTGGGAATTGTTCAATAATAATTAGACTATGAAAAAGTTATTTTTTCTCATTATTTTATTTTGTGCAGCTGTTGGTGTTTGGTTCATGTATTCAGAAATACATACTGCAGAAGCAGCGCTTTCAGAAAAAATATCGTTTCAAGTTCAGAAAGATGAATCTGTTTCTGCGCTTGCTGACAGACTTGCTGAGGAACAAGTCATTAGAAATTCCTGGCTTTTTAAAAAATATATTGCATGGAAAGGGGTAGACAAGGATGTACGTTTTGGAACATTTGAGGTTGAAACTCCAATAACACTGGAGCGAGTGATTGAAGCACTGAAGAATCCAAGTGCTGGAGAAAAAGAAATCACTATCATTCCGGGATGGAATATTCGTGATATTGCACAATATTTTGAGCGTGAAGGTATGTTTCAGTCAGAAGAGATTACTGAACTTATTGGTCTTCCAGTTCATGATTATAGATCGGGGAGTGTTCCTGGGTTTACATTTCAAACAGATGTTTTACTTACCAAATCAAAGCCGGATTATGTCAGTTTTGAGGGGTACCTTAGTCCTGATACGTTTCGGATTATAAAGGACGCAACACTCGACGAGATTGTTGAAAAGCTTGTGAGACATAGAGATCAACAGTTTACTGAGCAGATGTATTTGGATATTGAAAAAGCAGGGAGAACGCCTCATGAGATTTTAACGCTTGCAAGTATTGTCGAGCGTGAAGTCATGGGAGAAAAGGATAAAAAAATAGTAGCAGATATATTTTTGAGAAGGCTAGAAATGAATTGGGCACTTCAAGCAGATTCCACTGTGCACTATGCTGTTGGGAAGTCAGGCAATGTATTTACTTCAAAAGAAGACAGAGATTCGCTCTCGCTCTGGAATACCTACAAGTATCCTGGTCTCCCTCCAGGACCAATCTCGAATCCAAGTTTTGGGTCTATCATGGCTGCGATCTATCCAGAACCAAATGAGTATTATTACTTCCTTACAGACATGGGTGGAGAGGTTCATTATGGAAAGACACTTGAAGAACATAATGCTAATAGAGCTAAGTATCTATGAAGACATCTGATTTCGACTACAACCTTCCTTCGCAGCGTATTGCCCAGAAACCGATGGAACCAAGAGATCATTCCAGACTCATGGTGATAGATCGGGAGAAAAAGACACTGGAGCATAAAAAGTTTTTTGATATTATAGATTATCTTCAGAAAGGGGATATTCTTGTTTGGAATACGTCGAAAGTTTTTAAAGCCAGACTCTTTGGAACGCTTGTTTCTAATGGTGGCGAACCACTCTTCAATCATACGAAGCCAATGGAGGTATTTCTCGTTCGACCAATGGAAAATCCCGGAATATGGAAAGTCCTTGCAAAACCTGGAAAACATCTCGATGTTGGGACGAGGGTAAAATTTGCAGAGCATTTTTTTTGTGAAGCAGCGGTGAAGGAAAAAACAGGAACAATACTCGTACAGTTTTTGTGTGTTGATGATGAAGGAGAGAGAATACTTTTCGAAGAAGAAGTTCGAAAAGAAGCAAATATTTATGGACATGTTCCACTTCCGCCATATGTAAAAGATGAGAAATGTGAACTCGAAGTTTATCAAACAACATACGCAAAACAAGAAGGATCTGTAGCAGCACCAACAGCTGGATTTCATTTCACTCCAGAGTTGATTGAGAGATTAAAAGAAAAAGGAATCGAGTTTGCCGAGGTCTGCCTGCATGTTGGATTGGGAACATTTCTTCCTGTGAAGACAGAGAAGATTGAGGACCATGTCATGCACAGCGAGTGGGTAGGGCTAAGTAAAGAGAATGCGAAGAAAATCGTTACTGCAAAAGAAGAAGGGGGGCGGATCATCGCAGTCGGGACAACAACAGTAAGGACTCTGGAGGGAATTGCTCAGCATGGTTTAAAGCCTTACACAGGAGATATTAACTTATTTATATTACCAGGCTTTGAATTTCAGATTGTTGATGCTATGATTACAAACTTTCATCTTCCAAAATCAACACTTCTCATGCTCGTCTCTACATTTGCTGGTGACAGAAAATTTATGCTCGAGTGCTATCGTGAGGCAGTAGAAAAGGAATATCGATTTTATAGTTTTGGAGACGCTATGTTTATTCAATAGTTGAATAAATTGCGAGCTCTTATTATTACTTACTATCTATACATAACATGGGTGTATATTATTTCAGGCATATTTGGATTTATTTTTTTACCAGGCTTTATTATTGTTCTGTTTGCATAGGTCTGTGATTAGAAGAGACTAATAGTAGTTCAGAAATTTTTTAAGAATTAAAAAACCACCCAACTCCTTCATATAGATCCTGGTATCAAGATGTATATGGTGGGACGGGTGGTTTTTATTCTCGCTAAGGTCACCACGCAAGAGCATGAATGCTCAAGCGTGGGACCTCGCGACGGACGGGGGTTTAGCCCGCCCAGGAGGCCTTGCGAGCCCCCTAATTGATCACCCCCTTCACATTCCCACCGAGTGTGGGGCCAGAAGTGATCGAACACAAAGGACGTTTGAGCATTGCGCAGGGTGTGGAAGCACCTAGGGCGGCACATGCTGAACCCGCGCAAACGTCCCGAGTGCAAAGGCAGACATATATAACCATAAAAGAGATACTATTGCAAGTACCCCCTTCTTCCCGAAATTATGGTCTCTAGTTGGCCCAGCTTTTCTTTAGTCCGGGAAATTGGTCTTCTCGTATTGCTTCACGCATCTGTTTCATGAGAGAGAGGAAGAAATGAAGATTGTGTAGGGTCGCAAGACGATAAGCTAGGAGTTCATTTGATTTGAAAAGATGGTGGAGATAGGCTCTTGAATGATTTTTGCAGGTGAAGCATGTACATGTGGAGTCAATTGAATTCTTATCTGTCCTATGCGCGGCATTGAGGATATTAAGTCTATATTTATTCTTCTTACATCCACCTTGTTCTGGTGAGATGTAGAGTGTTCCATTTCTCGCTATCCTCGTTGGTGCAACACAGTCAAACATATCTACGCCTTTTTCTACAACTTCGAACAGGTCAAATGGAGAGAAACCAAGCCCCATAGTATATATTGGTTTGTCTTTAGGAATGATAGGTACTACCCAGTCGAGTATTTTTTTTGTAGCTTCCATGTTGTATCCAATTGATTCACCGCCGATGGCAATACCATCAAAATCCATTGAGGAGATTACTTTTGCAGATTTTTCTCGAAGTTCTTTATGCTTTGCCCCTTGAATAATACCAAAGAGAAATTGATTTTTTGTATTGTTTTTGTGATAAATGAGGCAGCGTTTCGCCCATGCATGAGTCCTTGCTAGTGCTCTCTTCGCATATTTCTCATTAGCATCATCTGGTGTGCACTCATCGAATGCCATGATGATGTCAGCTCCTATCTTGTGCTGAATTTCAATTGCTTTCTCTGGGGTGAATCTATGTTCTGATCCATCTATGTAGGATCGAAATGAAACCCCATCATTGTCAATATTCACGAGTGAGCCTTGGACTGACGAGAGATTTTTGTCCATGTGTTTTTCAGCCAAAGGCCGATCCTCCACTGGCGGAAATGTTTTAATGTTTTTATGCTTTAATGAGAATACTTGAAAACCACCACTGTCTGTGAGGATAGGCCTATTCCAACCCATGAAGTCATGAAGTCCTCCAAAGTTAGAAATAAGATTTTCTCCAGGCCGGAGGTGGAGGTGGTAGGTATTTCCAAGAATGATTTGTGCACCAAGAGTGTCTAGATCTTGTACGTCTAGGCTTTTTACTGTTCCTTGTGTTCCCACAGGCATAAATTCGGGTGTCTCAATATTCCCGTGTGCTGTATGGAGTATGCCTGTGCGTGCGTTTGAGTTTTTATCCTTGTGTATTACTTCAAAAAACATAATTTTATTTGATACTTCAGCGTATCATAGATTGACAGAATCTTCAAGATGGAGTATGATCTGGCTGTATTTTTTGCTACACTTAGTATATGAAAGCAATCATAACATTTAATATTACATGCTTATTCCTCTGTGCATTTTTTGTGCTCGGTACTGGTTACATATGGCGGGGTTCTTTTGTGCATGCTCAGGGTGTTTCTGAAATTGAAAGTGTCAAAGTTACTCAGTTTGAGGATTTTACAGAAGAGAAGATAAATATTGCAGAAGAAACAGGAGAAGTTACGTCTTCAACAGAGAATATTGAAGACGTAGAGAGGGAAACTGAGGTTGAACCAGAAGAGAGAGTCGTAATTACTGGGAGTATGAATCTCGCTGTACCATTCACCTCACAGGCTCCAGAAAAGAAATGGGAGCAGCCATGGCAGGATGCATGTGAGGAAGCTGCTGTGCTCATGTTAGATGCTTATTACAAGCAGTACAGTCTTAGTCCACTTTTTTCTCGAGATGAAATTCAGAAGATGGTTGATTGGGAGGAGGGGAAACAAAAATGGGGGAGAAGTATTGAGATTGAAAAACTTAAGGAGCTTACTGAGTGGCATTCTGGAATGGATGCAATGATTATTGAGGATCCGACTGTGGAGCAGATTAAAGCATACATTTCGAAGGGACATCCTGTACTCGTCGTTGCAGATGGGAAAGAGCTTCCAAATCCTCATTTTCGAAATGGTGGACCAGAATACCATGCATTCATTATTCGTGGATATACAGAGGAGCGATTCATTACCAATGATCCAGGAACTCAGTTTGGAGAAAATTTTACATATCTCTATGATGATCTGATGGGTGCAATCAGGGATTGGAATGGCGGAGATGTAAAGAACGGAAAAAGGGTGGTATTGGTTGTGGAGTAGAACCTCTATCTGATATACTTCGCGCAGTTTAGGCTGCGTTTTTTATTTGCTATGTACGAGGAAGAACTCAATGTAGAACAGCTAGAGGTGGCCCTTCAGGGAGATGGTCCTTGTTTGGTATTGGCAGGAGCAGGAAGTGGAAAGACAAGAACTATTACCTATAGAGTTGCATATTTGCTTTCCAAAGGTATTGATTCAAGGAATATTCTTCTCGTCACATTCACGAACAGGGCGGCAAAAGAAATGATGCATAGGGTCTCTAGTCTTACAGAAGGGAATATCTCACTTCCGTGGTCAGGAACGTTTCATCATGTTGCCTACAGAATTCTCAGAAGATACGCACCACTCCTCGGATATAAGAATAATTTTACAATACTTGATAGCGAAGATAGTCGGGATCTCATGAAACTTTGTATAAAAGGTGATGGAGTGGATACATCTCAGCGCCGTTTTCCTTCTGCTGCGGTCCTGTGTAATATTCTAAGCTATGCCAGAAATGCAAGCACGACTATCCATGATGTTCTGGAATTAAGGCATCCAAAATGGTTTGACCTAGAAGAGCATATTGCGAGAATTGCTTCTGACTATACAAAGAGAAAAAAAGAAGCAAATGCTATGGATTTTGATGATCTTCTCACCAATCTCAACCTTCTTCTCATCAAGTCAGAGAAAGTCAGAGCGAAATATGCTGAGCAATTTCAGTATATTCTGGTTGATGAATATCAGGACACAAATAGTGTTCAGGCGTCAATAATAAAATCACTTGCAAGTGTCCACAAGAATATATTGGTTGTCGGCGATGATGCACAGAGTATCTACTCTTTTCGAGCAGCAGATATTCAGAATATCCTTGCATTCGAGAAGACATATCCAGATGCAAAGATTTTTAAGCTCGAAACGAACTACAGATCAACACCAAATATTCTCACAGTTGCCAATGGGGTGATTGCACAGAATAAGGACCAGTATCAAAAAGAGCTTAGAAGTGTACTGGAAGCATTTGCAAAGCCAGAACTCCATGCATTTTCTGACGCGAGTGAGGAGGCAGATTTCATTGCAGGGCGGATACTTGAGCTTAGAGAAGAAGGTGTGTCAATGGATCAAATGTCCATACTTTTTCGGGCTGCGTACCATTCCCAGGCGCTTGAAATGGAGCTCATGAAGAGAAATATTCCATACGACTATCGTGGAGGAACTCGTTTTTTCGAGCGAGCACATATCAAGGATGTGCTTGCCTATCTTAGAATTTTTACAAATACAAATGACATGATTGCGTGGAGCAGAGTTCTCAATAAACAAATTGGTATTGGACCAGCAAGTGCTGGAAAAGCTATTATTGCGGTGAGACAGATGAAAGATCTGGATCGTCTGGAAGAAGTTGAATCCGTTTTTTCTGCTCGAGGGAAGAATGGTTGGGGTGACCTTATGAGTGTTTGGAATGAAATGAAGAAGACTAACAGATCTTCTGCAGTACTTATTCGAGCAGTAGCAGAATCAAAGTATAAAGAATATTTGGAAACGGAATTTACTGATTATAAAGAGCGTTTCCAGGATATAGAGCAGCTTGCGCTCTTTGCAGAGAAACAATTAGATGTAACAAAATTTTTAGCAGAAGCAAGTCTTCAGGAAAGCTATGCTGCAGCCAGCGTGAACAGTATAGATGATGAAGAAGAGAAGGTTGTTCTCTCTACTATACACCAGGCCAAGGGATTGGAATGGGAGGCTGTTTTTGTGATGCATGTGGCTTCGAATTACTTTCCAAATGAAAGAGCGCTCCGAGAAGATAACGGACTAGAGGAAGAGCGCCGTCTTTTTTACGTTGCCGTTACCAGAGCGAAGAAGTATTTGCATCTGAGTTATCCACTGACTGCTGGATATCAGAGTACTCTTCTAGGCCCAAGTATGTTCCTCGATGAGATAGATAGAGATCTTTTACTTGAACACCATATTGAATCAAGCACAATTTTCACAGACCCAAGTGATGAAGTAGATGATATTGTCTACATTGCAGAAGAAGATACTCAGTGGCGACCAAAGCCTGGGAGATTTTTGAAGTCGATTGATGAGTTGTAGCTTTTATCTTGACTTTGTAAAAAATATTCACTACAATAACAGCACTTTATATTTAAGTTATTTATATGAATTTTGAAGGAATTTACGAAAAAACAATCCTTATCGTGAAACCAGATGGAGTCCAACGCGGACTCGTTGGAGAGGTTCTGAAGCGCCTCGAAATGAAGGGGCTTAAGATTGTAGGGCTCAAACTAATTAATTTGAGCGAGGAAAAACTTCGTGAGCACTATGCTCATCACGTGGAGAAGCCATTTTATCCAGGACTCGAAAGCTTCATGAAGTCTAGTCCAGTTGCTGTTGTTTGTGCCGAAGGAAAAGGTGCGGTAGATGCCGTAAGACTCATCGCAGGCGTGACCAATGCAGGACAGGCAGATGGCGGAACGATCCGAGGGGACCTTGCAATGGGAATGTGTAATGTGGTTCATTGTTCTGATTCACTCGACACAGCAAAGGCAGAAGTTGCAAGATTTTTTGAGACACAAGAAATTTTTGAATACGATAAGACAGACTACCTGCATGTGTACATGGAGGATGAACGAAACTAAGAGGTTAATAATTGGAGAATTATTAAAAGCATTTTATGGTACTTTTGTGGATAAACTGATTGACGTTACTCTTATTTACTTTTATCATTATCATGGGAACCTGATACACGTCTTGTTCCTGTGGAATTCCACTGATGGGGAATTTTTGTTTGGGTAGTTTCATTGTGATGAGTATGCGGGGAACCGCAAATTTTCACATAAAGCTGCTCGATATCTTTCGAGCAAGTGTTCTCTGGAGGAGATGCAGTGTATAGTTTGTTCAAAGAACCGGAAGGTCCATTTTGGGACGCGGATGCTGGGCGCTGGTATATGCGTTACAATTTAGGGCTCAAAGGTCGGATTAATCTTGTCTTCTTGGACAACATCCTGCCACCGCCGAAGGACGGGGGTGGAGAGGAGAACGACGAAGCCTCATGAGTGGGAGAGTTCGACCACCCACAATAGGTCGTGCACGGGCTCGTGCCAAGTAACCTGTGGGTGGCTTGGCTTACGCAGTTTTTTTTGAGATATTTGACAAAATACGGCGAGTATTTTAGACTGAAATATATATGAATCAGAATATCCAGACAATTACGAAGTCAAAGAACATCTGGACAGTGCCGAATTTTTGCGTATACAAGTACGTGATGAGTCCCAGGGTGGATGACCCAGAGGAAGAATGTGAATGTGATAGCTGCGAATGCGGCAGTTAGACAAAGAAACAAGTCATCACCCCGGCAATAGTCGGGTTTTTGTTTGGACGGTACCCTTTTGGGAGCAGCTTGTCTTCTCCCAAAACACATCGTTCAACGATAGGCCAGAGGGGCTGGTTTGTCGAAGTGCGATATCAGGAGGAGGGATTCGTATGTGTTTGAGACAGGATGAAGAAATCTACGACGATCCGGGTGATCCACAGACAGCGCTCGAACTTAATCGTTTCCGCCAATGCGACGGATGTGAGAGTTGTGTCTGCGGCCAGAAGAAGAGCCCACAGGACAATGACAAGCCTGCCGCATACAAGCGGCCCACCAACCGCGTCTGGCCGTCGTAGTCAGGATCTCGATCACAGCTCATCCGCAGAAACTCCCTAGCTTTGGCGGGCGTAGGCATGGTTCTGCGGGTGAGAATTTCAACACATTTGACTTTAGTGAATTGAAATTTTATAATAGTAATGATCCTTTTTGAGTAGTAATATCTCATTCGCTAATTACTTTATATTGGGAATCCTATATTGTTCCTGTCCGTGGATAGGAATTGCGGATACCCACCTGTACCTCAGGAATGAAGATAGCGCTGCCAAAAAAGGATCAAGAAAAATAACCTTACACAGGTTGTTTTTTTTATTTCAAATTGATATGATTGGGAAACGAGCGCACTATACTTCTTTTTAGCGGGGTGTGGCGCAGTTGGTAGCGCGCATGGCTGGGGGCCATGAGGTCGCTGGTTCAAGTCCAGTCATCCCGACTGTGATATATAAGAGCGGTGTTAGCCAAGAGAACATATGCATCCATTTTCACATCCACGAGTAGGAGTTGGCGTCATTATTCAAAATGAAAATGGAGAGGTCCTTCTTGGTCTGAGGAAAGGTTCTCATGGAGCTGGAGAATGGTGTCTCCCTGGAGGAAGTCTTGAATTTGGTGAAACCCTCTTTGAGGTGGCGAAGAGAGAAGTTTTGGAAGAAACAGGTCTGTCTGTATCTGAATTTGAGCTTATTTCCGTTTCAGATGAGCTCAAATATATTGAAAGTGATGGAAAGCATTATGTTACTATGGGATTCAAGGCCACGTATGAAGGTGGAGAACCAGTGTGCGTGGAGCCAGAAAAATGTGAAGAATGGAAATGGTTTCCTATTGAAGAGTTGCCATCCAATATGTTAGAAGGCACACAAGATGTTTTTAAAAATTATAAGGCTGGGAAAATATATCAATCCCCAAAGTAAAAAATTTTATGTCAAAAAAAGATTCATCATTTGGTTTTATCATCGCGGCTGTCATTGCTGTGGTTGTGGTGGTTATCATCATGGTCAAAATAACAGCAGACCCTGGTGGAGGAGAATATAATGCTACTGTGGCAGAAGTCGTAGAGACAGACTGGGTCAGGGGTGGAGAGAGTCCGAAAGTCACGCTTATTGAGTATAGTGATTTTGAGTGCAGTGCGTGTGCGAGTTACCAGAGAATTTTTTCTCAAGTGTTCAAAGATTTTGGTGATGATGTTAGGCTCGTGTATCGCCATTTTCCACTTCGTGGTATTCATGAACATGCCTTCTCTGCGGCACAGGCTGCAGAAGCTGCTGGTATACAGGGAAAATTCTGGGAGATGCATGACATCCTATATTCAAACCAAACTGCGTGGGTGAATGCATCCGAACCAAAAGATCTGTTTGTGGAATATGCAGAGAGGATCGGTCTTGACACAGATCAATTCTTAAAAGATTTTGATTTAGAAGAAGTTGCAAAAGGTATAGAAGAGAATGAACAACAAGCACAGGAACAAAATTTTTCTGGCACGCCGACTATATTCCTCAACGGAACACAGGTAAAGAATATTGAGACATACGAAGATTTGAAAGCGCTCGTCGAAGAAGCTGGGGCCGAAGCGAATGAGACAGTGACTCCAACATTTCAGACAAAGAGTGCCACAAGTACAATATGAAAATCTCTATAAAGAATAAGTACAAAGGGTTTACTCTTTTCTTCATTGCAATTAGCTTCTTTGGTTTCATTGATGCAACATATTTAACCGCTGAGCATCTTCGAGGGAGTGTTCCCTCGTGTACATTTTTAACTGGGTGCGAGAAGGTAGCGCAAAGTAAGTATTCTGAGATACTTGGGATACCAGTCGCACTCATGGGGAGTTTGTATTATTTGCTTATTTTCTTTGTGAGTGTATATCTATATGGGAAAAGAGATTTTCGAATTCTTAAATGGCTTAGCCTTTTCACTACATGTGGATTTGTGATGTCCTTGTGGCTTATTTATCTTCAAATATTTGTCCTTTTTTCTATTTGTATATACTGTGCTTTCTCTGCTTTTTCATCTATCCTTCTATTTTTTGGTGGTGCAGCGACTCTATACCTGATCAAGAAAAAAAAGATACACATATAATTTTGAGGAGTGATAGATACTTTAATTTTAATAATCACTTTTTTTTTGATATAATGAAAAAGTAATTCTTTTTAAATAGATGTATCTATGAGGATTCGCAGCACAGCATTCGAAGGGGGGGAGAGCATCCCATCACAGTGCACATGTGATGGGGAGAATTTTAATCCAGAACTTTTGATTACAGAAGTTCCTCCCGAGTCGAAGAGTCTTGTGCTGATTGTGGATGATCCAGATGCAATCAAGCCTGCAGGGAAGATATGGGTACATTGGACTGTCTGGAATATTGATCCAAGTATAGTGGCTATTACAGAGAAATCTGTTCCAAATGGAGCTACAGAAGGAACAACAGATTATGACAAGCCAGGCTGGAGTGGTCCGTGTCCACCAGATGGAGAACATACATATCATTTCAAACTCTATGCCCTTGATATTGTTCTGGACTTACCGTCTTCCACCAGAAAGCCAGAACTCGAGGAAGCACTTGCCGGCCATGTGTTAGAGAAAACAGTGCTTTATGGAAAATATAATATAGTAGAAAGTAGAAAGTAAAAAGCCCTCCAAATCGGTGGGCTTTTTTTGTCTTGTGATATGTGTCTCGTGATTACTGTTTTGCTTTGGTTCTCATGCAGCTCGTGCAGATCATTTCACCGTCATGCTTCTGAAGATTTGGTTTTTGTCTTCGATTTGTCCTGTTCTTTGCATGAGATCTGTTTGCTGCTTTTTGAGATCCTTTTCTGCAGTTTTCGCATTTAGGCATAGTAAAAGGCTTGAAAGCCTGCCTACTGGCAGGCAGGGCCTAAAAAGCTTACAAAGCTTACAAGGCCAGAGTAATATTGTTCTTGTCAGAAACTGTTGAGCATAGTACACTAAAAACGTTTTCTTGTCAAGATAGCCTTTTAGGCCTTTTGAGCCTTTATAACGTAGTAAGCATTTTATTATGGATATTATATCAATGATTTTCTTTGTTGTCGTGATCATTTTTTCTGCAATTATTCATGAATACTCGCATGGATGGATGGCAGACCAACTCGGTGACCCGACTGCCCGGTATGCTGGCAGACTGACGCTCAATCCGCTCGCACATATAGACTGGTTCGGGTCAGTCCTCCTCCCGATACTCCTCATTCCTACAGGACTTCTCTTTGCGTATGCGAAGCCAGTGCCGTACAATCCGTATAATCTAAAGAAAGGAAAGTGGGGACCGACATATGTTGCGATCGCAGGGCCGATCTCGAATTTTTTCCTTGCCCTTGTCTTTGGGACGTTCATTCGTTTCATGCCATTGTCAGAGATTACGCCATTTCTCGGAATCATCGTCTATGCCAATGTACTCCTCGCAGTATTCAATATGATTCCCATTCCACCGCTCGATGGATCGAAGGTGCTCTATGCACTCCTACCGCCATCTGCAAATAATATTCGTGTGGCACTCGAACGATACGGATTTGTTATTCTTCTCATATTTATCTTTTTTTTCTTTGGAATTCTCCGTCCTGTTATTGGATTCTTGTTTAGTCTGTTTACAGGTGGTGGATTATTCTGATATTTGGATGACTCAGATTTACAGATTTAAAAACAGTCCATTGAGTTGATGGACTGTTTTTTTGTACTTTTCGCAGTTCGTACATAGTTTAGAAACTGAGATGGACGGATGGTGCTTGTAGTGGCTCTTGAAGACCTCGCAGATCTTCTGAGGATCACCATCGCCGATGTTGATCCGAAGAACGTGGACCGTTGGATGAAGCACCACAACCGGAGTCGGACGGTTGCCTCTATAGTCCTGGTGGCACCCCGCAATGAGTGCCATCGTGATGATAATAAGGGCGAGCATGGTCGCCAGGGAGTGGTTGGGCTCGAACATACGCATGACTTCTCCTGGAAGTCTATGGGTTCCTTCTCTCGTGTCTTTCACGAAAATAGGGAAGCACCATTCATCTCAATTTCTAAGTGTTTTGTTGTAAAAAGAGCTTATTTTAGCCAAATTATGTGCACAATTCATGTGAATTACGAACGCCAAAGTATAGCATAAAAAAGCGGTTTTGTCAAGATAGGCGGCTGTGCGTGCTTGACATAGTTTTTGCCTTGATGTACACTAATCTCGCTGTGAATAACAGCACTGACATGCAGTATCCGTCTTCGCTTTCCGCTACGCTTCAAGCTACGCCGGACAAGTCCTGACGGAGAAGAATTCCAAATATTGGAATGGCGTTCAGAGAAAGCTTTTTGCTGACCTGAATGGGTCAGTTTTATTATAAAAGCTTGTAAGCATTTTGAATTATGCCAACAATGAACCAGATCATCCGAAAGGGGCGTAAGAAGAAGACGACGAAGTCAGATTCGCCAGCACTTCAGTTTACGTACGACAGTCTTCACAGAAAGAAGACAGTACTGAGACGTGGCTCACCTTTCAAACGTGGTGTGTGTACGAAGGTGTACACTGCAACACCAAAGAAGCCGAACTCGGCTATGCGTAAAGTCGCAAAGGTTAGGCTTTCCAATGGATCAGAAGTGATTGCATATATTCCAGGTGAAGGACACAATCTTCAGGAGCACTCTATCGTGCTATTGCGCGGCGGACGTATCAAAGACTTGCCAGGTGTGCGTTATCACATCGTTCGAGGAGTGTATGACACCCAAGGAGTAGAAGGTCGAAACAAGAGTCGTTCAAAATATGGTACCAAGCGACCAAAGAAATAAACGAAGCCAAAAAGGCTTGAAAGGCCTACAAAGCCTACAAAGCCTGAAATATTTATTGAGTAACGTATTGGCATTACAAGCCTTGTAAGCCTTGTAAGCCTTGTAAGCATTTATTTTATGTCCCGAGGAAAAAGAATCCCAAAGCGAGTGGTCGCACCTGATCCAGTGTACAATAGTGAACTTCTTTCTAAATTTATTAATTTTGTGATGGAGCAAGGAAAGAAAACTATTGCGCAGGCTATCGTATACGGCGCACTCGGCATTATCAAAGAACAAAAGAAGGAAGACCCTCTCAAGATTTTTGAAAAAGCAATTGACACTATCAGACCACAGGTCGAAGTTCGATCAAAGCGAGTTGGTGGTGCCAACTATCAAGTCCCAATGCCAGTAGCTGGGAATCGTCAGAATGCTCTTGCATTCCGCTGGATTATCAATGCAGCGAGGGCAAAGAAGGGAAAAACAATGCGAGAGAATCTTGCTACAGAATTTATGGATATTCTCGAAGGAACAGGTGGTGCAGTGAAGAAGAAGGAAGATGTGAATAGAATGGCAGAAGCAAACAAAGCATTTGCTCACTTTGCGCGACGTCGATAGAAATGTTCGAATTGTTACATCACTTCGTTATTTAAAACATTTACAACACTTATTATATGCCCCGAGAATATTCTCTTGATAAAACGAGAAACATCGGCATCATGGCGCACATCGATGCTGGAAAAACAACAACCACAGAACGCATCCTGTTCTATACAGGAAAGAAACATAAGATTGGCGAGGTGCATGAAGGTGAAGCAGAGATGGACTGGATGGAACAGGAAAAGGAACGAGGTATCACTATTACCAGTGCTGCTACCACGTGTTTCTGGAAGGATAATCGTATCAATATCATCGATACGCCGGGCCACGTCGACTTTACAGTCGAGGTAGAGCGATCCCTGCGAGTCCTAGACGGTGCTGTGGCTGTTTTTGACGGGTCACAGGGTGTTGAACCTCAGTCAGAGACTGTTTGGCGTCAGGCTGACAAGTACAAAGTACCTCGCATCTGTTTCGTCAATAAAATGGACAAGATGGGTGCAGATTTCTACATGAGTCTTGCCTCTATCCGAGAGAGACTGTCAGACAAGGCATTCGCTGTACAGCTTCCAATCGGTGCTGAGTCAGATCTTTCTGGTGTTGTTGATATCATCGAGCGGAAAGCATACAAATTTGAAGGTCAGATGGGAATCGATGTCCGTGAAATTGAGATTCCAGAAGACCTAAAAGAAAGAGTAGAAGAGCATCGAGGAAAACTTCTCGAAAAGGCTGCAGAGGCAGACGAAGCAATTATGGAGAAGTATTTGGGTGGAGAAGAGCTCTCTGTTGAAGAGATTAAAAAGTCGATCCGCAGTCTTGTTCTCACTGATGACATGTATCCAGTGTTTTGTGGGTCGGCACTCGCCAATGTCGGTGTGCAGCCTGTGCTCGATGGTGTTATTGCATATCTGCCGTCTCCTCTTGATCTCCCGCCAGTCATTGGTGTTGATCCTGAAGATGAGGAAAAAGAAATCGAAGTGCTACCGGATGACAGTAAGCCACTTGCAGCACTTGCGTTCAAGATTGCAACAGATCCATACGTTGGAAAGCTCATCTTCATCCGCGTATATTCAGGGTCACTAAAGGCTGGAAGTTATATATACAATGCTACGACTGGGGCAAAAGAACGTGTTGGACGTCTTGTCAGGCTTCATGCAAACTCTAGAGAGGAAATTGATGAAGTATTTTCTGGAGAAATTGCTGCTGCAATTGGGCTCAAAAATGTAAAAACTGGAGACACTGTTTATGAGGAATCAAGGCCGGTGAAGATGGAGAACATTGTGTTCGCAGAACCAGTTATTTCTATTGCTATTGAACCAAAAACCAAGCCAGACCAGGAAAAAATGGGATTCGCACTCCAGAAGCTTGCAGAGGAAGACCCTTCGTTCAAAGTACATACAGATGATGAAACACTTCAGACTATCATTTCTGGAATGGGAGAGCTCCATCTCGAGATTATTGTTGACAGAATGAAACGTGAATTCAAAGTTGAAGCAAATGTTGGTGCACCACGGGTAGCATACAAGGAAACCATCAAGGCCAGTTCAGAGGCAGAAGGAAAGTACGTGAAGCAGTCTGGTGGTCGTGGACAATATGGACACTGTTGGCTTCGTATCGAGCCGCTTGAGGAAGGGGCAGGATTTGAATTTGTTGATGAGATCAAGGGAGGTGTCATCCCAAAGGAATATATTCCAGCTATTGAAAAGGGTGTAAAGGAAACTATTGATAAAGGTGTGATCGCAGGATATCCAATCGTGGATGTCAAAGCGACGGTATATGATGGAAGCTACCATGAGGTAGACTCTTCTGAGATCGCCTTCAAGATGGCAGGCTCTATGGCTTTCGCTGCAGCAGTCAAAGCTGCCCAGCCAGTAGTTCTCGAACCAATCATGCAGGTCGAAGTCATTACTCCAGAAGAGAACATGGGTGATGTGATCGGTGACCTTTCTTCAAAACGCGGCCAGATTCAGGACATGACTGATCGTGGTCAGTTGAAGGTGGTTCGTGCACTTGTCCCACTGTCAGAGCTCTTCGGGTATGTTACGAATCTCCGTTCTATTACGCAGGGTCGTGCTACACCAAACATGGAGTTCAGTCACTATGCTGACGCTCCAAAGAATATTGAACAGGAAATAATTGAAGGGAAGAAGTAATGTACGAAATTACAAAAAACACGACTCGAGAGGGTCATGTTTTTTATCTTGATTTTATCTTGATTTTTTGTTAGCATGGAGAAGATATGAAATTCAACGTTGTTACAATTTTTCCAGATATTATCAGGGACTATACCGACGAGTCTGTGCTTGGGCGTGGACAGAAGAATAAGGCGATTCAAATAAACCCAGTTAATTTACGTAATTTTACAGAAGATAAACACAAACAAGTCGATGATACTCCTTATGGAGGTGGGCCGGGTATGGTCATGAAACCAGAGCCGATTTATAAAGCGCTGAAGAGCCTAGGTGCTATTCCATTTCGAAAAGATGGCGGGCTTTCGAGAGTAAAAAAGATTTTTAGTGGAGATTTTTCGAAGAAAAAAAGAACAATTCTTCTTTCTCCACGCGGCATCCAGTTCGATCAGTGTATGGCGGAGAAGTGGAGTCGGTTTAATGAAATTACGTTTGTGTGTGGGCGCTATGAAGGCGTGGACCAGCGAGTTGTAGATCGTATGGTCGACGAAGAAGTGTCTATAGGTCCATATGTGCTAGCTGGTGGAGAGCTTGGTGCATTAGTTATGATAGAGGCTGTGTCGAGACTTATCCCTGGAGTGCTTGGGAATGAGGAGTCTATTGTGGAAGAAACATTCTCACTGGGAACAGGGAGTAGGGAACAGGGAACGAAAGAGTACCCACAATATACAAAACCAGATGATTTCAAAGGTTGGAAAGTTCCTGAGATACTCCTAAGTGGGGATCATGGAAAGATACGAGAATGGAGAGAAAAAAAGACAAAATAAAAAATCGTCTATATCAAGCGATTTTTTTGGTTTAAATAATTATCACTGTGGATTGCTTGCGAGAAGAATGGTCACAACCATGATGCAAAAGCATGCAAAAGCAATGAAGAAGGCAAGTTTTATGAGGAGGTACATCCTCACGAATTGGGTATATGATTTGGTATAGGTTCCACCATTATCTCTTTGGTTTTCTGATGTTTTTTGAAATGCATGTGCGCTCGTATGACGGAGCATGAAAGAAATATGCTTTGGGTTTTCTGAGTAGACCAATGCAATGATGAGCATGGAAACGACTGCTCCAAGTATAAAACTCAAATATATTTTATTGTATGCAGATCGAATGAGGAGGTGATATATGTCTTGCACTACTGCTTGGACACCAAAAATAAAATTGTCTTTCATAAAAAAGCATTATGTCTGAGACGGCTCGTGCTTTCTAATCGTTAATCTTTGGGTCAAAATGGTGTATACTACACACGCCTCTCCGTAGAGATTATACATTTTTTTCCACTCTTTCTCAAGCCGAAGGCTGTGTACTACTATATGAATAGTTCAGTGTGGTTTTTTCAAAGGCATTTTTGGAGAGTTATCTCTGGCTTCTTTTTTTTTATTTTTGTTTTATCTGTAATCCGTTTCTTTATTTTTAGTCCTGGAAGTGTGAATGGAAGATCGATGGAATCTACATATCTTGATAATGATTTTTTTCTCGTGAATAAGTTCTCCTATCTTTTTCGACCACCAGAACGTTATGATATTGTGCAGGTGTTGCAGCCTGATACCGGCACACTTATTATCAAGAGGCTTGTCGGGTTGCCAGGGGAAACTATAAGTATTCGAAGAGGAAAAGTCTTTGTCGACAAACATGATGGTTTTGGTCAAATAGAATTGGAAGAATCCTACTTAGACCCAAATACATATACAGTATTGCTTTATCAGCAGGGGGCGCTCGAGTTTGAGCTCGAAGATAATTACTACTTTGTGTTAGGAGATAATCGAGAACATAGCACTGACTCGAGGGTGTATGGGCCAGTACACAGGTCAAAGATCATTGGTAACATATTCTTTAGTAAACGCTAATCTCTCTGTGCATTTCTGGTGGAAGAGTAATGAATTCACTCTTTTTTTTGTTATTCAAGTTAAGAATATAACTCTGATATTCTTCGACGAGAAGAAGGTGATTTTCAGGGAGTGGGTAAATGTCAGTGTTGGGTGAAAGGATTACACGAAATTTTTTGTTTGTATTTTTGTCTTTTATCGTTGTTAGGAAGGAGAGTCTGGTAATATCGTATTGGTCTGCTGTTGATCCGTGTGGATTATTTTCGTGTTTGAGAATGTCGAGCGCTTCTTTGTTGGTAGAAGTGGCATGATCATCCCATGGATCAAACGTGTACAATCTTTGCTTCCCACCGCCTTCCTCGATGATGAGTTGCTGTTCATGATTTTTATTCCAAAATATTCTGTAGAGTCCTTGCTGCTCATACATGTCTTCTGTAAGGATGTCTCCTAAGACATTTCGACAATTATTAAAATACGGAACATCTTTTTCTGTGACACAGGTGTAGTATTTTTTCTGTGGATCCTCTTCAGTTGTATTTGTTACACCACTGATAAGAAGGTATGCCCCACCAGGATTCTGTGAGGCTGTCAATATTTGCCCCGGAAGCTCTGAAATATTTTTAATTTCTGCTTCTCTATCTGTCAGTATGAGAAAGTTTTGTTTTTCAAGATTTTCTGGATGAAATCCAAATACAATGGCCTCGTCAGGGAAGATAAAGGAGTGGCTCCAGTGCGTGCCTGGAAATTGCTGTTCCCGTTTGTCCGAGAAACGATAGGTGGTGAAAGAAGGATTTTCTTCAGTTGTATTTTTTACAGCCAGAAGGCCAAGCGCGTGTCTTCCTTCTTGTTCTTCGTAAGGCACTGTTTTTGGATTCCATGAGATAGCCATCAGTCCTCCGATGGCAACAATCCCTATTACAAAAAAAGTGATAAATATTAGTTTTTTCTTTGTTTGTATTTTTTTAGTGTTTTTCATAGGAAAAATGTTTATTTATTTCTAAGATTACTGTATAATAGTTATAGAAACTTTTTTTATCAAGTTTTTTTGAATATTTTTTTATGAGAAGTCCAAGATTCTTTACGTTTTTTTTGATATCAATTATAGCTGTTTTTTCTGCTCTTGTGCCAGCATCAACTCACGCGCTTGGGTTGTCTCCAGGCTACGTAAATGTGAAGGATATTCTATCATCTAATAAAGTCTTACAAAAACTTCATATTTCCAGAAAGAATCCTGCAAGGGCAGAGATCTACAGTGTAACCCTTGATGGGCCTGGGGCAAAGTATATCACTTTGGATAGTGATATACTAGAACTCCCAAAGGGGGAGCGTTCAGTTGCTTTTCCATTTTATATAGAGCCTGTTGGTGCCCAGCCAGGATCATATGATGCTCGTATTATTATTCTCCCAACAAAGTTACAGGGGGCTGGGGAGTCAGTTTCTCTCCTCGTGGGGGTTGCTGCAATAGTGAATTTTAATGTCACAGAAGAAGAGATTACCGCACTTCAGGTGAGTAATTTTTACATGAAATCTGGGTATGTTGGAGAGCAGGGGCATGTGACTTGGTCAATGAGAAATAATGGAAATACAAATATAAGGATTTTGAGTGCGAGAATTGAACTGACCGATGGAAGTTCGAATCAGGGAAAGCTCACATACAATGTTCCACTCCCAAAAACATTGGAGATATCCCCATTCACAGCTGATAAGTACGAGTATACACTCCCAGAGATTGTCCCTGAGGGGAGATACGAGGCACACCTTTATCTTGAAAGTGAGGCTGGTGATGAATATACAGAAAAAAGTACGTTAGCAGTGCTTCCGCCAAGACAGATCCAGGAAAAGGTTTCTCAATTTCCGCTCTATGCACTCGCGGGCATTGGGATTCTATTTATTGGAATAGCTATTTATTTTTTCTTTATTTCAAAAAAACGTAAAAAATAAGTTTATCGTATGAATATACATAAAGAATTTTTAAAACTTCGGGCGTATTTGTACGTCGCTGCACTGCCACTGCTTGTAATTGGTATACTTTTTTTTCCGCAGCGTGCGCATGGTGTTGGTGTCTCACCAAGCGTGCTTGAGGTAAAGAATTTGGCAAATGGGATTCGAATTGAGAAAACATTGAATATTACAAGAAGCGATGTATCTGCACCTAGTAAGTTTACTGTAAGTGTCAGTGGTGAGGGGGCACGATATGTGATCCTGCCAGAGGATACATTGCTTATCAAAGAGGGAGAACGATCTGCCAAGTACAATTTTTTTATTGAACCTGGAACTGCTCCAAATGGGTCATACAACGCAAAATTTTATTTCACCGGCGTTCCATATTCAGGTGTGGACGCACCAGAGGGAGAAAGTACCGTTTCAATTATTTCTGGAGTGATTGCTCACCTTGTTTTCACTGTGACAGATGAACAGATCCGTGACTATGTGATTCAATATGTGCGGATGGATGATACTGAGGTTGGGAGGCCTGCGGGTGTGTCTTTCCTTGTTAGAAACCATGGAAATGTAGATGTGAGACCAACAGAAATTAAGATTAGATTGGTTGATGAGACTGATGCGAGCCACATCATAGAAGAGACTATTCCAGAGAGAGGAATTCCTCTCACAGAGCCTCTCACGAGTAAGAAGCAGAGTGCATATATTACACAGAGAATTCCACAAGGAACGTATAAGGGCGAGGTTACCTTTTTTGAAAAAGGTGAGGTCAAATATACAGAGAATGTGAGGCTTAGTGTTCACCCACCGGGAACACTTGCTCAGGAAGCGGAGATGCTTGATTTTGATGTGAGTGCTAAATATCTCGAGGTAGGAGAACTTTTGAAAATAGACGCAAGTGTAAAGAATACTGGAAATGTTGTTATTGAACCAGTGCTCTATGCCGAGGTGAAACAAGGGGATAAAGTTATAGATCTTTTGCGTTCTGATGCAAAATTTATTCCAAAGGGTGAAACTGCAACATATTCTCTTACATTTAGGCCAGAAAAAAAAGGGGAGTATACTATCGATGTTTATTTTGAATACGGCATCAAGCAGTCAGAGCACAAAAATGTGACACTTACTGTTGGCTCGGATGTCTTCCTCGTCCAATGGGCTATGAGAATTGGTATAGGACTTCTTGCATTGCTCTTCCTGATTCTCATCATTCTCATCATTAAAAAGATTTTAAAAAGGAAGAAAGCTGTTCCAGGCCAGATTCCTCACGGCGTAATACCACCTGTTCCTCCACAGGTCTCACCACCCATGCCTGCCAGTCAGGTTCAGTCATTGGGTCAGCAGCCACCTTCTTTTCCATCATATACCCAGGCACCAGTAACATCTCCTCCACCTTCTCAGCAGACTCTAGTCCCACCACCCCCTGCGTACGCTCCGCAAGTACCTCCAATGCCAGCTCAGATGCCAGTGAGGACATTGCCTCCTCAGATGCCTCCAGCACCTATACTGCCAACAGTTCCACCTATGCCATCACCATTACCTCAATCGCCATACGATTCTCAGGGTGGTCAGGCGTAATTCTTGATTGAGTATTTTGATATTGGCGGTGTATGAAGAAATATAAATCTATATTATTGATAGCACTAGCAATAGGAAGTATTCTTTCTATTGCTATGTTTTTTGTTATTCGTTTTGTTTTTGCGTTTTCTTGGACTTCTGTTGTGCTGGAAACAACTGGAATTGATCATGATACCGGCAGATCCATTGCGGCTGTTATGCAATCAACAAGCATTACTCATCTAGCATATTGTGCTTATCTGAGTGGTGGAACTGACAACATGGTAAACTATGCTGTTGTAAATAGTGGGGTTACAAGTACAGAATTAATCAATAGAACGGTAAATGTAAATTGTAATGAAAGAAATATAGATATAGCGTATGGCGGTAGTTCTGTATATGTAATGTTTACTGGTTCTGAGGCTGCTGACGATCTATACCTAGCTCTTCGTAATGGAAATGGAAGTGGAACATGTGATAATAATGAATGGAATTGTTATGAAATTTCTACAACCACTTATGACACAAAACATATTTCCATGAAGTTATATGACAGAGGGGGCGTACTCTTGGCTTTTCAGGACGATACCAATGATAATCTTGGGTATGGCTATTGTGCTTCTAGGTGTTATGATTATACAAATTGGAGTTTTGAAATTGTTGACTCAACTTCTACTATTATGGCTCGCGGAGTCGATCTGGCTCTTCTGAGTGATGGAACGACGCCAGTTATTGCATACAACGATATTACAAGAACAAAAATAAAGTATGCTATTCGAAATGGAAGTGGATCTGGAAATTGTACAGATACAGATTGGAACTGTTATGAGGTGGATGATGCACACGCTACAAATGGAGATACTGTTGCTGTGGCAATTGATGATAGTGATAGAATTGGGATTGTATATGCTGAGAAAACAAGTCAAGATTTACGTTTTGCCCTAAAGGATGGTGGCAATACAGGCTGTACAGGGGATCAGACTTCATCTTTTACATGTGAAGAGGCGGACGGGGGGGCTACAATTTATGTACAGTACCCAAGCATGATATTTAGAGGGTCTGTTCCACTTATTGCGTGGGAGAGAAGTCACTCTAGTGACACCGAGCTTGTTATGAGCTACAAGTCAGAAGGTTCGTGGACAAACGAAATAGTGGATAATAGGACAACGTTTATTGGTTCGTATGCAAGCATAGATAGATATGGCGATGATGTAAGTATTGGATATTATGACAGTGACGCTGACGAAGCAATGCACACTACTGCTGGTATCACATTTACAAATGCCCCTTCTATATCTGTCACTATATCGACCACAACACCAAACGGAGATCAGACTACAGAAATAAATTTATCAGAGGGTGTAACAACGAGTGTTTATGTGTATGGTGTTATCACTGATGCAGATGGTTGTGAAGATGTTGATGAGTCTTCTCTTAAACTCACATTTTATCGCAGTGGCATGACGAGTAGTACGCTTTGCTTTGAAGATGATGAAAATTGTTATCAACTTAGAGAGGATAACAATAGTTGTGATATGTCAGGGTGTTCTGGCTCAACGGATAATACAAGCGATTACACCTGTACTGTTCCAGTAGAATATTTTGCAGATCCGACAGATGCAGGGACATACTCAGCTGAGAATTGGATTGCGTCTGTGCGTATTTCGGGAGAAGTTGATGGATTGTCTGCAACTACTACACAATCAACAGAAATAAATTCCCTTTCTTCTCTTGGTCTCTCAGCAACTATTGACTACGGAACACTTGTTTTTGGAACCACGTCCACAGAAGATGCTGTCCTTGTGGTAACAAATTTTGGAAATACAAGTATAGATTTAGAGGTTGCAGGGACTGACTTTTCATGTACTACTGGATCTGTTGCTGTAGATCTTCAGCGATTCTCATCAAGTTCTGGAGTTTCGTATGAGGATATGTACCAGTCTGTGTCTTCTGGTCTCGAGTATGTTGGATTTGACCTTGCACCACAGACTGTGTCGACCACTGCGGCTACTAGTGGTTTGTATTTCAAAATATATACTACGTCTTCTTTGGGGCTTGCTGGGAGTTGTACTGGTTCGACTTCAATCATGGCTACGCTCGATATATAATTTTTTTTACTTATCCACAAAATATTGAGTGGGTTTTGATAGAAAGACAATTTTCATGTATACTATAGGCATTAATCAATTATGTATTTTTAGTTAAATATTAGCTATGAAAAAATTTCTTATCCCAGCAAGTTTTTTCTGGGCAGCAACATGCCTTGTTGTTGGTGTTCTCATGGTTTCATTCACAGTCTACGAATATTCTTTCAATGCAACAAAGTTCTCAGCGCAAACTTATCGGATTGTACAATCTCAGGAAGCTCATAGATTGGTTGAAAATAATAATCTAACAAATGCTATTGTTACAATTGGCGATGGGTCGGTCGAATCCTTTGCCAGCGAGGCTGACATCGTGCAGACTCGCGTTTCGGTAAATTAATTATTTTTTAAATTTTATGGACAAAACTCAAGATAATAAAACACAGCTGATCATCGCAATCTTGCTGGGAGTCGCAGGTCTCCTCATCCTCCTAATTTTTCTGGTAGTTCGATCACAGGCAGATGACGCAGAAACATCTGCTTCCCTTAACAATTCTGCACCAACTATAAATCTTCTCCAGATTGGTACGACATCTGATGGAAATGAGGTTTTCACTGAAGCTTCGGCTTCTATTACTACAACCGGCGGTGTGTTTACTGGATTGAATGAGTATGCAACAACGCCGTTCTATGTGAATGGAACTTTCACTGATTTGAACGGGTGTGAAGATGTGACTGCAGCGACAACGCCTGTCTATATGAAGATGGCAACCGATGATATTTTTATGGGAGTGTCACAGACATATAGTACGAGCTCATACATTGTCCAGTCTCCAACTTGTACTATTACTAACTGTGATAATGAAACTGATATCGTTGCAAATTTTGAATGTCAGGTTGACATGCAGTATTTTACAGACATCACTACAACAGATACACCAAAAGGTGTTGGTGATGCTCGATATTGGAGAGTTTCATTGATGGTCACTGATCAAGGTGCAGATTACGATATCAGTCAAGTAACTGCTGAGGTCGATACACTCGTTGCAGTGAATGTGAGTTCTTCCATTAATTACGGCTCAGTTGCAATCGGTGCTCGATCAGCAACTCAGACATTACAAATTACTAATACTGGAAATGATAATACAACAGATCTAGAAATTGGTGGTTCTGATATGTATTGTACTACTGGTACTATTGATAAAGCACAGCAGTCATATAGTGCGACAAATCTCGGAACATATGCCGCTCTTACTGCAACATCATCATCTGGAACACTTGATTTTGACCTTGGAAAGGCTGTTACTGTGTCTTCCGATTCCTATGATAATACGCATTGGTCATTGCTAGTCCCAACACCTGGTGGTGGTGGTGCGTTGGCAGGAACATGCACTGGAACTACTACGATTCTCGCAACTTCTTATTAAATAGTGTTTTTAAAAGCCCTGCTTTTGCAGGGCTTTTTTTATCCCCAAATTGTGGAAATATTAGGGCTTGACAAGAATTCTGACCTCTAGTATAATCGGGGAGCATATAAAATAATCCCCTTCACAATATATCCTTTACTTAAGTCTAGGTTTTGGCCAAGATACTGGGAAAAGAAAGAGTAACTCAATTTTGCTCTTCGAATGATTCGTAGAGTGGAACCAAGTTCCTCTTTTTTCTTTAGGGAAAAAAGAAGTTGATCATTACAATTTGTCAACCAAACAACATTCAAACCTGTGTCTAGAAAGACACATGGTAAGTTCGCAATATAAATGTGATAAAAACGCATATTCTGCTTTTTTAGCAGAAACGAACTGTCTATTCCAGGAACAAAAAAATCTTACCTCTACTACCTACGGGTAGTAGAATTATTCTCACGTTCTAGTTTACTAGAACATTCTTGAGAGTTTGATCCTGGCTCAGGACGAACGTTGGCGGCGTGTCTAAGGCATGCAAGTCGAGCGACGGACCCACTTCGGTGGGGGACCGAGCGGCAAACGGGTGAGTAACACACTGGTAACCTACCTTCGAGACAGGGATAGCCTCGGGAAACCGAGATTAATACCTGATAGTCATGGGGGGACATAAGTCATTCCCATGTAAACCTTTTGGGCTCGAAGAGGGGCCTATGGCTGATTAGTTAGTTGGTAGGGTAAAAGCCTACCAAGACCGTGATCAGTAGCAGGCGTGAGAGCGTGACCTGCCTCACTGGGACTGAGACACTGCCCAGACTCCTACGGGAGGCTGCAGTCAAGAATATTCCACAATGGACGAAAGTCTGATGGAGCGACGCCGCGTGCAGGAAGACGCCCTTCGGGGTGTAAACTGCTTTTCTTTCCGAAGAATTTGTGACGGTAGGAAAGGAATAAGGGGTGGCTAACTCTGTGCCAGAAGCCTCGGTAATACAGAGACCCCAAACGTTGTCCGGATTCATTGGGCGTAAAGCGTCCGCAGGTGGTTTGATAAGTTATATGTTAAATCCTTGGGCTTAACTCAAGGACCGCATGTAATACTGTCAGACTTGAGGTTGGAAGAGGCAAGCGGAACTATCGGTGTAGTCGTAATAAGCGCTGATATCGATAGGAACACCAAAGGCGAAGGCAGCTTGCTAGTACATACCTGACACTCATGGACGAAAGCGTGGGTAGCGAAGGGGATTAGATACCCCCGTAGTCCACGCCCTAAACGATGCACACTAGGTATTGGGAGTATCGACCCTCTCAGTGCCGTTTAAAAAAGCTAACGCGTTAAGTGTGCCGCCTGGGGAGTACGATCGCAAGATTAAAACTCAAAGGAATAGACGGGGACCCGCACAAGCGGTGGATCATGTGGTTTAATTCGATGGTACGCGGCGAACCTTACCTGGACTTGACATATAGCTGCAAGCTTTTAGAAATAGAAGCCTCTTTCGAAGGTGCTATACAGGTGCTGCATGGTTGCCGTCAGCTCGTGCCGTGAGGTGTACCCTTAAGTGGGGTAACGAGCGCAACCCTCGCCGTATGTTAAATGTACATGCGGGACTGCCGGCGCAAGCCGGAGGAAGGTGGGGACGACGTCAAATCAGCATGGCTCTTACGTCCAGGGCTACACACATGATACAATGGCCAGTACAAAGGGTTGCTAAATCGCAAGATGGTGCTAATCCCAAAAAACTGGTCTCAGTTCGGATTGAAGGCTGCAACTCGCCTTCATGAAGTTGGAATCGCTAGTAAACGCGCATCAGCCACGGCGCGTTGAATACGTTCTCG
>JBDROX010000038.1:0-11311 GCA_043809645.1 Candidatus Magasanikiibacteriota bacterium | reverse complement strand
CAGACTTTAGGAGAGAGTCAAATTTTTCTTTTAATATTTCATCAAGTTCTCTTTTGGCTTTTTTATAATTTGGGCTACCGTAGAGACCTATACACTTCCTGCCACATTGAGCTGACAAGTCTGAAATATTGGAAGCATAGAGTAAAGTGCGCGAACTCCACCAAACCCTCCGCTTGAGACGGTTACCACCACAATCTTCTTTACAAAGTATTCGCTACATGCACTATCCCACACGATTTTGAGTTCACCTGGGAAGCTATGATTATATTCTGGGAGTATGAGGATGTAGGCAGCAGATGCTTTACTTACTTTCTCCTTCCACGGCGCAGTCTCCTCACTATCTCCTATCCATGCAGGGATAGTGACAAGTCTCATGTAATCACGAACATCTAAAAGCTCTTTTACAATGCCAAAAAAAATAGTTTGCAACTTTCTCTGACTCTCTCCCCGTGCCAAGGATAATTGGAATGTATGATTTTTTCATATAGAGAAAGTATATCAAATTTTGACGATATCTCCAAAAACAAAAAAACACCAGGTCTTCGCAAGGCTTTGCCCTGTAAACTGGTGTCTTTTGACTTTCCCCAACGCTCACTGCTGACAGATCCCACGTGGAATCTGTCAGCAGTGAGCGTTGGGGGTGGGTTGCTAGATCTCACAGGCCTTCTCTAGCCGCGATTCGACATTGCCTCGTGTTCCGGCAAGAGCTCTGGCATTTGGGCCTCCTCACCGCTCTCGTTCTTGCGGTAACAGGCTCATAGCCTGTTTGCCTCACAGAGCTTCACCTGCACAGCCCGCATAGGAAAAGCACTGTTATATTTTGAGCCGCAACAAGCGCCGAAGCACTTGTTCGACCAAAAATTATAACACAAAAAGACCCTTTTGTCAAGAGTGTCTATTGCTAATTGTACTAATTTTAGCTCTTTTTTAATTCTCCCCGAGAATAATCCGATCCACAAAACGAGTCAAAATTTCATTAGAATACGTCGATGGACGTCTTTCTTGCTTACACTTCTCCAGCTCCTCTGCCCCACCCTTGTATCTATCTGCATACCGAGCAAGGATGCGAATCAGATCCTCATCGTCAAACTCTGGATGGAACTGAAAGGCATAAAATGGCTTATCTGGAAAGGTAAAGCCTGTAATTGGACACTCGTCTGACGAGAGAAGAAGTTCTGCGCCATCCGGCAACGTCGCCGCGCTCTTGCTATGGAATGAAATCCCGGTAAATGTATCCGGCGTACCAGCAAAAAGAGGATCTTGTTTTGCATACTCTGTCAGATATTCCTCTGCAAAGCCACCTTCGTTATATTCCGGACGAATCTCAATCTTGGTTTCGAATGCTTGCAAAATGAGGAGAAATCCCATGCACGATGCACAGACTGGGATAGATTCGTCATAACACTTCTTTATAACTCGAAGTGCATACGGCAAAAATGGGTATCGCTCTTCACCCAGATATTCTACGTCCTTTGGGTCGTCACTCGTCCCACCGATCACCATAGCATCAAAACTTTCAAGTTTTTCCAAATCAAAATTTGGTTGTGCAAACACATTCCATACATGAAATTGGCTTTCATCCAGCTTCATAAACCGCTTGAACCCGGCAAATTCTTCGTTTGCAGTAAGCTCATCTTTGCGGATTTGCATGTAGAGTATATTAAGGTCTTTTCTTTGTTTTGACATAGAGTATTTTAATTCTATTCATTTTACCCTTTTCATTTTTTTCGTCAAGAATTTATTTGAGAAACCCTCCGACCTGGACATCCCAGAGCTTCGCATAGAGTCCATTCTTTTTCTTGATAAGCTCACTATGACTCCCCTGTTCGAGTATCTTTCCTTCATCAATGACAAGAATTCTATCCATACTCATAATAGTCGAGAGTCTGTGTGCAACAACAATAACTGTCTTTTTTTGCATCAAAACGTCAAGAGCTTCTTGAATGAGCCGTTCTGATTCAGAATCAAGACTTGATGTAGCCTCGTCGAGGATCAAAATTGGAGCATTTCGAAGAATTGCTCTAGCAATGGCAACTCGTTGACGTTCTCCACCAGAGAGCTTAATTCCCCGCTCTCCAACAAATGTCTGATATCCATCCTGAAGTTGTTCTATGAATTCATGGCAATGCGCTTTCTTTGCAGCTACCACAACTTCCTCATCCGTTGCATCTGGCTTACCATATCTAATATTTTCTATGAGTGACCGATGGAATAGCAAAGGATCCTGCGGAACGAGACTCATATTCTTCCATAGTGACTCCTGCGTGACTTTCGACACCTGCTGTCCATCAATAAAAATCTTTCCACTGGTTACATCATGCTGCCGGAGGAGCAGCTTCACAACAGTCGATTTCCCAGCGCCAGAGGGCCCAACTAGTGCTATACGCTCTCCTGCTTTGATAGTGAGATTGAGCTTATCTACAACTCTTCTTGTTTTGTGATAGTTAAAATTCAATGACTGAAATTGAATCTTTCCTTTCTTCACAACGAGTTCCCTGGCCTTCTTTACATCTCTAATATCATGCGGAGTACCAAAAATCTCTGTCATTTCCTCTGCGTCAGCGAGATGCTCGTAGAAATGTCTGATGACACGTCCAAATCCCCAGAGCTTCTCAAATATTCGAATCAAATATGCCTGGATTAACACAAAATCACCAATTGTCAGTATTCCATTTTTCCATAGCTTGAGTGCTATAAACATGAGAGAAATCTCTAGAACAAGCATGAGAAACCATTGGATACTGTCAAATATCGAACCAAGGTCCCATGTATATCGACGCAAATCATTTAACTCTTTTACCAATTTTGCAAAAGCTTTCTTCTCTCTACTATACCCAACAAAAAGTTTTAAATTCGAATGATTTGTAATGGTGTCTGCCAGGACTCCAGTAACCTTCGAGTCCATCTCACTGCGCTGAACATCATACTTCAGTTTAAACTTACTAAAATAGTAATTTGTAATACAAAAGATAAGTACCCACACAACAACAACAAGACCAAGCCATATACTTCTAGTAGTAAGAACAATGGTAATAAGAACAATGTTGAGAATTATTGGCATGAGATCCCATGTGAGACGATCTGCCACACCTTCAAATGCACTATAGAATCGATTGACTCGTTTTACCAATGATCCAACAAAATTATTATTAAAAAAACTAAAGGAATGCTTGTGTAAGTATGCAAAACAAGAATTGGCAAGATCTCGCATCACGCTTGTTTGAAAGTAACTATTAGCAAATGCCGCTGCTCTTATAAAAAACCAGTGGACAAGTGCGATACCGAAAATAATCCATAAAAGTCTAGAAAGAACAGAAAGATCACCACTTCCAGCTAATTCATCAAAAAACTTCTTATAATAAAGTGGTGCAAGTATACTAAAAACGTCTCCAATAATAATGGAGATTATAATAGTAGACAGTGCGAGCCAATACTTGCGTGCATGCTGCCAGAATATCTTAAATGTCAATTTTGTTTTGTATTTCATAGGCAAGATCCTTGATCCGGATCAAAAAATCTCTCACCAAGTGTACGCTTCTGCATAGGCTTGGATTTATCACGTAAAACTTTTGTCACGTGTTTTACAAACATGACCCACAAATAGTGAGCCTATATCATAGTAGACGTAAAAATTTCATTTTTGTTACAAAAAAATAATCCACAATGTGGATTATTTTTTTAGATGCTTATATTTAAGCTTCTGGAGTAGCCGCTGGAGCTTCCTCTGCAGGAGCCTCTGTTGCCACCACTTCTTCTGTTGCTGCTGGAGCTTCTTCAGTAGCTGGAGTACATGTATGCTCTGTACCATCGGCGAATTCAACGCCACACTTATCACATTTTGCCATAAATTTATGGTTACAGTGAATAAAAGGTAAGAGAATTATACAACATTTTGACTTTATTGTCTATAGACAGAAATTATTACATTCCTTCTCCTATTTGTTCTGGTTTCTTTCCAGTCTCCTTCATAACAGCCTTTTCAAAGAGAATAGCACCGAGTACAGTGACGAGAATAACTGCGAGGAGGGCTGCGGCGGCCATTGTATCATCAAGCACCTTACTTGTAATAGCAACAGCAACAAATACAAGTCCGACTTCTCCACGAATAGCCATTGCGAGAGCAACCTGCTTTCCTTCTTTTTTATCTTTGAAGAAATACTTCACAACATATTTACCAAAGAATGCAAGAATAGTGAATCCAATTGCCCACATCCATGCCTTTGGATTAGTAATCGCCTCGCGAGAAAGCATAGTACCAATCGAAACAAGGAATCCCCCGACAAAGATATGAATATAGCCTTCAATCTTCTCCCAGGCTTCATGCTTGATCTTATTATCAACCTTCGAGAGTACAACACCGATTCCAAATGCACCTAGTACTGGCTCGAGTCCAACCACAGCTGCAAGAGCACCAGCAAGAATGAGAGCGCCAAAGAAAAATCGAGTATATACTCCTGTAGTTTGCTTCAAATAGTGTTTATCAAGATATTTTGCAATCTTATCTGCAACACCGACACTCCACATGAGGTATGTCCCACCTAGGAATACAATGACGGCAACACCAAGCCACACAAGTGTCATCGGATCGAGTCCTGCAGCTACTTCCCCGTGTCCACCAGTAGCGCCCTCTACTACATTCTTTGCTGCAGCGAGCTTTGCAAGTACTGTAAGTACAAGTACTCCAAGAATATCATCAATCACAGCTGCACCAACAATACGGTTTCCCATATTTGTCTCAAGCTTTCCAGCAGCTTTCAAAGCCTCTACAGAAAGACCAACAGATGTTGCAGTGAACACGCCACCGAGGAATATTGCAGGTAGCCACTCCAAACCAATTACATAGTGACCAAGTAGCGCAAAAGATACGAGTGGAACAGCAACACCACCAACGGCAACAAGTGTAGCAATACCAATATTCTTCTTCAAAAGCTCCATATCAAAGTGGAGACCGGCCTCAAATAGAATAAATAGTACACCAGCAAGCCTAGCAAGCTCTACGCCAGTAGCATCTGGCAATAAGACACCGATAAGCGCTGGACCAGCAATAATACCCATAATGATCTTTCCTGCCATTGGCGCAATACCAAATACTCTTGCAAGTCTTCCACCAAATGAAGCAAAGATTGCAAGGAATGCAATATCAATCAACATTGGCATGATGGTATTGATCTCATGATGATGAGAGTGCATGAGAGCTTCACGTAGGTAGTAAAGTCCAGCAGAGAATGCGATCACTTCTATAGTCAGAAGGACCAATGTCTTGAGTTTGTTCATAAAATGAATTTATCCTGAGCGAAATGAAGCCTGCCTGCCGGCAGGCAGGGATCTTTCGAAGCCTACGCATTTGGTATTATTTTTCTATTTATAATACCCAATGCGTGGGTCTCAAAAGATTTCCTTTCTACTTGCTCAATTAATTAAACATAAAACGGCATAAGTATAGCCGTTTTTATACTTTTTTTCAATAGTTTTTGGGGATAGAGCCTCTGTCATTGCGAGGAGTCCTCGACGTAGCAATCTCATTGGGATTCCGACGTCGCTTCTCTCCTCGAAATGACAGGTACTAACGAAGCTTCTTATACTTCTTCCCTATTCTGATTCTATTCATTTCTCTATCAATGACAGCCTGTAGTCGTGCAAAGTCGACGTCAGCTCTATTCTCTGCTTCTTCTATTTCCTTGATAGCTCTCTTTCTTGCTTCTTCGGCTCTCTCAATATCAATCTCTTCTGCCCGCTCTGCGTT
This sequence comes from Candidatus Magasanikiibacteriota bacterium, assembly GCA_043809645.1. Taxonomy (GTDB): domain Bacteria; phylum Patescibacteriota; class Patescibacteriia; order Magasanikbacterales; family UBA922; genus JBDROX01. The sequence continues at coordinate 5,568 of JBDROX010000038.1, read as the reverse complement.
ATTCGCAAGAATAATAACTTCATCCTTTCCACGGACTTCTACAAAGCCGCCTGCAATAGCGAACTTATGATCTCCCTCTTTATCAGAAAACTTCAACTCACCTGACTGTATAACAGAAACCAAAGGAATATGTCCTGGTAGGACAGTTATTTCTCCGCTCGTCGTAGGAATAGAGACTTGAGAGATCTCGTCTTCATATACGACTGATTCTGGTGTTGCTATTCTAAAGTTGATCATATTCTTGACAATTTTGTAGTTTTGTTATATTCTCTTATATCCATCGAACCAGACACAAAGGAGGTGTTTGATGGAGAAGGCAGTCAACGCTCTACTGCTTCGTCTTCGATATGAGGACGAAAATGGAGTACGTGAGATTCAAACGATCATTCACTGTGAAGATCTCTATGTTGACGGGCTTGCTGACTTCGTCAACTCCTGTCTGGCAGTTCCAAGGAGCTTCTTCCGCCACATTTGCATGCTCTCCACAGAGGAAATGATCAGGCAGAAACCAGCACAGCCATCACGCATGGTCATCGACAAGAAGTTCATCCGGCACAGGTCACGAGGCTTCGAAGTCATGTCGGCATTCTCGGACCGAGTAGATTTCAGCACTCACTACACGGACGCGTGCTTCGGCATCTTCATCGACCAGATCATCTTCGACTAGGAGAATTCGTGAAAAAACCACGAGGACCACCCATTGTCGGCGACATTGCAACTCGCAGTGTAGTCGGCCGGGCTCAACTTCAGACTGATATGTCTGTTTTTTTATTTAACGAGCTCTACACTTTCGATAACCACTTCCTCTACAGGCTTATCTCCTGGCAATGTCTCTACATCCTGAATTGCCATGACAACATCGAATCCATCTGTTACTTTTCCAAAGTTTGTATGTTTTCCGTCTAACCATGGTGTAGCGTCAGCAGTCACAATGAAAAACTGTGATCCATTTGTATTTGGGCCAGCATTTGCCATTGCAAGACTTCCTTTTACAAGTGGTTCTCTGTTGAACTCATCTTCAAACTTGTATCCAGGGCCACCACTTCCGACTCCCTCTGGATCACCACCTTGAATCATGAAATCTTTGATCACTCTGTGGAAAATAATCCCATTGTAGAATCCTTGATCAGCAAGGTTCATGAAGTTGTTTACTGTCTTTGGAGACTGGTCACCAAAGAACTCAATAGTGATATCGCCTTTGTTTGTCTTCATGATTGCTCCAGAATATTCTGCAGCGAGATCTTTGTGATCTCTGATTGTTCGTGTATGTTCTTCCATATTTGTATCATTAGTTGTTTCCTCTTCCATTACTTCAACAGGCTTTGGAGCGGCAGGTGCTTCTGCATCTTTTGTTCGAAGTGTTACTTCTTCTGAGCAACCAGCACCGAGAAAGAGAATAGTGATGAAGAGAAGTGAAAAATTTTTCATATTTTTTTGTCTTGTGATATGTGACTCGTGTCTTGTGTTACTTTACTTCATCAATTCCACCCTTCATGTAGAAAGCTTGCTCTGGCTTGTCATCATGCTTTCCATCGAGAATCTCTCTGAAGCCTTTGATAGTGTCCTCACGCTTCACATATGTTCCTGGCATACCTGTGAACGTCTCTGCGACAAAAAATGGCTGAGAAAGGAATTTCTGAATTCTTCGAGCTCGTGATACTGCAAGTTTATCTTCATCAGAGAGCTCTTCCATACCAAGAATTGCAATGATGTCCTGAAGATCCTTGTACTTCTGAAGGACACGTTGCACTTCTGAAGCAGTATTGTAATGCTCCTCACCAACGATGTTCAGGTCGAGCATGGTAGAATTGGAATCAAGTGGATCCACAGCAGGATAAATACCAAGCTCAGAAAGTGCACGAGAAAGTACAACTGTTGCGTCAAGGTGAGCAAACGTAGTTGCAGGCGCTGGATCAGAGAGGTCATCGGCTGGGACATACACAGCCTGAACAGATGTGATAGAACCTTTCTTTGTAGAAGTAATACGTTCCTGAAGCGCTCCCATCTCTGTAGCAAGAGTTGGCTGATATCCTACAGCAGACGGCATACGTCCGAGGAGTGCAGATACTTCTGATCCAGCCTGAGTAAAGCGAAAAATATTATCCAGGAAGAGAAGAAGGTCTTTTCCTTCCTCATCTCGAAAATATTCTGCCATAGACAGTGCGGAAAGTGCTACTCTAGCACGAGCCCCAGGCGGTTCATTCATTTGCCCGAAAACGAGTGCTGTTTTTTCGAGTACTCCAGATTCTTCCATTTCTTTGTAGAGATCGTTTCCTTCTCGAGTTCTCTCCCCCACTCCTGCAAACATAGAATACCCACCATGCTCCTGTGCAATATTTCGAATGAGCTCCTGGATGAGCACTGTCTTTCCAACTCCAGCACCACCGAAGAGTCCGATCTTTCCACCTTTTAGGAATGGACAAATAAGGTCAACAACCTTGATACCGGTTTCAAGAATTTCTGATTCTGTAGATTGTTCTGTGAAAGCTGGTGTTGGTCTGTGGATTGGATACTTCTTGTCAGTCTTCGTTGGACCCTTTCCATCAATCTCTGCTCCAACAACGTCATACATGCGCCCGAGAGTCTCTGGACCAACTGGTACAGATATTGGAGCACCTGTGTCAATAACCTCACCACCACGTTCTAAACCGTCTGTGGTACTCATGGCGATGGTACGAACCATGTTGTCACCAAGATGCTGTTCTACCTCGAGGACGAGTGTACTTCCGTCTAGTTTTTTTGTTTCCAGTGCATTATATATCTCTGGAATTCCATCCTTAAATTCGACGTCGATCACGACCCCGATAATCTGGGAAATTGTTCCTACATTTTTACTCATAGTGTTTATTGGTTTAATGGTTTATGAGTTAATGGGTATTCATTAATGCAATTTACAGCGTTTCAAATACCCTATATATCCGTTGAGCTTCATCCTTATTCGCTCACACAGATCTAGAAGATGTTCGATACTGCTTGTTTTTTTGATTAATTTTGCATCTCTAATAAATGTTAAATGATCTTTCGTCTCCGCAAGCGAACCTCTTGCCACTCGACAGAATTGAATATTTTCTTGATAATGAAATCGTCCGTGTCCCTCTGCAACATTTGCACAGATAGATGCTGACGATCTCTTTATCTGACTTGATAGACCATACTGTTCATCCTTTGGTAAAAACTTTACAAGTATATACACTTTCAACCTCAGCTCATGTCCCAGCTTCCAAACATCCAACTTTTCATAACTCTTGTATTTTCCCTCCGTACTCATAAACTATTTAACTCTTAAACTCATTTACTCCAAAGCTGCAGCACCACCGGCGATCTCCGCAATTTCCTGAGTAATACCAGCCTGCCTTGCTTTGTTAAATGTTAAGGTTAAATCATCAATCATTTCACTAGCTGCGTCACTTGCGTTCCTCATTGCCATCATTCGTGAACTATGTTCACTTGCAGCAGATTCTACTACAGACTGATACATCTGAGATTCAACGAGCCTTGGTAAAATCGTTTCAAGAACTTCTTCTTTGCTTGGTTCAAAAATGTACTCAGACATTTTGTCCTCACTTGTTTTTTCTAGATCTGTGTTTTCAGTATCTTTTCCAGATTCTGCAATTGTTTTTTCAAGATCTACCTCTGACACAGGTAGTACCTGTCTGAGAGTAGCAACCTGGGCAATAGCAGAAACATAATTTGTATATGCAACAACAACCTTGTCATATTTCTTCTCTCGGAATGCATCCATTGCCATCTTGGCAACTGGGAGAATGTCACCCATAGTAGGCCTGTCAGAAAGGTCGGAGAATGAGGCAATGAGATTATGCCCAGTCTTCTTGGCAAAATCAGCACCCTTCTTCCCTACTCCGATAACATCAACCTCAATAATTTCTGATGGTTCAATATCTTTTCCAGCTTCACTTCTGTGGATACTGATATTCCTCGGATCAGCTAGTTGTACTGCAGTTTTCTTAATAATGTTTGAATTGAAACTACCACAGAGTCCTCTGTTACTAGTCAAGAGTATGACGAGGAGTCTCTTCACTGGTTCTGTTCTCATGAGCGGAAGCTCTGTCTTCTGACTTTTTGAGAGATGAACCAGAAGATCCCAAGCAAGCTGTGCGTAGGTTCTCGTAGCCAGAGCTGCCTCGACTGCCTTTCTCATTTTTGTAGCAGCAACCATCTCCATTGCTTTGGTGATTTTTCTCGTGTTCTTAACAGATTTTATTCGGCGATTTATTGCTTTTGTATTTACTGCCATAAAAAATTATTTATTCATTTCTGAAAAATAAGATCGTTCTCTAAAAAGGTGCTTTATACTTCCACTTTCATCAACATATACAATCAACATCATTCCACCGTCATAGATCCATGCCTGGTACTCAATATCAGGCAAAGAAACTCTTTCCAGCTGATTATTCTCGTCTAACTGAACCAAATACCCCTGCTCACTCTTATCAGAGTAACCTACTTCCACATCAGACGAATTTGGTTCCTCGCGAAAACTTCTCTCCGCAACAGCATCTTGTATTTCAGAAATATCACTAATAATCTTTGAAGGATTCTGGCACACCTCGCCAACATCATTAATATTCCTGACCATGCCAATATCATGCATGGAGCACGGATGCATTCCATTACTGTTTTCAAAGGCTGTACCCATTGTACTTTCCATCTTTTTGAATGTGAAAGAAATGGCAAGATAGCCAAGCAAGATGACTACTGCAACAAGCCCTACTAAGCTTCCGATTATTTTTAGTGCTGATTTTAAATTGTCTGTCATATTCAATCTATTTATCTTCTTTTTGATATTTTTTCGTATGTTCAAATAATATATAGCACTGTGTGAGTTCGTCTGACCCTGACCCAAACGGAGGACCTGACTCGTATCCACATGAAATATTTTGATACCACAGAATGCGCCCACTATCGTCCAAACCTATTGGTAACAGTGCTCCCAGATCTTCTCCTGTCGGAAGTGTGCCAAGATCTTCCACTGCTCTTTTATCAACATTCGGTACAGAATAAATCGGATATGTAAATAACTCTGCTTCAGTGTTCATGTACTGCACATGGATTTCAGATATATCAAATGATTTCAGATACGATCCTGGCAGTGTATATAACTCATCTTCAGGCTTCAGTGCGCTGTACAATGAACTATCCTCGACATTTCGAACAAATTTCGTATAATCTCCCGGATGGTTTGCAACCCACGCACGGATAATATCGTAATATTCCTCTGCCACTTCTGATGCGCGTTCCCAATCTCCCCAATTCACACTATTCCAATCGTAATCGTGATATGGGAGGGCATCTTCTTCCTCTGGTTCTATCAATTCAACTTTTGTTATTGAAACTTCTGAATCAAATACACCCGTCACAACCCCTCCATCGTTATCAGTATGTTCAGTAGAAGGAACGGTATTCTCATGTAGATACCCACGGCTTCACAGCCGTGGCACTAGTGGCCTTGGGGCCTACAGTTCAAGCCGGGCTTGTCCTGCGTCCTCTTTGCCTTGGTTAGCTACGTAATTTCTTATTGTTTGTTCGTTTATCCCCACTGTAGAAACA
>JBDROX010000037.1:0-2455 GCA_043809645.1 Candidatus Magasanikiibacteriota bacterium | reverse complement strand
GATTGTGTAGTTTTTTCTTTCATACCAATTATCTGAGGCTTATGATCTAGACACCACCGAATCTTTTCGAGGAGCGAAACACTGTCTCCAGCTTCAAATGTCAGACCATTCTCCCCTTCTTGGATTAGCTCTGCAATACCTTCAATATTACTTGCCAGAACCGGCAGACCAAACGCAAAACTTTCAAATATTACTGTTGGAGAATTCTCATAACAGAGAGACGGAACAATCATCATGTCCATTCTACGAAAAAGAGGAGGAAGTTCTGCCCGTTTCACCCTTCCGTAAAGAGCAATCTTGTCATGCTTTCCTACTTTCTCTTCGATAGCAGGCAGAAGAGATCCATCTCCCACGATATGGAGTTCACAATTCTGATAACTCCCTCGAGAAAGGTCGAGAAAAGAATCAACAAGAAAGTCTACTCCTTTGTGTCCCTCAACTTGGCCCAAGTAGAGAAAACGGAAATTCTCACCAGTTTTCTTCTCAGTTGTTCCAGCTTCGATATCAAAAGTGATAGGATTACGAACCAAAACGCAATTTGATTTTTTGAAAAACTTTTTGTCTCGATAGAAGTTAAGAAGGAATTGTGATGGAGATATCACAACCTCTGGTGAACCCATCAGGATTCTCATAATGATTGCATACACTTTCGTCGGAAATCCTGCATATCTCCAGCTTTTTTCCTTATGCTTGAGGATAATTCCACTTGGCTCAACCAGCTGGACGTCATGTACTGTATGGATATGCCGTAATCCAAGCCTTCGGATAACAAAAGGGATGAGAAACCCGAGACCCATGAGATTATGTGTATGGACCACATCTGGTTTTTCTTCTTTTAACACTTTCCAGACATATCTGGCAGACCCAAGATGAAACATATCGACCAGATGCCATATGAAACGAAGAAAAAATGAGTGCTTGTATGCTTTTGTATAAAAAAAGACACTCTTTGGTTTGTATCTATAGATTGTTGTCCCCTGATCCATTTCCTTCCAACCACCATTTGGTGCTGTAGTAATTACAACAATATGATGGCCATCTTTCTGTAGCCCCTGAACAGTCTTGGCAACCACTTGCTCTGCCCCACCCCTGACATATGGTGGGTATAAATTGTTTATCATGCAAACTTTCATAGTAGGCAGAGTATAGAGCAAAGACAATTTTTTTTCAATAAAAAAATCTGTAGTTGGGTACAGAGGAAAAGTTGTGGGTGTGACACTCAAGTATGTTGCCACACCCACTCTCCGTCGATGTTTGGAGCTGTCGCGATCTAGTTGTCCTTGTCGAGTACGAGCACAGCGTAGCGACGTGTCGGGCAACCATGTCGTTGCCCACGCACACCTGCGAAGTAGAGACCTGCGAGGAAGCCTTTGATGAAGTCTTTTGTTACGTTCCCAGAAATACAGATCTTGGTCTGTTCTGTATCTCCGCCCCCCTGAACGACGTAGGTTACGTAGGCTACGCCATGAAGGAAGCAGACCTCCCGAAGACAGAGAAAGCGCCAGAACTCACGAAATGGCTCCTCGAATAGGTATGCTTTGAGGCTGCTGTCCTCGAGGGCTATCGGAGTCTTCTTCCGTAGCACCTCTTCAAAGATCTTCATTTGATCTGTGTCTTGCTGGTATGTGAGTCCAAAGCGTCGCACTGTCTCGCTGAGCTGCCAGCTCAGGACATCAGATGGCTTCACCCCAACACATCGACCCTGATATGCCTCGTAGAGGCAATGATCTGCTGCTGCGACAACGAGATCTTTGTGTGTTGGTATCCACCCACAGATCTCTGAAACCTGACCAAGACTCGACGCTCTCCAGTACTTGGTATAGTCAAGCCCATATCCCGGATCACCAGGACTATGATGATCAACACGGATAACACGCGCGCCATTGAAACCACCTCGAGGGGTGGTTTCAATCCACACCTGGTTATCGCCAGGAGGAGGCAAGACAGCTTCATATGCTATTCCGGGATGGACGCGTTGTCGATCCGAACCCAAGGCATACTCCACCCTCCTGCCATCTCGGCGCAGTTTTCTGACAATGGAGTCTGCCTCTGGATCAGATGCCCCGATCACAAACACTTGCTGTTCCCCCTCCACACAACCCTCCTGATAACGGTTAACAACAATATATTTAATTATCGCAATTCGAACGTTTAGTAAAAAAAGTATACACAGTGAGCGCACATGATGTCCCGACTCATGCTTGTGAAAACGCCAGGTATTTAGTAAGATAAGATCGTTATGCCATCACCAAGTGAACGTATTCCACCACAGAGCATAGAAGCAGAAATGTCACTGCTTGGTTCCATACTTCTAGACCAAGAATCAATGATTCGTATCGCTGACATTCTTGAAAGTACAGATTTTTATCACAAAAAACATTCTCACATATACGAAACAATGGGGGAGCTCTATGAGAAAAATGAACCTATTGATATACTGACTTTAGGAAATAGG
>JBDROX010000036.1:0-75248 GCA_043809645.1 Candidatus Magasanikiibacteriota bacterium | reverse complement strand
AGTTGTTCTAGTATCTTCAACAGTGAGCGTACTCGCTGTCTATTGGCTGTACAAGGATGTCATTACAAATCATAGTCTTCCTGGGGCAATGCTTCTGGGAGGCATTGCGATTATTATATATAGAGCACTCTATACCTTTGCCATGTTTTTTGTTGTTATTGTGGGATATGGGCAGTCATATTCACTTCTATTTAGCATAGCTCCTTTTTTGTGGGAATTATTTTTTACAAGCCTTACAATTGTAGTTCTTCATATTTTATTTAACCCACTACTCTCCTCAATTCGAGTTAATAAGGCATAAATGTATATGGATAATGAGTCACCCAAGCTTTTTCCAGTAGCAGAGGATGTGGGTAAAGGCTTTCAACTCACAAATAATCAGAAGTATGGGTGGGTAGAGGATTCTTTTGGTTTTGAAAAAAATAGCGGACACCAAGTCTCTCTTCCAGGAAGTAATCGATATGTGGCGAGTAGTATATCTCTCTCTTTTTTGAGGTATTTGTTTACTTTTGTAGGAATTGTTCTTTTTTTTCTTTTCATACGCATATTTTATTTGCAGGTAGTTCGAGGTCAATACTATCTCTCTGTGGCAGAAAATAATCGTCAGAGAGAAATATCAATTCCTTCTGAGCGTGGAATTATTTTTGATCGGAATATGAATGAACTGACAAAGAATATTCCAAATTTTTCACTTGCACTTATTCCACAGGACTTACCAAGAAGGAAAGAGGAAAGAAAAAAAGTGGTAGAAAAACTTGCTGAACTCACTGATAAGGGTGCAGGGGAGATTGGTTATATTTTGGAAAAGTATGGTTCATATAGCTATGAGTCTATTATTATTCAGGAAGGGCTTTCCTATGACGAGGCACTTCTTGTCCATATTGCTGCAGCTGATCTCCCCGGTATTTCAATTTATAGAGGAAGTAAGCGTCTATACCTCTTTCACCAGACAATAAATACAAGCACAGAGGATCTAATAGTGAAAGCTCCTTCATCTCTTTCTCATATCGTTGGTTATCTTGGAAAGCTCAACCCAGAGGAGCTTGATTCTCTTTATTCACAAGGATATCTACCGTCTGACTCACTTGGTAAGGTCGGTCTTGAAAAAACATATGAAAATGTACTTCGAGGAGAATATGGCAAGAGAACAATAGAGGTGAATGCACTTGGAAGAGAACAGGTGGTGATTGCAGAAGAGAGTCCTATGCCTGGTTCGCACCTGAAGCTTTCAGTAGATACAACCATACAGAATAAATTAGAAGACATTATTCGTGAGTCTTTTGAGAAGAGTGAGAAAAGTAGGGCAGTCGCTATAGCAATCGACCCTAGAAATGGTGAAATTCTGGCTCTTGTAAGTCTTCCATCGTTCAATAATAATGATTTTTCAGGTGGCATCTCTTCAGAAAAATATTCTTCATATATTGAAGATGAAGACAGGCCACTGTTTAATCGAGCAATTGGTGGCACGTATCCATCTGGGTCTACAATAAAACCATTCATTGCTGCAGCAGCTCTCCAGGAGGGTGTCATAAATAGAAATACTTCAATCTTGAGTACAGGAGGAATTCAAGTAGGGCCTTGGTTTTTCCCAGATTGGAAGTATGGTGGGCATGGATTCACAGATGTTAGAAAGTCGCTTGCTTGGTCCGTGAATACATTCTACTACTATATTGGTGGAGGCCACAATGAGTTTGTGGGACTCGGAGTTGATGTGATTAGTGAATATCTTACAAAATTTGGGTTTTCAAAAAAGCTTGGTATTGACCTTCCGTCAGAAGCAGAAGGATTTATTCCTACCAAAGAGTGGAAGAGTCAAGAGCTTGATGAGCAGTGGTATATCGGTGACACCTACAACCTATCAATTGGCCAGGGTTATTTTCTTGTAACACCGCTCCAGATTGCGTCACTAACTGCCATGATCGCAAATGGCGGAACACATTACAAGCCGCACCTTGTGTACTCTACAATTGACCCTATCTCAGATCAGGAAACACGAGTAAACCCGGAAATTATTACTGGACATGGAATAAATCCTTCCCATATTGGGACTGTTAGGCTTGGAATGAGAGACTGTGTACTGTATGGATCCTGTAGACTCCTCTCATCACTTCCAATCAATGTTGCTGGAAAGACTGGTACTGCTCAGTGGCACAGTGAAAAAGACAACCATGCATGGTTTACGTCTTTTGCACCATATGACTCACCAGAGATTGTTCTTACTGTTCTGGTGGAAGAGGGTGGTGAGGGTTCTGAAGTTGCTGTTCCTATTGCTAACCAGTTTTACTATTGGTGGTCACAGTACAGAAGCGGTCTTGTGGATGGATAGGTTGAATGCCTTAAGTTTTCTGTTATACTGGTAATGTATGCGGACCTAATTGTCCGCATACTGATTTATTTGTCTAATGTCAATGCTATGTCAGACGAGAGTATACAATTTCTTTCAAAGGAGAAGTATGAAGAACTTAAAAAAGAAATTGAGGAATTGAAGCACGAAAAAATACCAGGAATTGCAAAAAGAATTGATGATGCTCGGCAAATGGGTGATCTTTCTGAAAATGCAGAATATCATCAGGCGAGAGAAGATATGTCGTGGGCTCAAGGAAGGCTCAAGGAAGTCCAGTTTATTTTAGACAATGCTGAAATAATTCAGGAAGACCTTTCTGGAAGTGGAAAGATAACACTAGGGTCTCAAATTACCGTAGAAGTGGCAGGGAAAGAAAAAGAATTTTTTATCGTTGGTGCTCAGGAGGCCGATCCTCTTATTGGAAAAATTTCAAATGAATCTCCACTTGGTAATGCGTTTTTAGGGAAAATGAAGGGAGAATCTGTTGATGTAAAGATTCCATCTGGCTCGCGGAGATATAAAATTTTAAAAGTTGGCTAAATTTACAGTAATTTATGCATGCCACCTTAATAATGGGTGGTATTGTCATATCTGGAGTAATTTGTTACAATATTTAAGTAATTTAAGCAAAAAATTGTATGCCAGCGCTCGACATAAATGACGAACGTAATGTTCGTATACAAAAACTTAAAGAACTTAGGGATGAGGGTATTAACCCTTTTCCAGCAGTTGCGAGTCCCAAGCAGACTCTTGCTGAAGCATATCTCATGAAAGATGGAGATATGGTTCAGGTTGTTGGTCGTATTATGACAAAGAGAGACATGGGTAAGATTATGTTTTGTCATATTCAGGATGAGTCATCAAAGATTCAAATAGCATTCAAGCAGGATGATATTGGGAAAGAAACATACAAACTTTTTTTAAAAAAAATTGATATTGGTGATATTGTTCAGATAAAGGGAACTAGATTTCAGACAAAGAAAGGTGAAGAGTCAATTTTTGTAGAAGAGTGGACACTTCTTACAAAAGCTATCAGACCGCTACCTGACAAGTTTCATGGCATCCAGGACGAAGAGCTTCGTTTTAGACGACGCTATCTTGATTTACTCATGAATCCAGATTTCAGAGAGATGTTCAAAAGAAAAAATAAGTTCTGGGCAAGTACTCGAGCGTTTCTAGAAGGAAAAGGTTTTTTAGAGGTCGAAACGCCTGTCTTGGAAACTACAGCTGGAGGGGCAGATGCAGAACCTTTTGTGACACATCACAATGCACTTGATATGCCAGTCTATCTGCGTATATCAATGGGGGAGCTTTGGCAGAAACGTCTCATGGTTGCTGGGTTTGAGAAAACATTTGAAATTGGTAGGCAGTTTCGTAATGAGGGTATGAGTCGAGAGCACCTACAGGACTATACACAAATGGAGTTCTATTGGGGTTATGCCGATTATGAGAAGGGAATGGGTCTTGTTGAGGAGATGTATAAATATATTATTGAAGAGACATTTGGAACGCTCACATTTGATATTGGAAAATTCAAGAACATAGACCTTGATAAAACATGGGAAAGAATTGACTACACTGAGACTATTAAAAAAACACTCGGTATTGATATTTTTGAAGCCTCTATGGACGACATTAAGAAAAAGCTCAAAGAGCTTGGTACTGCGTATAAAGATGATGATGCAAAGGGAAGGCTTGTTGATTTACTCTGGAAACAGTGTAGAAAAGATATCAAAGGGCCAGCATTTCTTATCAATCATCCTGTTTTTGTCTCTACGCTTGCAAAGCGCCATGTAGACAATCCTGAGCTAACACAACGTTTTCAGGTCATTGTAGCGGGTTCAGAGCTTGGTAATGGATATTCTGAGCTTAATGATCCGATTGATCAAGCGGAGCGTTTTGAGGAGCAGGTAAAGATGCGTGAGGCAGGGGATTCTGAAGCACAAATGCATGATCAGGATTTTGTTGAGGCTCTTGAGTATGGTATGCCACCAACCTGTGGTTTTGGCTTTTCGGAAAGAGTCTTTGCATTCATGGAAGATAAGCCTATGAGAGAATGTGTTCTTTTTCCTCTTATGAAGCCAGAAGGGGTTATAAAGAAAGATTCAGAATAAAGAATTAGCATGGCCAAAGTCTTGATATTCGGCACATTTGATATAGTGCACTCTGGACATCTCAATATGTTCAAGCAAGCACGAGAATACGGTGACCACCTCATTGTTGTCGTCTCAACAGATAAGAATGCAGGAAAGATCAAGGGAATTGGACCATTTCACAATGAAGAAGAGAGAAGAGGATTTCTTTCACACTTTGATTTAATTGATGAGGTCTATGTTGGAAATGAACATGATCCGTACAAGTGCATTATCGAACATAAGCCTGACGTCATTGCGCTAGGATATGACCAGAAAGTTTTTGTTGATAGGCTTGAAGACAAGATTACTGAATATGGACTGGAGACTAGAATAATTCGCCTTACTCCTTATAGTGAGGATAGGTTCAAAAGCGGAAAGATTCGAAAGTATATTGAACGTGTTGTATGAGGAATGAAATTCTGATTGCTACAACAAACAAAGGAAAGTTTGATGAGATTAAAAAATTTCTTGATGATTTGCCTTTTACATTTTTATCTTTAGATGAATTGAAAGAGAGTATTCCAGAACCAGAGGAGATAGAAGAGACTATTGATGGAAATGCTATTCTCAAAGCAAAGTACTACGGGGAAAAGACAGGCATGCTTACACTTGCTGATGATGGCGGATTATTCATTGATGAGCTGAGCGGATGGCCAGGTGTAAGAAGCGCGCGCGTTGCGCACACAAGTGATGAGCAGTGTGACCTTATACTGGATAAGATGAAAGACATTCCAGAGGATAAGAGATCGGCATCTTTCCAGGTTTCTATTGCTCTCTTCAACCCAACAAAAAATACAACTTTTCTTGCAAAAGGTATTACAGAAGGAAAAATTGAAAAAAAAGCTGTAGAAAGTAATATTAAGCTTAGATATGGGTACAACAGAGTATTCTATGTAGATCAGGCAGGGAAGACGTATGCAGAGCTCAGCATAGAAGAGAAGAATGCAGTAAGTCACAGGGGGAAAGCGCTTTCAAAAATAAAGTATTTCCTCCAGAACCAGTTTTCTACAAAACATTTGGTTGTGCCAATTGGAATTCTTGTCCGTGATGGCAAAATACTTATTACAAAAAGAAATGACCCGCACAGACCAGAGTATCATCAAAAGTGGGAATTTCCGGGCGGAAGTGTAGAATTTGGAGAAACAACGAAAGAAAATCTCATTCGAGAGGTCAAAGAGGAAGCAGGTTATGACGTCGAAGTTTTGAGGCTGCTCCAAGAGGTTTATGTAAGAGAACAAGATCATGGTGATTGGAAATACCAGATTTATCTTCTTCCATATATTTGTAGTATCATTGGTGGAGATGGTGTATACAGTGACGCTGAAGTGCTCGATGCAAAGTGGATCTCCATAGAAGAAATAGATAATTATCATTTCGTCGGAGAGAATAAAGAACTCCTTAAAAAAGTAATAAAAGAGATTCAAGAATTTATTTAATGTTTCATATGTTAGATATAAAATACATCCGCGAGCACATCGATGTTGTTAAGGAAAATTGTAAAAATAGAAATGTTTCTGTAGATCTTGATGCTCTCTTAGAGCTTGAAGGAGAGAGAAGAGGTATCATCCAGAAACTTGAAACACTTCGCTCACAAAAAAATAAAAAATCAAAGAGTAGACCGCCTGAAGAAGAAATTAAAATGATGAAGGAGGTCGGTAATGAAATCAAGGCTCTTGGACGGCAGCTCTCTGAAACAGACAAGCAGTTTTCAGAACTAATGATGTCTGTGCCAAATCTTTCGCATCCAGATTCTCCAGTTGGAGGAGAGGATGATTTTACTGTGCTTGAGACAAGTGGAGAAAAGCCAGAATTTGATTTTGAGCCAAAAGATCATGAAGAGCTAATGACAAATCTAGATATGCTTGATCTCGAGCGTGGAGCAAAGGTGGCCGGATCAAAGTTCTACTACACAAAAGGTGACGCCGTACTACTAAATCGCTCTCTCATGCATTATGCTATGGATGTGGCGACAAAGCATGGATATCAGTTGATGGAAACGCCTGACATGGTCAAATCTGAGATTCTAGAAGGTTCAGGATTCAATCCACGCGGTGAAGAATCACAGATTTATGAAATTGAGGGTTATGATTTGAATTTGATTGGTACGGCTGAGATTAGTGTGCTTGGATATCATGCGAACGAAGTTCTCGATTTTTCCAAAGGGCCAGTCAAGTATGCAGCAATTTCACATTGTTATAGAGTTGAAGCAGGTTCATATGGAAGGACCTCTAAGGGTCTTTATCGAGTACATCAGTTCGAGAAACTCGAGCTCTTTATCTTCTGTGATCCAAAAGACAGTGAAATGCTTCATAACGAACTCTTGGCTATTGAAAAGGAAATTTGTGATGGGCTTGGTCTTCGTTATAGGGTTATAGATATCGCAACAGGTGACCTTGGCGGACCTGCATATAGGAAGTATGACATTGAAGCCTATATGGCGATGAAAGATGGTTATGGAGAGATAACAAGCACGTCAAATGCTACTGACTATCAGGCACGGAGAATGAATATTCGATATAAGAATGGTGATAAGAATGACTTCGTTCATACTCTTAATGGAACAGCAATGGTTCTTTCTAGATTCCCAATTGCTATTGTTGAACAGTATCAGAAGCGTGATGGAAGCATCGAAGTGCCAGAAGTTCTTATAGGATATATGGGGAAGGGGACAATAGAGTAGTATGAAGAAGAAACACCTTGTCATTATTCCAGGGTGGGGCGGTAGTCATGAAACATGGCAAGATTTTGTTGAGATCGCACAGACTGAGTTTGATGTGATGGTGATTGATCTCCCATGCTTTGGAAGTGAACCATGTCCATCTACAGTCTGGGGAGTGGTGGAGTATGCTGAATTCGTAAAGTCTAGAATTGAAAATATTCAGTGTGATCTTTTACTTGGGCACTCATTCGGAGGACAGATCGCAGCCTATCTTGTTTTAAAGAATCCAAATGTGTGTACTAAACTTATTCTGAGCGGTGCTGCAATCTATAGACCAAAGAAGTGGGTGAGGCGTGGTATTTTTTTTATTATTGCTAAATTTGGAAAAGTTATATTTCGATTTCCTCATATTGAGAAGTTTGATGCATGGGCACGGAAGGTTCTCTACAGGGTAGCTGACTCACCAGATTATTCTGAAACAGTCGAAATAAAACGTGATATTTTCAAGAAAATTATTCGAGAGGATATTTCTGGATCCCTGTCAAGTCTAAAGAAAGAGACGCTTGTCATCTGGGGAGAAAAGGATTCATATGTTCCTCTTCGATTTGGTAAAAAAATTGCAAAAGAAATTAAAGATTCAAAGATGGAAATTATTCAAGATGGAAAGCATGGACTCCACATTCAAAAGTCGAAAGAACTTCTAGAAATAATAAAGAATTTTTCATAGTATGCTATCATCCATCAACATTATCATTTTTCTGCTATGGCTATGTAGTGCACTCTTTGATTATGCATCATTTTGTTATGTGTGGCAGCTGAAGGAATATAGAGCTGATAGATTTAAGGATTTTCTAAATACAAAGCAAGGAAAGCGTTTTTTTCAAAGTTGGCCATTTGTGACCCGTTCTCTTTTGGCAATTTTGGCATTCATGTGGCCAATTAACAGTATACTTTTTATAAAGTACATTATAATCACGATCTACACGCTTGACCTGCTTAGGATTGCTTTCACAGTGTCCAGAAGATGTATAAAGAGACCAAGACTTACTGTGAAAGCAATCACGGTAGTCCTGATTTCTATGGGTATCGAGGGTGGATTATTTGTCTTGTCTCATGACTGGATTTTCCTTCTTCTCCTGCTTGTTCTACGTTTTTTTATTACCAGTTTTATTGTGTATCTTTTTTCATTTCCAACCTGGTGGATGAAGAAGCACTATATCATGAAGGCAAAAAGAAAGATGGATTCATTGTCAGGCATAACGGTGATCGGGATTACAGGGAGTTATGGAAAGAGTAGCGTAAAAGAGTTTCTTGCACACATGCTTTCAGATAAATTTCAGGTAGTGCGTACGCCAAGAAACATAAATACAGAGATTGGGATTGCAAAGTTTATTCTCCAAAAAGATTTTTCAAACACAGAAATTTTTATAGTTGAGATGGGAGCTTATAAAAAAGGAGAGATTGGTCTAATCTGTGATATGGTTGGCCCAAAGATTGGTATTCTTACTGCCGTTGCAGAGCAGCACCTTTCACTGTTCGGATCATTGAGAAACATTCAAAAGGCAAAATATGAGCTAATGGAGAGTCTCCCGAAAGATGGTTACGCTGTAACAAATGCCGACAATGATTATTGTAGAGAAAATCTCCACTCTCTCCAGGTTCTGAAAGTAGAAACGTTTGGTAGTGATACGGAGAATAACCCCGAATACCTCATTACAGATATAAAGTCATCAAAAGAGGGGATAGAATGTAGTTGTATTTGCTTTGGAGAGGAATGGAATGTGTATGCTCCTGTGGTAGGCGTCCATCATGCATTCAATATTGCCGCTGCTGCAATGGTTGCTGTGCACCTAGGACTCTCTAAAGATGAGATTTTGAATGCTGTGAGTACACTGCCAAAAAGCATGCACGGCTCTCTCAAGATTTATAGATACGGAAAATCTACAATTATTGATGACTCGTATAATTCTAATCCAGAAGGATTCAAAGCTGCTCTCGATGTCCTCGCAGGCTACCCATCAGAAAGGAAGAGGATTGTCATCACAAGAGGTATGCTCGAGCTTGGGAGTAAGAGTGAGGAACTTCATGAACAGATGGGTGGAGAAATTGCCTTTGTCGCAGATGAACTTATTGTGACTTCTTATGATTCATACCTGCCGCTCAAGAAAGGGGTTGGGGAGAAATATAAGACGCGTGTTTTACTAAAAGAAGACCGGGATAAATTACTTTCATTCATAAAACTTATCCGTACTGAAGATGCCGTGGTCCTTCTCGAGAATAGAATGCCTGGAATGATCATGGATGAACTAAAGAAACACCATGAATAAAAGAAAAATACTATTTACAGGTTTTGCACCAAATCTAACATTGAAAGACATAAAGATTGCTTCTGGTTTTCTCTTTAATCCACTGAAATGGAATATATGGAGATATGGAGTATTTGAGGAGAAAGTTACTAAGAAACTGAAAAATTATCTTGGGGTTGAGTACTGTTATACATTTGATAGTGGTCGAAGTGCACTATACTATGCACTGAAATCTCTTGGTGTAAAAGAAGGAGATATCGTAGCTGTGCAAGCATATACATGTGTTGTTGTGGTAAATGCAATAAAGCAGGTTGGGGCAACACCGTTGTATATTGATATTGGCCCAGATTTAAATATGGATCCATCTGACCTAAAGTCTAAACTTACTAACAATACCTCCTGTGTTATTATTCAGCACACCTTTGGGCAGCCTGCAAAGTTGGAAGAACTGCTTTCTGTGGTAAAAGATAGTGGCATAAAGACTATAGAAGACTGTGCACATGCTTTCGGTGTTACACATAAGGGAGCTCTCCTTGGAAGATTTGGCGATATTGGAATGTATAGTTTTGGAGCTGATAAGTCGCTCTCGTCTGCTCGCGGAGGTGCGCTTTCTACAAAATCTCAAGAACTTGCGAAAGTAATAGAGAATGAGCTTTCTTCCCTAAAAAAACCATCTTTGCTTTCAGTATTTCAGCACTTGGCACATTTTCCACTTTTTTACATAGGAAAAAAGTTCTACCATTTGGGGGTGGGGAAGTGGCTTCTCTGGATTTTCAAGAAACTCAATATTCTAAATACAATTGTTCACAGAAAAGAAAAGAATGGTCTCCCTCTACATATCTATCCGTCTTCGCTTCCGAATGCTCTTTGTGCTATACTCATCAATCAGATTGATGGGGTCGATGAAGTAAATAAACATAGGAGTGATATGAAAGAGGTCTACGATAAAGAATTGGGTGATATACAAAAACAGAAAGTGGCAATTGGTACCCCAACGCTTCGATATACACTTTTTGTAGACAATCCAAAGGAGTTGCTACAGAAGGCAAAGGAAATGGGTGTAATCCTTGGTTCTTGGTATGATACTGTCCTTGCACCATGTGACATTGATATGAATGCAACAGTATACACTGCAGGCTCATGCCCAAATGCAGAAAAATATTCTAAACAATCAATAAACCTACCAACAAACAGATATATAGAAGTAAAAGATGCGAAGTATATTGCTCGTATAGTAAATGACTATGTACGTTAAAGAAATTGAACACAAAGGAGAATGGAAAGAATTTGTTCTTCACCAATCGAACACTCTTTTTGTTCAGTCTCCTTCTTATGGAGACTTTTATAATCAAATGAAGGAGGGCAGTTGGATTTTTGGATTGTATAATGAAAATAATGAGTTAATTGCAGGTTTCCTTGTTTTGAGTACACATGCTCGCAGAGGAAATTTTCTTTACGTTCCATACGGTCCTGTTTTTGATGATTCTCTGATGCATGGTAAAAAAGATTTTGAGTCTGCATTTTCCACCCTTGTTGATTTTTTGAAAAGATTTGCAAAAGATAATAAATATCACTTTATACGAATGAGTCCATTTCTGGAAGATACAGCTGAGACCAGGGGTGCCTTCCTCAAAGCAGGATTCAGAGACGCTCCAATCCATACCCTTGCAGAAGTCACGTGGATACTTGATCTTGAAAAAGACCAAGATAGTCTACTGTCTGCTATGAACAAGAATCATAGAAATCTCATACGAAGATGTAGTAGGGAAGGTGTACGAGTGGAAATGCATACTGATGATGAGGCCCTTGCTCGTCTCAATGGCATGCATACAGTTGTTGCCAAGAGACATAATTTTCAACGTTTTTCTGCCAAGTATATTTCTGATGAGTTCCATGCGTTCGTACAGGAAGGAGAGGTAGTAATATTCGAAGCCTACCTCCCTGATGGAAGACTTGACTCTTCTGCAATTGTTATGTTTTTCGGATCAATGGCCAACTATCGTCATAGTGCCTCCCTTGGTTTGGATAAGAGGCTTCCGACTTCCTACGCCGTGCAGTGGGAAGTCATAAAAGAGTCTATGAAGAGGCCAATGTCGAAGTATAACCTATGGGGCATTGCACCATCTGGTGCACCAAAAGACCATCCTTTTCACGGTATTACTCACTTCAAGAAAGGGTTTGGGGGAAATCAGAAGAACCTCGTCCCATGTCAGGATCTACCACTTTCAAAATTTTACTGGCTTACTTGGGGAATAGAAACACTTAGGAGAATAAAACGCGGTTTCTAACTATGTTTAATAGACATAAAATCAAGAGAAAGCTCGGAAAACGTATTAAGAAAACAAAAAAACATCTGTCTTCTGAGAAAAGAGTATTTCGTAGTGAGCGTGATTTTGCCTATAAATTTAGAAAAACTAATCCTCATTTTGAAAAGGGAATTTCCTGGTACCGAAAAGTTAAGTTTCAATTGTCTGTAGTACTTGTATGTGTTATTGGTATTATAGGGACGATTTTTTATCATCCCTTTTTTCAACTGAAACATATCCATATCGAAGGGCTACAGAGGATTCAAGAAGACGATATCCTGGCAGCTATTCGTGGCATTACAGATTCACATTTTTTCATTTTTTTATCGAGAGGAACCTACTTTGGTTTTCATGAGATAGAAGTAGAACAAATTTTGTCTGAAAGGTATGCCCTCAGAGAAGTGATTGTAAAAAAAGAATTTCCCAATACAGTCTCTATTGCAGTAGAAGAGAAAATTTCTACACTCATCTATGATAATGGTAAAAAGTATACATATGTTGGTTCTGATGGAAAGGTAACAGAAGTTTTGAAGCTTGTTGAAGAAAGTGAGTGGATTATTGAGAAGAAAATTGTGACCTCTACAGATGAATTTGGTGATGAAATAACAAGTGAAGAAATTGTGAGCAGAGAACATATTCCGAGCGCGAGTATGTTACAAAAAGAATTTGGTGAGTACCCAGTAGTATATGATATGAGAGGGGAGGAAAGTATTATTAACGAGATGGTTCTTTCTACTGAGTCTGTCAATCAAATACTCCAGTGGCATCACTATTTAAAATTTGATTCCGATATTAGTTATGTATATCTCATACTTGAAAATTCTTTGGGAGATGCAAGTATCAAAACGGGGGAGGGGTGGAGTCTCAGGGTTCGTCTCTCAAATCCAATGGACGAACAAATACTTAATCTTGAATCTGTATTAGATCAAGATATTTCTCGAGATAGTTTGCAGTATATTGATCTTAGATTTCTAGATAAAGTATATTGGATGTAGCTGGTGGGGAAGTGGTTAAAAAAGCTCATAACGCAGCTAAATATCTGTTGTCGCACAATGTACCTTATGCGACATGTAGTATAAAATCTCAAATGTTTACTTAATTCTATCCTGTCACTTTGTTTGTTTACGACCCCCGTAGTTTACTGCCTTTAATATGTATTAACTTTCTTCATATTATCATAGTTGTGCAATCTTTTTAATTGTATATTCTAAGTTTTCTGCGACCTACAAAACATGGTAAGAATAACTACATTTTGCGACACCACAGAAAGTCTACTAAAATCACCTAGGTAAAGTCATACTGCTCCCTTTCATAAATATTCTTTATGAATATTCTAGCATGTGTAGCAGAGGTCTTGCTCCCATACGGTACCCCCTTAAAAATATTCATTTTGCATAGAGAAATTGCACTTAAGATAATATAATTTCTGAAATAAAACAAAATTCAATTTTTAAAAAATTAAATCTTGAAACTATTTACCAATACTTTATTAACGTGGTGACACTTGCTCTCCTTATCGTTTTATGGTTTAGTGGCATATTTAAAAAATGAAATAAAAAGACGCACTATATTGTGCGACACTAAAGATCTAGAGCTCCCCAATCCCCTACTAGTAGTCCTTCACAAGGTGGCTCAATGGATTGATAGGAATACCATTCTTTCTCACCTCAAAGTGAAGGTGGGGTCCTGTGACAAATGGTCCAGCCCCAACAGTCCCGGGGGTTCCTCCAGAATATCCTATAATATCCCCTCTTGTCACAAACTGGTCGGCACTCACTGTGATGTTATTGATATGTCCGTAGACAGTAGAAAGACCGCCGGAGTGGATTAACATAATATAAGAATAGCATGATGCGGTAGAACAGAATTTTGCCCTTCCAACATATCCTGATGCAGCTGCTCGTATTGGGGTTCCATGCCCTGCCCTAAGATCGATTGCGTTATGTTCAAAGATGTGTCGGTATGGGTAGTCTGGATCATGAAAATACGCAGTAACGTAGTGGCTTGGTGTAGGCCAGCTGAGTTTTCCATCAAAGTTAACTTCTGGTTGGTCGAGCTTGTTCTGATCCTCTAATCTTCTACGAACTTCCTGTTCAATACCAACTATTTCTCGCTCAACACCTTCATACTGTTTCTTTAGGTTCGACAAAAGTACTTTGAATGTGAGTTCTGATGCGTGTGTCTGTATCATGAGGTCTTCCTTATATTTTACTTGTTCTTCAAGATCCTGCTTTTTATTCTCCAGTTTATCCTTAATATCAGCATAGGCAACATGTCTTTCCTCTCCAGCCTCTTTCTTGTCTTCGAGCTCTGTTTTTGCAACGTTTAGAGATCTATGACTCTGAGTAATATCACGCTCTATTGTTTCCAGATACTGTATCTGATCATAAAATTCAGAGAAATCATCATAGGCTGCCATGATTTCAATAATATTTCTATCCTCATTTTGGTGCAAGGTTCTAATAAATTCAGCAAGAATTGCTTTCTGTCTGGCTATATCAGATTCTTTGTCTTCGATCGCTAACTGCAGGGATTCTATTTCAAGTTTGATTGTTTCAACCTTTTCTGTAGTTGCCTCTATGTCTAGTTCAACCTGAGCAATATGGTTATCGAGAATTGCCATCTGGTTTGAAAGAGACACAGCCTCTGTTTTCTTTTCCTTAATTTTTTCTTTATACTCAGCAATACTTTCTTCAAGTTGTTTTACTTTTTCTCTCTTCTTTTCAATTTCTTGGTTGAGAGTATTAATCTCAGGAGTATTCCCTCCTGTATAGTTAGTCTCTTGTTCATCAGCAGATACAAAAAAAGGAACTGACAGCAGTCCGCAAAAGAGAATACTTGTGAAGAGTATCTTTTTAATCATGAGAATAGTATATCACAATCCTCTATAATACCTCAATTGCGGCTGAGATTCTTTTTAGTGACACGCCTTTCCCAAGTACTTGTGCTATCTCAAATGGACTTGGGGAATTCTTCTTTCCAGAAAGAGCAACTCGCATTGGCCAGAGGACGTCACCATTTCCGTAGCCATTGTCTTGGATCCATTTCATTGTTTTTAGTTCTACCTCCTCCCACTTTTCAATGGTCTCAAAGAAATCCATAAGCTCTTCTAACTTTTCTTTGGCATCTTTTGTTGTACTCTTCTTCCAGACAAGGAGCTCTGACTGATACTCTAGATTTTTTGCAAAGATAAAAGCTGTTTCTTCAACGAGAGCTTTTAAAGTTTCCGCTCTTCCCTGCTCCAGTTCGACGACGGACGACGGACGACGGACAGGTCGAGATTTGCATTTTGAAAGAAAGGTTTCGTTGCCTCAAGAAGGAAATCTGGTTCCATCTGACAAATATAGTGTTTATTTACCCAATTTAACTTCTCTCTGTTGAAAACAGCTGCTGCTTTTTGGACTTTTGAAAGATCAAACTCATCTGTGAGTTCGCTGAGAGTAAATATTTCTCTCTCGTCACCAGGGTTCCAACCGAGAAACGCAACGAAATTTACAAGTGCCTCTGGAAGATAGCCGGCTTCTTTGAAGTCTTCTACAGAGACGTCACCATGACGTTTACTCAACTTCTGCTTCTGTTCATTGATCAGAAGTGGAAGATGTGCAAAGGTTGGCACTTTCCATCCAAAAAATTGATACAGAAGAATATGCTTTGGAGTTGAAGAAAGCCACTCCTCTCCTCTGATGACGTGTGTAATTTCCATGAGATGATCATCAACAACATTTGCGAGATGGTAGGTTGGGAATCCATCAGACTTCTGGAGCACTTGATCATCGATTAGACTATTTTTGAATTTAACTGTGCCTCTAATGCTGTCTTCAAAAGACGTTGTACCCTCTTCCGGGATTCTTAGACGGATAACATGCTGTACATCTTGTTCTTCTAATCTTTCCTTGACTTCATTTTCAGACATGTTTCTACAGTGTCCATCATAGAGTGTAGGCTGTTTGTTTTTTTGTTGCTCTTCTCTCACCTCGCCAAGCCTTTCCCTACTACAAAAACAATGGTATGCGTGCCCACTATCCAGAAGTTTTTGGATATGTTCATTATAAATATCGTTTCTCTCTGACTGAATATATGGCCCGTGTTCACCCTTTTGTACAATGTTGCCATTTTTGTTCTGCACAACCCCCTCATCAGGTGTGATGCCAGCCCAGGAGAGTGAATTGAGAATATTTTCCATACCACCCTCTACGAACCTTTCTCTGTCAGTATCCTCTATTCGAAGTAAAAATATTCCTCCAGATTTCTTTGCATGGAGGTACGCAAAGAGTGCAGTCCTAAGACCTCCTATATGCAGGAATCCTGTTGGACTTGGAGCAAATCTAGTCTTTGTCATAAATCTTTTCTATTTACAAATAGGATAGTATAATACCGGCAGCAACGCCAACATTGAGTGACTCAGCCCTCCCTTTTCCTGGAATGCTATAGAGCTCGTCAGACATGTCTACAAGATCCTTTCTTACTCCGTGAGATTCACTTCCGAAAATGTACACTGATTCATGTTTTACTAGCTTTTCCTTATCTAATGGCCGGCCTTCTGTGGACAAGGAAAACACTGAGTAATTCTTTTCTTTTAGTTTTTCAAGGTCAATAATAATATCTTTACTCTCTACAATACTGACATGGAAAAGCGAACCCATAGTACTTCTGACAGTTTTTGGATTGTACGGGTCCACTGAGTTTTCTGAAAGAAGAATATTTGGAATACCAAACCAGTCAGCGGTTCGAATCATTGTTCCGAGATTTCCTGGATCCTGGATCCCATCGAGACAGAGTATTGGGCTAGAATTTTGAATACCAGCCAGGTATGTGTCTGGTGTTGTTACTATTGCCTGAACACCGGGATATGTGTCGGTTGTTTTGATCTCTCCAATGTCTCCATGTGCACAGAAGAAGACGTCAACATCCTGTTTTTTTGCCTTGCTAATAATATCTGAAAAATCAAGCTCATCCTTCCTCTTTTCTTCTACAATGATAGCCATTACCTCGGTGTCCGCAATAAGACTTTCATATACCCCCTTCACACCTTCAACAAGAAATTCCTGAAACTCATGTCGGAATTTTTTTTGATGGAGTTTCTTTATGTGTTTACTTACTTCTTTTGGAAGCATAGCGTTCTTTCAATACTAAATATGGAAATATAAAAACAGCTTTAAAAATTCTTTTTATTCTTTTTGGCTGATTTATCAAGCGAAAAAACCACTCAAATCCTACTTTTTGTATCCATTTTGGGGCTCTCTTTACAGACCCGCCGATGTAATCAAAAGCACCCCCGACTCCCATGGCTATTGTAACAGAAGGGAGGTCTTTTAGAAAGGTATTGATCCACCATTCCTGCTTCCTGTGACCGAAGGCAACAAAAAGTATATCAGGTGATGCATGGGAGATGTCTGTAATTGCAGAGCTGTTTTCTCTCTCGTCCACTTCAAGAGAGCTTGATATATCTGGACCTTGGCAAGAGCCTACAATATCTAGCTTTGAAAAACGTTTTTTAAGCTCTTTTTCTGTCCCAGTAGTTCCATCACTTTTGCCACCTCCGAGTAGATAAACACTTTTTTCTCTCTCTTCAGCAGTCTTGCAAATCTCAAGCATGAAATCTACTCCAGGGATACGCTGTACTTTTTCTTTTGAAAAAAGCTGAATTCCCATTCCATCGCAGATATTAAGTGAACTTGAGTTGAGTATATATCTAAATTTTTCATTTTTATCAGCATCTACAAGCATCTCTGGATTTGGGGTGAAGATTTTGTGTTGATCTGTTGAATCCAAAAAATCATTCACTTGTTTGAGTGCTTGATCTTTATCTATATTATCAATTCGTACTCCGAGAATCTCAGTCATATGGAAAACTAAAGTGGAGGGTAAAAAAATCAATTTCCAATTAAATTGTATGTCTCAATAACATCGTATATTGGTCCGCTGGAAGTAAGCCTACTTTCAATCAGCTGGATACTATTAACATTCCATATTACCTTTTTTAGCTCTACATCTCCCAGTCCTACAATATCCTCTTGATTTCTATTTCTTCCAATGGTTACGTGTGGTGTCCAGTCATGCAAGACATCCAGAAGACCAAGCTCTTGCAGAGATTCACTGAGTTTATCATGTATCGCATGGTTGGCTCTCTTTTCTCCTTTGACCTTTGCAACCAAAATATTTGGTTGAGATTTATTTGGAAATTCATCTAAGCGATCGAGCCAATAGTCAAATGCATGAAAGTTTTTTGAAATTTTACTAAGAGCATCCATAATCCCTTCCACTTGATAGGCTTCTGCATCACCAATGAACTCAAGCGTTATATGAAAGAGGTCTCTTTTTGTCCACTTGATATGAGATTTTTTATTGAGTTCTACAAGCTTATTTTGTGCGGACAGAAGCTCTTCCCTTACTTCATCTGACACTGGAAATGCTATGAAAATTCTGTATTTTTTTGGCATAGTTGACTGCTAATTATGGTATAATCCTAACACAGATTGACATCTTTGGCTAGTGTGTTATAGTACCTAGCACTCAGTCCTTATGACTGCTAATTCTAGCCTTTCAAGCCTGGTTAGCCTTCATAGTATTGTAAACCTTTTTTATGCCTCCACAAAATTTTACACAAAAATCACAAGAAGCACTTCAGGATGCTGCTCTTCTCGCGAATGCCAATAGACAGCAGCAAGTAGAACCTCCACACCTCTTTTTATCTCTTATTCAGCAAGTTGATGGTCTTGTTCTCTCTGTTCTTAAAAAACTTGAGGTAAATATAGAGCAGCTATCTGGGGATGTTCAAAAGATGGTTGATTCCCTTCCAAAGCAAGATAATGCTTCAGGCGGTGGTGATATGAGCCAGATTATGATGGGGCAGGCCATGCTATTCATACTCAACACTGCAAGTCAGGAATCTCAGAAAATGGGAGATGACTATATTAGCGTTGAGCATCTCCTGCTTGCTTTTCTTACAAATAAGAATCCGGTGAGTGATGCACTTTCACGCCAGGGAGTGCAACACAGAGAAGTTCTCAAAGTCTTGGCAAAAGTTCGTGGTTCGCAAAAGGTTGACTCCCCTACTCCAGAATCTAAGTACCAGGCACTAGAGAAATATGGAAAGAATTTTACAGAGCTCGCAAGACAGGAAAAAATGGATCCTGTGATTGGGCGTGATGATGAGATCCGAAGAGTAATGCAAGTGCTCACACGTAGAACAAAAAATAATCCAGTTCTGATTGGTGAACCTGGTGTAGGAAAAACTGCCATTGCTGAGGGCCTTGCACAGAGAATTGTGAACGGTGATGTCCCGGAAAGTCTGAAAGATAAAGAACTTATTGCTCTAGACATTGGTTCTCTCATCGCAGGGACCAAGTTCCGTGGAGAATTTGAAGAGCGATTTAAGGCAGTGCTAAAAGAAGTAACAGATTCTGCTGGAAAAATAATTCTTTTCATCGATGAGCTTCACGGTATTGTTGGTGCAGGGAGCTCAGAAGGTGCCGTGGATGCGTCTAATATGCTGAAGCCAGCTCTTGCTCGCGGTGAGCTTCATACCGTAGGAGCGACGACGCTGAAGGAATACCAGAAACATATTGAAAAAGATGCTGCTTTTGAGCGCAGATTTCAACCCGTATTAGTAAGAGAACCGAGTGAAGAAGATGCTATTGCAATCCTGCGTGGGATCAAGGAAAAATATGAGATTCATCATGGTGTTCGTATCACTGATCCAGCAATTGTTTCCGCAGTAAAACTTTCGAGTAGATATATTTCTGACCGTTTTCTCCCAGACAAGGCAATCGATCTCATTGACGAGGCAACGTCTGCTCTTCGTATGGAGATCGAATCTATGCCAGATGATCTGGACAAGCTAAAACGAAAAATCATGAAGATAGAGATTGAACTCCGAGCGCTTACAAAAGAAAAAGATAAAGAATCAAAAGCTCGTGAGGCTGATCTCAAAAAAGAACTTGCAAATTTAAAGGAACAGAGCGATGAACTTGAGCTCAGGTGGAGAAATGAAAAAGAGATCATTACTGCTATCAGAAAACATAGAAAAGAGATAGATGAGTTGAAGCAAAAAGCTGAAATCATGGAAAGAAAGGGTGATCTCCAAAAAGTCGCAGAGATCCGTTATGGGGATGTCCCTAAGATTGAAGAGAAAATTAAGAAACTTGAGAATAAGCTCTTAAATTTACAACAAGACAAAGCAATTCTAAAAGAAGAAGTCTCAGAAGAAGATATTGCTGGTGTTGTGTCCAGATGGACTGGTATTCCTGTGACAAAGATGCTTGAGGATGATCTTAAGAAGCTCATTCACATGGAGGATGATCTTGGAAAGCGTGTTATAGGTCAAAAAGAGGCGATTTCAGCTGTTTCTAATGCAATCAGGCGTTCTCGTGCAGGTGTAAGCGAAGAGAAGCGTCCTATTGGATCTTTTCTATTCATGGGTCCGACTGGGGTTGGTAAAACAGAGATGGCACGTGCTCTTGCTGAGTTCATGTTCAACGACGAAGAAGCACTGGTTCGAGTTGATATGAGTGAATATATGGAGCGACATGCAACTAGCAAGATGATTGGGTCTCCTCCTGGATATGTTGGATATGACGAAGGTGGTCAGCTCACAGAAACTGTCAGGCGCAGACCATACAGCGTTGTGCTGTTTGACGAAATAGAAAAAGCACATCCAGATGTGTTCAATATGATGCTCCAGATCCTAGAAGATGGACAACTCACAGACGCCAAGGGTCGAAAGGTAAACTTCAAAAATACTGTTATCATCATGACGAGTAACATTGCCAGTGACGTCATTATGCAGATGGGTAGCTCTGGTGAGTTTGGTTTTGGCTCCAAGATGAATGGAAAATCAGAGAAGCAAGAGAAGCAAGAGAAGATGAAAGAGAAAATCACGGACGGACTTCGGGGACATTTCAAACCTGAGTTTTTGAATAGAATTGATGAAATTATTACGTTTCATCCACTCGATAAGATTCAAATACGAGAAATTGTTGACTTGCAGCTCGAGTATGTATTTGCAAGACTTACAGATAAACATATTGAGCTCGAGGTATCAAAAAAAGTTAGAGATTGGCTTGGAAAGAAAGGCTTTGATCCAAATCTTGGTGCAAGGCCGCTCAAGCGCATTATCCAGACTGAACTCCTCGACAGAATAGCTATGGAAATACTTCAGAAGAAGATTCCAGAGGGAAAGAAACTAACTGTGGATATTGAGAAAGGAAAAATTGCAATTAAATAGCCCACCTAATTGGCGGGTTATTTTTATTCTCCACAAATTGTTTCAAGCATCACCCTGCAAACTTGATATGGATCCATATTCGCCGCAGGTCTTCTGTCTTCGAGATATCCATATCCATTATTCTGCGTCATCAACGGGATTCTAATGGACGCCCCCCTGTCACTCACGCCATAGCGGAATTCATCTATCGAGCATGTCTCATGGAGTCCAGTGAGACGTTCTCTGTTATGTGCACCGTAGATTTTTATATGTTCTTTGTGTCTCTGTTCTAGTTTTCTACATGCTTCATTGATCACTTCAATCCCTCCAGTCTCTCTCATTTTCTTCGTACTAAAGTTCGTGTGTGCTCCTGCACCATTCCAATCACCTTTGATTGGTTTTGGGTATAGTGTTGCACTCACCTTGTGATTTTCTGCAATTCTATACAGTAACCAACGAGAAATCCAGAGCTGATCGGCTACCTCTAGCGGTCCAATAGCCCCGACCTGATATTCCCACTGTGCGGGCATCACCTCTGCATTGATTCCTGATATGCGGATATTAGCATCTAGGCATGCCTGAAGATGTTCCTCTACTATTTCTCTTCCATACACTTCATCAGCACCCACACCACAGTAATATCCACCCTGTGGCGCTGGGAAACCTCTATCTGGCCACCCAAGAGGTGATACTCCATCAAAAAGTGTATATTCCTGTTCTATACCAAAAAGCGCCTCTTCCTTCTCATGTTTCCTTGCCAATTCTCTGAGTCTTGCTCGAGTGTTGCTACTATGTGGCGAACCATCTGGGTTCATAACCTCGCAGAGGACGAGAACATGCCCATCTCTACGTACTGGATCTTTGAAAAATTTCACCGGGTCGAGAAGGCAGTCGCTATTCGCATCAGTGGTCTGTTCTGTGCTCGATCCATCAAAACCCCACTGTGGAATATCGTCTAGACTATCTATTGGATGATCTAGTATTTTTGTTTTCGATCTTAGCTTTGCCGTTGGTTTCTGACCATCTATCCAGATGTATTCTGCAATAAATTTATGCATACTGCTTTACTAAATGAAAAAAACCGTGATACCACGGCCTCCCTATTTTATTTGAAAACTATTATTCTTCTGGAAAGAGTTTCTTACCATCCTCACCAAAAAGGTGAATAGCAAGAACAGGACATGCCTGCGCAGCAAGCTTGATAGTTTCTTCGTCAACCTCATTCAAATCTCCATCCACAACATAGGCCAGATTCTCATCATCCATAGCAAAGAGATTCTCTGCAACAATAGTGCAGCTTCTGGCGCCAATACACGCTTCTCTGTCAACAATAATCTTTCTAATTTTTCCTTTGTTACGCTTTCCTACGGAAATATCGTCTGAAAATTGATCTTCTACTTTTTCCATATATTATGAATATTGTTGAAGTATGTTATCCACATCTTTGTCTTGAATATCCATGGCCTCACCACCGCTCTCTATCTCTTCCATGACTGTCTTAATACCTGCTTCATATATAATATTATTATCATCAATAGCAACGTTTGGTGATCTATGGCAGTACCCAAGACATCCACATGTATCCAGATCAATTGTATCATTGCTTTCTCCAGCTTTCAAGTTTGTTTCTTTTTCAATTTTTTTAAGAATTTTTTCTGAATCAAACACATCACATGTTCTGCTTCTACAAACTCGTACTTTTTTAACCATAGTATTTTTCTGAATAAAATCTAATCAATTGTTCAATTTCTGGAATAGACTCTGGTTTTGCAACTCCGACTTTTAATTTTCTTTGGACTTCCTCTACAGTTGTTGCACCTTCGAGAACTGCCTCTTCAATATCTTTGTCTGTAATATTGAGATCTTTGTCAATTATTTTTGCGCCTGTTCTCACAACTCTAACATGCTGACCAGTCTTACGAAACCAATCATTGACTGCACTATGGAGGGCCTTGTCTCCGAGGACACTACAATGAATTTTTCTGTTAGGGAGTCCACCGAGCTCAACAATAATATCCTGGGGCTTGAGCTTCATAGCATCATCCACTGTCATGCCTCCATCTTTCTTTACTATCTCAGAAAGCATGGATGTAGATGCAATGGCACTGCCACAACCAAACGTTTGCCATTTGCAGTCAGTAATTTTCTCTGACTCTTTGTCTATCTTAATCCATAGTACCATCTCATCACCACAAGCTGGAGAACCTACTCTCCCAACAGCATCGGCATCAAAACTATCTTCTTCTCCTGGGAAAAGAATATTTCTAGGATGGAAAAAATGATCTTTCACAATATCAGAATAAAGCCATTCATTGCCCTGAAGGTCTAGTATTTTTGCTTCTTGGTTTTTTTTCTCTTTTTCCATATTATTTCTGATGATACTGTGCATGCGTATTGTCTGTATGGTCAATTTCTAGATTAACAGGTGACATCTTTCTAAGTTTTTCAACAACTCCAGGGAGATGATCAATAACATAGTCGATTTCTTCTTTGGTTGTTGATGCCCCCAGAGTAAATCGAAGTGTTCCATGAGCATATTCATATGGAAGCCCACACTCTGTGAGCACATGGGAAGGTTCGAGTGAACTGGAATTACAGGCGCTCCCTGTGGAACACATAATTCCTTTTTCATCTAGATATAGGAGTAGTGCTTCTCCTTCAATATCAAGGATAGATATATGGAGATTATTTGGCAACCTTTTGTCTGTGTCTTCTAGCGCAGGCCCGTTGAGCATGATTTTTGGTACTGCTCTCTGAGTTTCTTCCCAAAAATAATCTCGGAGTTTCCTTACTTTATTTGCATTTTTTTCTCCATTTTGCATGATGAGCTCAACTGCTTTGGCCATTCCCACTATACTTGGCACATCCTCTGTTCCAGCACGAAAGCCAAATTCCTGAGAACCACCATATATCATCTGTTCTATTTTTACTCCCCTTCTCATATAGAGTACACCGCAGCCTTTTGGACCATTCATTTTGGATCCGTTGAATGAGAGAAGGTCTGCGTGTAATTTTTCTACATGCATATCGAGATAGTTTGTGGCCTGGCATGCATCTGTATGAAAGAGTGGATATATTGATTCATTATGTTTTTTAAATTTTAGTATTTCTTTTCCTATGTCAGCAATTGGTTCTATAGAACCAATTTCATTATTTGCATACATGATGCTGATAAGTAATGTTTTATTTGTTATGGCACCCATAATTTGCTGTGCAGTCACGAGGCCGTGTTTATCAACAGGGAGATAAGTAACTTCAAAGCCTTCTTTTTCTAAAGCCTTTAATGAATTCAGTACAGCTTTATGTTCTATCGCGGTAGTAATGATATGATTTCCATATTCCTTATGTTTCCTTGCGGCTCCAAAAATTGCAGTATTAATTGACTCAGTTCCACCACTCATGAAGAATATGGTGTCTGCTGTAGTTCCAAGAAATGAGGCAATTGTTTTTCTTGATTCACCCACTGCAGTTCTGGCTTCCAGTCCGCGACTATAGATAGACGATGGGTTACCAAAATGAACAGAAAAATATGGCTCCATCGCCCCAAGTACTTCATCTGCTACTGGGGAAGTTGCAGCATAGTCGAGGTAAACTTCTTTCTTTGGATTCATACTTTTCAAATATACAGGTGTGTGATATGATCTTTATGCACTTTTCGCTATATTTAGCAAAAAAGAGATTATATTAGTCTATCCTTTTTTTATTCTATTGTCAATAATCAAGATGAAAACACATACTATTACACTTTTGGAAAAAAGGCAGCTAACACACAATGTCATTGAACTGCACTTTTCAAAGCCTGATGGCTTTGAATTTGAGGCTGGTCAATTTGTCCAGTTCTTTATTTTAAGAGACGGTGGCTTTATTAAGCGATCATACTCATTGTGCTCCATCAATACTGATGATGCACTTCACTTTTGTATAAAAATAGAGGAAGGCGGTAGTGCTTCTGAGTATTTTTCAAATATGTCTGCAGGCAATGCGGCCAAGATATCTGAGCCACTTGGGAGATTCACTTGCAGTGAGGAGGAATCTAACCTTGTGTTTATTGGAGCCGGTGTTGGTATAACACCAATTTTTGGGATGATCCGAAATATTATTGAGAATGAAAAAACAAAGAATAATCTCAAACTTTTCTTTGGAGTTCGAAATAGTAGGGAAATTTTTTGGAAAAAAGAATTGGATCAGCTCAGGTGTGCGTATGAAAATTTTGAATATGCTTTTTGTCTATCTGGGGACAATTCTGATCCAGAATGCCATTCTGGTAGAGTCACAGATCATCTAGAAGACGCTATGACTGAATCACAGTATTATATATGTGGAAGTCCCCAAATGGTCCAAGATACAAGAAAACTCCTCTTAGCCAAAGGAGTTCCTAAAGAAAACCTTTATTTTGAAATGTTCTAGAATGGTAATGTCATGTTGATACCGCTTTGAGCTTCCTCTGCTTGAGATTCAGCTTTTGGTTCGAAGTTTACTTCTATAGGCATGACTGCACCTGTAAGTGTTGGGTAATATATCATTCTGTTTTTCCTACCAAAATCATAAATCTCTTTCGTTACCTTTACATCCATCTCACAATACTCTTTCACTTTATCGATCTTCCCCTCTTTGAACCACTCCATAGCTTTGAGTCCGTCTGCACTTTTTCCGATCTGTAGTGTTGCTTTTGCAACATCATCAAGCTTATATCTTTTTCCACAAGACTCTTTGATGACCTTTAGTAAATCCAGATGAGGGAGTACGGCGAGGTCGCCAGTATAATATTTATTCAAAATTGGAATATCGAAGTGTTCGCTGTTGTAGCCAATCAGTCGCTCTGTTTTTTCCAAAATTGGCCAGAGATTTCCTAACTCATGTTCTTCGAAAGAAGTATAGGTATTTGTCTCATATTCATAAATCGAGACCACTGTGACTTTCATGGTCTCTTGCTTTCTTATATCGCCAATAGTTTCTATATCAAATACAATTTCACGGGACATACCTTAAAAAGTTATAGATAACAGAAGCATCTTATCATAGCTTAGAAAACAAAGAAAGTGCCAAAAGACACTTTCTTTGTTTTTCGAGTAGTTTTACTTTTCTTGACCGAGAACTTCTTCGATTTTTGCTCTATCAAATCCAACGATGATTGTTCCGTTGAGATCAATAACAGGAACGCCCATCTGACCAGATTTATCAATCATTTCCTTTTGTTTTGTTTCGTCTGTAGAGACATCTACATCCTCATATTCAACTCCTTTTTCCTTGAAATATTCTTTTGCCTGTACGCAGTATGGGCATGTGGGTGTTGAGTACACAATTGCTTTTGCCATAGGTATTCACACTAATTAACTAGCTTTTTTAAATTTCACACTAAATATTGGCTCATATTGATTCTCATACTTGTCAGAAACCTCGACAGTCTCTCCTTTCATAATCTTGGTCATTGCAATGTCAGAGATGAGTTCCATATCACTTGCAATATCGATCTTTAAGTCATCTATCTTTGTAAGCTCACTTGAAAACTGCTCTTTGATTGTTGTTTCTATTTGTTTTTTCTTCTCTCTTAGGTCCTTAAGCTTGTCTGATATTTCCTTGTATTCCAGGGATGTCTCAAGCGCATCTTTGTATGCCACTTTGAGATCTTTCATTTCCATCTTCGCCTTCTCTACCCTACTAAAAACTTCTTGGATATCTTGCATAGTTTTTTATTATGAGAAGATTATAACACAGCATCTTCTAGAGGTACAGTTGGGGATAAAAAAACAGAGTTCGCGTGTCTCTGTTTTTTTGAATTCTATTGCTCTTCTCTTGGTCTTGCTTCGTTGACCTTGAGCGTGCGGCCTTGGAATTCTTTTCCATCCCACATCTCAATAGCTGCCTGTGCTTCTTCTGGTGAGCTCATCTCCACAAAGCCAAAGCCTCGTGAACGATTTGTCATCTTGTCCATGACGATAGCAGTAGAAACAACAGTACCAGCAGCACCAAACGCTTCTTTGATATCTTCCTCTGTAGATTCGTATGGAAGACCACCAACGTACAATTTTGTAGCCATAGTTGTCTATGATTATATTGTTTAAGTTAGGTGTAAGGGCGACCTATCTTGTCGATAGCGGTTGACTGCTAACATGTGGCCACGCGAGCGCACCAAAGTGATCAATTCTATCTAAGAAACTTACAAATGCTATTGTACACGGTAAAAGATACATAGTCAATAAAAATACCCATCATGGTAATTTTTATATGTTTGAAAAATGTTACTTTTTTCTGCCCGCTTTCACTCGACTCACTTCTTTTAATACTTGTTTTCGAAGACGGATATTTTTTGGGGTAATTTCTAGATATTCATCCTCTGCCATGATTTCCATACCGCGCTCGAGTGTTACTTCTAGTGGTGGTATGAGTTGAATAGCAGCATCAGCACCAGATGACCTCATGTTTGTCAGATGCTTTCCTTTGATAGGATTGACTGTCATATCTTGTCCTTTGGAAGCATTTCCAATGACTTGACCTTCATAGACTTCTGCATTTGGGGCGACATAGAGAACGCCTCTGTTTTGGAGATTATCAAGGGCATATGAAAGGACCTTCCCTGTTTCACCAGAAATCATGGATCCAACATCTCGTTTTGAGATTTCACCTACATGCGGGAGGAATCCAATAACTTCGCTGCAGAGAATGCCTTCGCCATGTGTGTCTACCACAAATTCACTTTTGTATCCTAGGAGTCCACGTGTTGGCATTTTGTAAATCATGCGAGTCTGGCTCTGCTCTGGAGCCATGCTCAGCATTTCCCCTTTTCTCTTTGCTAGCTTCTCAATCACAATACCTTCAAATTTTTTCGGTACATCCACTGTTACTTCCTCAAAAGGTTCTGACTTTACTCCATCAACATCCTTGATAATAACCTGTGGTTGTGATACTTGAAGCTCAAATCCTTCTCTTCTCATATTCTCGAGGAGCACAGCAATATGGAGCTCTCCTCTTCCAAAGACTTTGCTATGGTCTACTTCTGAGAAATCTATCTTCAAACCAACATTTACTTCGAGTTCTTTTTTTAATCTCTCTATAATTTGCCTGCTAGTTACAAATTTTCCTTCCTTTCCTGCAAATGGTGAATTGTTGAATAGGAAATTTAAAGAAATTGTAGGTTCATCAATTTTAATTTCCGGAAGAAGTTCTTGATCCTTTTCTACACAAATAGTGTCTCCGATATATATGTCCGGAAGTCCAGCCATCATGGTGATGTCCCCTGCGGAAACTTCTGTAACTTCTTTCCTGCTGATTCCTTCGAATGTAAATAGTTTACCAACGGTGCCAGTAAGGATCTCTCCAGAATGTTTTTTTACGAACACTTTCTCCCCCACCTTCAGTGTTCCTTCGTGTACTCTGCCAATACCCATACGACCCAGATAACTGTCATATGCAAGGTTGAATGATTGAAAGGAGAATGGCTTTTTGGCATCACCTGCTGCAGGCGGGACGTTCTTGAGAATTGTGTCGAGCAGTGGGACGAGGTCCTTTGATTCATCACCAAGATGCTTCATAGCTATTCCCTCTTTTGCGTTTGCATATACTGTGTGGAAGTCAAGCTGCTCATCTGTGGCACCCAGATCCATGAAGAGCTCCAGAACCTTATCATGTGCCCAATCTGGCCTAGCAGCCGGCTTATCGATCTTATTGAGGACAACAATAGGTTTGAGTCCAAGCTCCAGAGATTTCTTCAGAACAAACTTGGTCTGTGGCATTGGACCTTCCTGTGCGTCAACAACGAGGAGCACTGAATCAATAGAGCGGAGCACTCGCTCGACCTCTGACCCAAAGTCAGCATGGCCAGGTGTGTCCACAATATTGATTTTTGTATTCCCATAGAAGACCGATGTATTTTTTGAATAAATAGTAATACCGCGTTCTTTTTCAAGATCGTTCGAGTCCATACTCGCACTCTCGTCTGTGACCATCCCAGTCTGGCGCATGAGCGCATCAGTTAGGCGTGTCTTGCCATGATCGACGTGTGCGATAATTGCGATATTTCTAATTTCCATAATCTTTTAAATTCTTACTGAAAAAAACTGCCATTGAGACAGTTTTTTTCATGTTGTTTTTTCTGTCTATTTCTTCTTCTTAGTTGCAGCTTTCTTTTTTACAGCTTTCTTTACTTTTTTTGGTGCTACTTTTGTTTTCTTTACTTTTTTTGGCTTAGGATCTGTATCTACCTCTTTCTTCTCTGTCTTTGCAGGTACAGCTTTCTTCGATTCTTCTTTTTTCTTTTCTGGCTTTATTGGAGCTACATACTTCTTTGGTTCTGGAATACCAAGTGTTTTGAGGATGCTATCAATCTTGCCCTCAAGTTTTTTAATTTCTGGAGAACAATTGCATGAGCCACCTTTACTACTGCCACCACTTTTGGAATCTTTTCCAAAACAGTTGCTGCAATAGATTGGCTTGTCTCCTGTTGGTCGAAATGGTACCTCACAGTCATTTCCACATGTATCACAGACTGCTGGGTGCATATTTTGAGAACCGCCAAAAGATTTTTTATTTCCAAATTTTCTGTCACCTCTACCACCAAAGCTTCCTCTTCCGCCGTCATTTTGTTTACCAAAACAGTCGCTACAAAATACTGGTTTACTTCCTGTTGGTCGAAATGGTACCTGGCAGTAATTTCCACACTTCTTGCAAGTGGCATCATGCATCTGAGGTCTATCCCCACCTCTATTGAAGCTTCCTCCACCAGAATTTCTATTGTTGAATCCACCAGCACCTCTGTTGTTTCTATCAAAATGTCCCATATTTTAGTAAAATTAGTGATTACTCCTTTGTTCAAGTCTACCTTTTTTTCGGTTTAATATCAATAGGATGGAGCCTACCAAATATCCCTTGTAACAATGAATATGAAACTATATACTAGTTAGACTTATTTGTCAAGCACTATTATGCAACTTCCGAAGAGAAAACCAGGTAAATACAGCCAAATTCCTACAGATCATGCCATGAGTATGGATAAATTTGAGCAAATGGAGCGTGATTTGATTCGTCTCAAGAAGAAAAAGCCGGGTGCAGCGCGTGAAGTAGCAAGGCTCGCTGAGCTTGGTGACTTCTCTGAAAATGTAGAATATCAGCAGGCAAAGAGAAAACTCCGAGGAATACTCAGCGGAATTCTAAAAGTGGATTATCTCATTAATCATGCAGAGGTTATAGAGCCTACTGGTGGTGATACTGTACAGCTCGGGAGCACTGTAACAATAAAAATTCCCAAAGGTGAGAGAGTTTACACCATATTGGGAGCTTCTGAGGCAGATCCTGAGAAAGGCGTGATATCACATCAGTCTCCACTTGGGTCAGCTTTGATTGGTCTGAAAAAGGGTGATGTTGTAGAGGTAAAGAAGGTTGGAAGGTGTGAAATAGATGGAGTGAAATAGATGGAGTTTACATCTTTGGCAGAACCTTTTCATTCAACATTTTTTTTGTTTTTTGCCGTACAGTCATAAAATAGGGTTTTGAGTTGAAGTGTTTATTCAAGATTTTACAGTTCTCCTCCATTGTGTGATAAAGCGTTCCATTTTCAAGAATTTGACCAGATGCAACTAGTTTCTTTGCTTCAATAATATCTCTATCTTTTTCATACACTATTGCTGGTATCTTTGACCCTCTCAGGGATAATGCTGTTGTTCTGTGGCTCCCATCAAGCATAAAGTATTCTGCTTTGCCATGTTTTTTTTCAAAGACTTCAAATATTTTTCTTAGATTATCGCTCAAATATGGCTTTACAGCATTCTTCTTTATGAGTGGAACAAAGGCCAACTTCTCCCCAAGTTCACACATTCGAAAATATTTGATGAGCATATCATCGCTATTCACAGGATAATCATTTAATGTTATTACCTGACTCGGATCTAGTTCAAATATCTGCATACAACTTTTTGTTTATAGATTTCAGTATAACACTATATAGAATCAAAAACAGCCCCCATGGACTGTTTTTTAATTTTATCTTGTTCTCCTCTTCCCGCTATTTCGACTTCTCTGTGGTTTTTGTTTATTCTTCGAAGGAGCTCTACCCCTCTGTTTTTCGCCATCCCAGTTTTTATCTTCTCTTTTTGGAGTAAATTCTGACTTGGTTTCGTTAGACGAAGAATTTCGTCTGTTGTAGTTAGACGACGGTTTTTGCTTGCTGTGTCCAGCAGGACGTTTTCTTGGCCCACCATATCCTCCACCCTGTCGCCTTGGTTGCCATCCAGAGAATGGTTTATTCTCTTTTGGAGCCTTGGGTCTTGGTGGTGGTAGCTGTGGAAGAGAAAGGACTTTTAGAGATTTTCTGATGAGTCTCTCTATTCTACTCACATCAGCCTTCTGTGATGGGTCGATGAATGAGATTGCTTTTCCAGATCGCCCTGCTCGTCCGGTCCTTCCAATTCTGTGAACATAGTCCTCTGAATTGTCTGGAAGGTCAAAATTCAGTACCAGACCAATATCTCTGACATCAATACCACGTGCTGCAATGTCTGTCGCAACCATGATACGGAATCGCCTACCAGAGAAGCCCTCGAGTGCCTTCTCTCTCTGTGGCTGTGATCGATTTCCATGAATTTCTGTACATGTGTGGCCCATGTTTCTGATCTCGCGTGCAATACGCTTTGCACCGTGCTTGGTTCGAGAGAAGATGAGTGTCTTGTCACTCTTATACTCTTCGAGCACTGAGTCAAGGAGGCGCATCTTGTCATTTTTTCTAATGACAAATACTTCCTGTTCAACG
Source organism: Candidatus Magasanikiibacteriota bacterium (assembly GCA_043809645.1). GTDB lineage: Bacteria > Patescibacteriota > Patescibacteriia > Magasanikbacterales > UBA922 > JBDROX01. The sequence continues at coordinate 43,555 of JBDROX010000036.1, read as the reverse complement.
TGCTCTGCAGAAGTTCCTTGGGGTGCAATTTCAATTCTGAGAGGAATCTTCATGAATTGGCTCGCAAGAGAAGAGATAGACTTCGGCATAGTAGCAGAGAAGAGCATGGTTTGTCTCTTCTGCGGTGCAGTTTGTAAAATATGCTTGATTTGTGGAAGGAATCCAACATCGAGCATTCTGTCTGCCTCGTCGAGTGTAATAATCTCAACTTTGTTTAGTTTATACTGACCCTGCTTCATGAGGTCGTCTAGACGTCCAGGTGTTGCAATGATGACATGTGGATTATTTCGAATATTTTGCACCTGTCTTCCCTGTGCTACGCCCCCGATTATGACAGCTGTTCGGAGTCCGAGTGTACTTCCGATTTGCTTCAGAGATGCCTCTACTTGGAGTGCAAGCTCACGTGTTGGCACCATAATGAGTGCCTGCCCGCTCCCTTTTAGTATTTTCTCAAGGATCGGAATGCCGAAAGCCAGGGTCTTTCCAGTCCCAGTTTGTGCAATGCCTACCACATCTTTTCCTTCTAGGGCAGCAGGAATAACCTGATGTTGAATCGGGGTTGGGGTTTCAAAACCCTTGTTTTTTAGAATTGTCAGAAGTTTTTCTCCAATCCCAAGGTAATCAAAATTACCTATGTTTTTGTCTTGTGTCATATATATATTCTAACCCCACTATATGAGCGGAGCACAGTACCAAACGGTACTCTGTGACCCGATGTTCGTAGAGGCCTACCTGCCGGCAGGCAGGTCACAATGACACAATAGGATTCGAGCCGCCTAGATAGTTCTAGGCTTTATTGAATGTAGTAGTATAGCAGATAAGTATACGTTTGTCAAGTGCAGAACGAGTTCTGTGTCACGAGCTGACCGCAGGCAGCATCGATGTCATCTCCCATTGTTTTTCTTTCTGTTACATTAATATCGTGATTTCGGAGAATATCCTTGAATGCATCAATTCTTTCCCTCTCAGCTCTTGAAAATTCTTTTTCTTTCACTGGATTGTACGGAATCACATTTACCTTACTTACTGCTGTTTTAACGATATAGCTTGCCAGCTCCTCTGCAAGCTCTGGTGTATCGTTGACATGAGAAATAAGCGTATATTCAAAAGTAAGTTTATGATTTCTATTTCCACGGAACTTCTCATATTCATGAGACCAGACTGCTATATCTTTCAGAAAATTTGGTGTTGTTGTTGGAACTATTTCCTCTCGCTTCTGCTGATTTGCGCTGTGCAAGGAAATTGCAATGCGAGTGGCAGGCCAGTCTGGATCAGTGAGCAATTTTTTCATCTGAGGAAGAATACCAACTGTTGAAACCAAAATTTTTGACGGGCCAAGGTCAGTGTATTTCAGCCATGTGTTAATGGACGCTTTTACATTTTCATAATTGGCGAGAGGTTCTCCCATTCCCATGAATACTACATTAGAAATTCTCTGAGAAAAGTTTGGGTGCTCACTCAGAAAGTTTTGCCAGAATCTATACTGATCAACAATTTCACAACTCTCAAGCCCTCTCTTCAATCCCATTGCACCGGTTGCACAAAAAGCACATCGCATTGCACACCCCACTTGACTGGAAATACATATTGTCCACTGCTCCTTTCTATTTTTCATCAGTACTGATTCAAAAAGCAATCCATCATCTGTTTCAAATATTCCCTTGAATGTGTCTTGTGAGGCACTTTCATGTAAACCTTTTTCTTGAAATGAAAGCCAAGGGATATTATCACCAAGAATAGCCTTCATTTCTTTTGGAAGTGTCGTCACGTCGTCCCAAGATGAGTAGATAGTATCAAAAAGAGCCTTATTTATCTGGTCAAAACGAAACTTTTGTATTCCTGGGACAAATTCCTGAATTATTTTCTCTCGATTCATAAAAGTAAAAAAAGTACTAATTCAGCTTTATGTAGTTTTCTTTGTTGGTTTCCCCTGTCTATTGCCTATACTCCGTTGCCTTTCAGCACCTAGCTGACTTGTTTTCTTTGCATGAAAACCAGAGCTTTTTGTATTGAGCGTATGGGCGTAGTCTGCATACGTTGAGGAAGTGCTACTACGTATCTGATTCTTCATTTCAGACTCTTTTAATTTTTTTAGTACTTTATTTAACATATAGTCTTTTTCTATAAAGATTTTGCAAAGATATCATAAAATTTCATTAAAGTCAATATACGAAATTAAAAAGAAGTTCCTAGTGAACTTCTTTTATACTGGGCTCCGCGAATACGCGAAAGTTCGAAAACATTTCCAACAATGAGTGCGGCCGGAGGGGGGCGGCCGCACCTAACCAATCACCCCCGCTTTTGCGGGGAGGTCGGGTGTTTCTTGGCGATTTCAAGTTTTTCTTTGGCGGTAAATTTTTTATAAAAGCGTATTGGCCAATACGGTTTTTGTCCACTTGGGTCTTGACAAAACCCTAAAAACATGTTAGCACTCTATTCGGATAACACAAAAAGGAGTCTACAATGCAGAATTCGTTCATATTTTATGGAACACTGATAAACAGCGAGTTGCTTCGTGAAATATGCGGAACATTGCCTATCCATGTGATATGTGGATTCATCAGAGGTTGGCTGTACAGGGTTACAGACTATACAGAACCAAATGGTGTATATTCTTACCCACTCGCAGTACTCTGCGAATCTGGACATCTCATTTCGGCAACGTTCAACACATTTGATACATCAGAAAAGGAGTTCAACAACATACAAGATAAACTGACAGAATTTGAGGGGTCACTCTACGAACAAGTTGAAGTTCACTTTCATGATTCAATTTACACAAAACGAAAGGGATTGATCTTTGTAGCAAAAAAAGACATAGATATATATTCTATGCCTCATATTCAAAAAATTGATCCTGTAGACGGAGTCTGCGTTTGGAGGTCAAGTGTATGCTTTTAGCGAGTGTGCACTTTTTAATTTCAAATATTACTTAAAAAAATCGGATAATATCTTTCCAAAAGTCATTGAAGATACACACCTTCTTACCTCATCAAGTTTTTTAACACCCACACCGTCCACATCTTGCTTAATGAATTCTTTTATCATATTAATTGCCTCGTCAACATCTTTGTACATAAATTTTTTATCAAAAAATTCTGGATAACAAAGTTGGTTTGGTAGAACAGGTATGCATCCAGATAATACACCTTTCATTACTGAATAACCAAACAATTCTTGTTTTGCACAGCTCAAAATAATACGAGATTTAGAAAGTGTTTTTAAATGCTGATCTCTTGACTCATTAATGACAAAAGTAACATTTTTGTGCTTAGCAATTTTTTTATAAAATTTATTTTCCGTAAGTGTATTCAAATCTTGTGGTACGGTAATAGCAAAAGATGCATATGGAATTGATTTTATAATTATCAATAAATCCTCCACACCTTTATCAGAATTTAATCTATGCGGGAAAACAACACCCCATTCTTTTGTAGAAGAATTTGCATAAAATTTTATACCGTCCATACCCCATGGAAACACTTTAAACTTGCTTCGTATAGACTTAGGACATGATTTGAGTGTATATTTTGATGATGTATATATAACATCATACAAACCAAACCACGCGTTTTCAAATCTATTTAACCAGTCAAATGAGTATAAATCATTTTCCAAAAACGATCCACCATGGAAAAGACTACCATATTTCACTTTAGCATCTTGTTGCTGATGATAATATCTTATTAAATCCATTCCTGGATTAAAAAAATCAAGAAACAATATTTTTTTTAGACATAAAATAGTTTTAATTTCATTATTGGTTATATTATAACATGAATTTCAAAAAAATAATCATAAAGTTCGAATCCGATTTCCCTCCATAAAAAAACACCGCTAAACTTATCTAAAGTTAGCGATGTTTTTTTGAAAATTCATGGCTCGGCGGGCCGGATTCGAACCGGCGACCAATTGGTTACATCTTGTCTCTGGCTTTCACCAAAGGATGGACTATATATCATCACCCACGTAATAACTCGATCTTGTCGAGAGCGTTTGGGTGCAAGGCGCTTCGTTCAAAGGTGCACCACCTTTGAACTACTCCAATTAAGGATAGTCTCTGAACCTGCCTTCGCAAATCTTGCCGCATGCAGACCTGTATATTTCTACACCTGTTGCCTGAATGCGTCTCCGCAAAGGATTGGCTGCTGATTACCCAGACCTGATAATTCAGGAGAGAGGGCTCCCAGCAATTCACCTTGTTTTCACTCCAATGTTTCCATTGAAGGCTGCAAACAATTTTACAGCCAACTGCTCTACCACTGAGCTACCGCCGATCGCATAAAGTGACCTTCGGTCACCACGCAGCAAGATCATTTTTATATGAGCTGGCCACATTGTGAACGTAGCGAACTTTACGTAGCTCCGGGGCAGGGATTCGAACCCCGATAGCCAGGACCAAAACCTGGAGTCCTACCATTAGACGACCCCGGAATATTTTTCAAAAAAACAACTGAGAAAACTCAGAAGTTTGCCTTTTCAAACGTTTCTAGACTCTTAGATGTCTCCTCATTGCGAGCATACTGGACACAAGTGTTAGGAGAAAAACTGAAATGAGTTGTAGACCAGCCAGCATGATTATATTGCTTTTGAAGTAATTTGTCAAGAATGGGTCAGTCTGAAATACGATAGCAATATATGGATCCAGGAATTGTGCACCAAAGACAACTAGTGTGTAGGCAATTGCAGTACTAATAATACTGAAAATAAGTGAAACAAGGATATAAGGACCTCTAATGAACCAGTTCGTCGCACCAACAAGCTTCTTGATACTTATTTCAATTCTCTGTGTGAATATAGATACTCGTATAGTGTTGAAGATGATCAGGAATGCAATAATTGCAAAGAATGCACTCAGTGCAAGACTAAATCTTTCTACTTGTGTAGTAATGGTGTCAATTTTATTTATAGCACGTTCTGTATCTCCAAATGTTTTTGCTTCTATTATATATTCATATTCTGGTACGCTCAGTGCATCGATAATCTTCTTGTAGTCCCCTGGATTTTTCATTTTTACTACCATAGTGGCCCCAAGTGGATTTTCCTTCAGCTCTTCGAGTGATTTTAAAATTTCTGGACTCTGTGCATGCTCTTCCTTAAATTTTTCCAACACCTGATCTTTCGTATATAAATTCATTTCTACAACCTCTGGGAAAGCAGAAACATAATCTCGTATTTCAGTAATATTCTCGTCCGATGCCTCGTGGTCAAAGTAGATACTTACATCAATTTGCTCTTTGATAGAGGCTGTTGCTTGTTTTGTAAGCACGTCTACAATAAAAAGAGTGTTAATAGAGAGTAACATCAATACAAGTATTAATATTGTCATCAGAGAAAGACTTGCATTTCTGACAATGTCCTGAAAAGCAAATTTTATAATTCTAAAAATTGATGCCATATACGTATTTTAGAGTCTATATTTTCCTCTTTTTACATCTGAAATTACTTTTCCTTCATCCAGTGTAATAACCCTCTTCCTCAGATGATTCACAACTTCCCTATTATGGGTAACAAGTAAAATAGTAGTTCCAAACTCATTTATCTTTTTCAAAATCTGGATAATTTCGTGTGTATTGATTGAATCCAGATTTCCTGTGGGCTCATCTGCCACAAGAATTTTCGGTCTATGAACCAGTGATCTTGCAATTACAACACGCTGTTGCTCTCCACCAGATAGTTGATGTGGATAGCTCCTTTGCTTGTTCTTCAACCCAACAATTTCCAGGAGTTTTGGCACCACATGTCTAATTCGGTGACTCTTCTCCCCAGCAACCTGCAGAGCAAAAGAGACGTTCTCCTCTACAGTCTTTTTTTCCAATAGTTTGAAATCCTGAAAAATAACACCTATCTGTCGCCTGAGAAAAGGAATATCCCTATTTTTAATTCTAGATATGTCCCAACCTCCGATTTCAATCTTTCCATGAGATGGTTTTTCTTCGGCAATAATAAGCTTCACTATGGTTGTTTTCCCAGTGCCACTTTGCCCAACAATCGACACAAACTCACCTGGCTCTATATGCAGGTCAATATTCTCGACTCCAGTACTGTGCCGATTATATTTTTTTGTTACTCCCTTGAGTCTGATCATAATGTACGGACATTATAGCACATCAGAATACCTGCTTGAAGAGAGCCTTCTGCTAACACTGTTGACAAAATTACAAAATGTCCAGTGAGTCACTGCATTATTCTAAATTAAAAACAGCTCACCTCTTATTGGTGGGCTGTTTTTTTGAGCCACCTCGGAGATTCGAACTCCGGACCTCTTCCTTACGAAGGAATTGCTCTACCAACTGAGCTAAGGTGGCACCCAAAGGTTTTTTGACCGTGAGCGGGATACGAGAATCGAACTCGCGTCTCCTGCTTGGGAAGCAGATATACTACCATTGTACTAATCCCGCATAAAACAACCCGCTTTCACGGGTTGTTTTTTTGTTTATTCTTCTGAACCTTCTTCATCGTCAAAAAGTCCCTCAAACGGGTTTGGTATATCTGCTACCATCTTAATATCAGCATCTTTTAGTTGTGAATTCATGAACGCAGAGAAATCTCTTGCCTCTCTCTTATCATCAACCTTGATGATATGGAGTCCGAACTGTGTTTCCACGAGCTCTGCTGCAACAGCCCCAACTTCTGTATTAAATGCTGCCTCCTCAAACTCTGGAACCATGATTCCTGATCCAAACCAACCGAGGTCGCCACCAACATCCTTTGTAGAGTCAGATCCAAATTCTTTTGCAAGAGCCGCAAAGTCTTCTCCACTCTTAGCACGTTCCAACACTTTTTCTGCGTCAACTCGAATCCTTTCAAGATCTTCCCCTGCCTCTGTCTCAGCTGGAAAGAGAATGTGGCTTGCTTTCACTTCTGGCTGGAGGAAGCTGTTGCCTTCTTCAAAATTTTCAATCTCTGCAAACTTCTCATCCATCTTCTGCTCTAGTAAAATTGGCCTGAGTATTCTCTCAATATACATGTCGAGAGTCCATCCAAACTGTGTAACAATTTCCTGCTCAGTAGCTTCGCGAGAACCAAACTCGCCGACTATTTCCTCTACAGCCTTATTTACCTCCTCATCTGTAACAGAGATATCAAGCTTTTTTGCCCAACTACCAATAATTTTGTTTGCGAGCAGTCTAGAAAGCGCCTGATTTGAGAGATCTTCATCAGTAATACCGCTGAATTGCTCTGGATTAATGCTATAAAAACTCTCAAGACTCTGTACATCGAGGAGATAATCCTTGTATGTAATCTTCTGTCCATTAATTTTTGCTGCAGGAATACCAAATATTGTTGCACTCTTCACTACAAAATTTGATCTTGAAGCTTTCTTTACTCCAGAATAGGAGAACATATACACTCCGACAATAGCCAGGAGTATAATGAGGATAAAACCAAGACCAAGTGCCTTGGCATTATTTTTCTTCTTTTCTTCATTTTTTGACATAGGTTCGAATATTTATGAAATATATTAATTTATTTCTTTATTAACAAAGAAATAATACCACCATTTTGTTGGATTATTCAAGTCCTCTTTTTTCTCTTGGTAGAAATTACTATCAACCCTCGAAACATTGTCTCCATCACTAGATATGAAAGCGACATGCTCTCCTGGTTTCTTTAGGTTCAATTCTGTCCTCGCCTTCTCTTCTATGAAGGTGTCACTCATGACATATTCTAGAATTGCGAGTGATTCAATTTTCTTACTCTCCAGTGTCCTTACTTCCTCTTTCAGATACTTGATTTCTTGCTTTATTTTGTAATCCTGATAGTAACCTCGTATATAACTAATTGCCACAAAAATCGCACCAAGAAACACCACAAGAAGAAAAACTTTTGTTTTGTAGAATTTCCTTGTCGTTTTCTCCTTACTCCTTCTTTCCATACATGTGTTAATCATTCTTACTCAAAAGTGCACTTCGAACTTCTTCTCTATCATCCCAGGGTATGAGCTTTCCTCCTGTTATCACCATTGCCTGCTCGCTTCCCTTTCCTGTAATGAGTATGAGATCATCCCTGTTTGCCATATCAATGGCTTTTTGAATTGCTTTTTTTCTAGATAGTATCTTGAAAAGATTTTCATCCAGTTTTTTTCCTGTATTTTCTACAGCAGAAGCAACATCATCTATAATCTGCATTGGGTCGTCATCATATGGATCCTCGTCTGTAATAATACAGATATCCGCCTGCTCTCCAACATATGTGCCTACGGAAAATCTCCTCGCTTTATCACGTCCACCGCCTGTAGATCCGAATACATGTATAATTTTTTTGAAATCAAGAAATTTTGTTACACTATAGAGCGCCTCCATAGCACCTGGTTCAAAAGCATAATCAACAATGACAGAAAATCCCTTTTCTTCTGCTTCATGAATAAACTCGATTCTTCCAGGGACATTTCGTACTTTTGTGGCAGCCTTTGCAATTTTCTTCCAGTCAATATTCAAACACCTGGCAATAGTAAATGCTGCAAGGAGGTTCTCTATATTATGCTCTCCATAGAGCTGTGCATCAATATGTGTATGATCTGTATCAAAGTGGAGCCCATCTCTATTTACTTCGATATTCCTTCCAATGACAAACTCAAGACTCTTATCAAAATCTTTTTTTTCAGCAAAGAGTTCAACATCATTCCTCGCAAAAAGACACTTTTTTTCAAAGTGGGTTTCCAAAAACTCTTCTGCATATTCACTCGCAGCATTCACAACACATGCTTTTGGAACGTCATTTCCATGCACAACCTTGTGTTTGCGCGATGAGACATAGTTAAAAATGTCTTTCTTTGCTTGTTTGTATTTTTCAAAACTTCCGTGTGATTCAATATGCTCTGGATAGAGATTCGTAAGGCCAATAAGATCATAATTAATAAATCGGTGACGATGCTGTAACCTTCCTTCAGATGTTGTTTCTATGATTGCAATGTTGCATCCAGCGTCCACCATCTTTCGAAGGTACTTTTGAATTTCCATCTTTCCGAGCATGGTCATCTTTCTATCGTTCAATGTTGACTCACCAGCAATATAAAAATCAATTGTTGATAGAGAGCCAACAGTGTATCCAGCCTCTTCAAGAATCTGTCTTAAAAAGTGAGTCGTTGTCGATTTTCCACTCGTACCAGTCACTCCAATGACCACCAGTTCTTCCGAGGGGTGCTTGTACTTAAAAGCACCGTACCATGCAAAAAAAAGGTGACGTAGATTCCACACTTGTCTTGGAAGAATTTTTTTAAAAAACTTCTTGATCATATTGAGGCACTCACTCCTTTTAAGATTCTATTTCCGAAGACTTAGTTCGTACTGAATATATTCAATTTTTTGAACAGCTCGTTTTGCTTGATCAAACTTGGTTCTGAGGTAACTCGTCAGGTTGAACTCAATAAGTTCTCCTACTATTTCCTTGGCCATCTCAGCGCATTTTTTTACTGTTTTTTCATCCTTATTTGTAGCAGCTTTAGTGGCATAGCGCAAGAGTTCACCAGGAACATCACAGATACCTGCAATATAGACATGTGGTACTATATCTAGACCCCTCAGCTCTCCCATTCTACCAGTTGTAAGGAACTGGTAGAAAAGACTTGCTTCAACGTACTCTTCTAGGCCTGCTTTGTATGATCCTTCATTTGTAATTTCTGAATCTTTTGAGAATTTCTTATGAAGCCCACTGAAAAGTGCCTCGCTCTGTTTCAATTTGGCCTCTGCTTCCTTTAGATCATCCTTGTGCATAGCAAAAATAGCCCTCTTGGCATGGTGGAGTGCATCACCAGACATTTTGATCACATCACGACGTTTCGTCGCAAATCCAAGCATATGTTTTCTAAGTTTGGCTGTATAGGGTTTGTTCAACATATTATTCACTTAATTTATGATGATTTTTAACAAGAAAAATTCCCTTAATGGCTTCGATAAGTATAATGTCGATTATACCAAGAAGTATCACTAGGAGCCAATGCTCTGCCGTCAGTGGGATTGTTTTAAGTAAGTATTGAAGAGGTTGTGCATAAATGCTAAGGATTAACAATCCCAATCCAAGGAGTACACTCATTGTAAGATACCTGTTATCAAAAGGATTGATCTGCCAGAGCATGTGCCGCATGCTACGTATTGGATAAATAATAATCAGTGAATCCGTGGCGAGCGCTGCAAATATAATAGTACGGACAAGAGCAATATCCATACCAATCTTAGAAAGAATGATATAGGCGGTAAGGAGCCCAATATCGTGAACAATAGTCACAATAGCAATCATTACCTTCATTTCCTTGTCAATTAGTGAGACCCCTTTCTTGCGTGGAGGATCTTTCATATTTTCCTTGTCACCCTTATCAAATGCAAGCGCCATATTTGGAAAAGAATCTTCAATGAGATTCACCCAGAGTATCTGAACAGGAAGGAGTGCAAGAGGAAGTCCAGCAATGAGACTGCCTGAGATAAGAATAACTTCTGTAAAACTGTCAGAAAGTAATTTGAGAACAACTTTCTTGATATTTTGATAAATTGTTCTCCCCTCCTCTACAGCTGCAACAATAGTTGGGAATTTATCATCAAGAATCACAAGCTCAGCAACTTCCTTTGCAACATCAGTGCCAGATCCGACTGCAACACCAATGTCTGCTCCTTTGAGCGCTGGAGCATCATTCACGCCATCCCCTGTCATAGCAACAACCTCCCCATTCTTCTTTAGAGCATTCACAATCCGAATTTTATCCCTTGGATCTACGCGTGCGAAGACACTTGCATGTGTTACTACTTGCAGGAGTTTCTTCTCACTCATCTTTTGCAGCTCATCACCACGTACAACATTCTGATCATCTGAAGGCAGTCCAATTTGGCTTGCAATCGCACGCGCTGTCATTGCATGGTCACCTGTTACCATTATAACTCGAATACCCGCTTGCCGGGCAACCTCAATTGTTTGTTTAACATCTGTACGAACTGGATCAGAAAGGCCAACTATACCTGCAAAAGTTAGATTTTCTTCATCTTCTGAACCCAGATCTACCAAAGATAAATCTGTACCCTTGTACGCAAGTGCAAGTACTCGCAATCCTTTTGCAGTAAGTTTTCTGATTTCATCCTCAAGCCAATCTTTTTCTTTTTTTTCAAGTTTTATATTCCCTCCTGCTGTACTCAAGTAACTGCACTTTGAAAGAATGACTTCTGGAGCACCTTTCGCATATATGAAAGCAGCGTCTGATGCATGATGAAGCGTCACCATGTACTTCTCTCTACTACTAAAAGGAATTTCGTCAATACGCCTCACTGTTTTCTCCAAATCCACTTTATTTATGCCAGCAGAGAATCCTATTTCTGCCAGAGCCGTCTCTGTAGTATCACCAACAAATATATTCTCACTGTTCTGACTTGCGTTGTTGCAGAGCGTGCCAATGCGAAGTGCCAATAATGCTTCAGCATGCCTATCCTCCTTTTTTGAATTCAGTACTCTCAGCTCATCAACATCCAGATGTTCTGATTTCGTAACAAGTTCTGTGACACTCATTTTTCCTTCTGTGACAGTTCCTGTCTTGTCTGTACAAATAACACTGACACTCCCTAGTGTCTCTGCAGACACAAGTCGTCGAACAAGTGCGTTCCGTTTCAGGATAAACTGCATACCAATTGCAAGTATGACTGTCAGGGATATGATGAGTCCTTCAGGAATGGCAGCAACTGAAATAGCGACTGCCGTCTCAAACATTTCAAATATTGTTGTATCCTTGCTGACAAAAATTCCAAGCAAGAAAATGAGAAAAGATATGACAAGGACGATCGCACCAAGCTTTTGACTTAATTTTTTGAGCTGATTCTGAAGAGGTGTTTCCTCATCTTTAATATCTTTGACCATTGTGGCAATCTTCCCTATCTCTGTTTCCTCACCAGTATTAATGACAACAACGACAGCGTGTCCATTCACTGCAGTAGTCCCTCGGAATACAGTGTTGTATCTATCAGCAACGCCGATTTCATCTTTGATCACGCCTCGGCTCTTCTTCACTTCCTGTGACTCTCCTGTGAGAGCTGCCTCGTGTACTTCGAAATCAACCGTGGAGATGATTCTTGCATCTGCCTGAATTTTATCTCCAGCCTCTAGGAAAAGAATATCACCAGGCACAAGATTACTACTTTCTATCTGAAGCTTTTTTCCATCTCTCATCACTGTGGCCTGATATGCAACCATTTCTTGAAGTTTTTCTAGTGCACTATTTGCTTTATTCTCCTGAATGTATCCAATGGCAGCATTGATCCCTGCAGTGAGCAGGATAACTGTCATGTCAGTGTACTCACCTAGAAGCCCGCTAATGAAGCCAGCAACCAACAAAATAAAAAGCAATGGACTTTTCCATTGATTCAAAAAGATTTTCAAGTTTGTTGTTTTCTTTCGTGCTCTTGGAAGCTCGTTCTTGCCATGTATCTTCAGCGCTTTCTTCACTTTTAAACCACTCAAACCTTGTTTTTCATCAACCTTAAAATGATCAAAAACTGCTTCTATTGTCTGTTGGTAGAAGTTCATAAGACGCCTCAAATTTATTCTATTTTATCACATTTATTGCACACCAGCAATTGACTCTACATACTCTTCTCAGTGTGTTTGGTTGGTCCACTATCACCATCAGCGCTGGTTTCCAAGGTAGAAAACAAAACCACCCAATTCTCGCGTAGATTTCTAGAATAGAAATCCCTACATAGGAGATAGGTGGTTTTGTTTTCTTATCAAATTGGTGACCTGGCTGGGATTCGAACCCAGGACCGTTTGCTTAAAAGGCAACTGCTCTACCAGGCTGAGCTACCAGGCCATATGAATGAAATGAACATGAATATGATATACTGTTTTTGTTAGAAAGTCAAGATAATCCCGCTTTTATGCTCAAAAAACAATCAAAATCAATTCCAAAGCCCCCTCCGTTTCGCAAGCTCCTCGGCCCAAGCTTCATTCTGCTCGGTCTTGGCCTCGGGTCTGGCGAAGTTATTCTCTGGCCGTATCTCTCCTCAAACTGGGGACTTGGCATTGCATGGGGAGCACTTGTTGGCATTTTTTTCCAGTTCTTTATCAATATGGAGATAGAGCGATATTCACTTGCCAGAGGTGAGAGTGTTTTCATTGGTCTTGCAAGGAGGTGGAAATGGGTCCCATTCTGGCTCATCTTCTCTACAATGATTGGGTTTGGGTGGCCAGGTATTATTGCTTCGTCTGGAGCACTTTTTGCTTCAGTCTTTGGTGGTACAGGCACTGTCATCGCTATTGTGTTTTTACTTTTGATCGGCCTCATCCTCAGTTTTGGAAAATATATCTATAATACTGTCGAGCGATTTGCTAAGTTGATTATATTGATCGGCATACCTTCAGTTTTTATTCTTACTATATACTTTGCAAAGGGAGCTGACTGGGCAGCACTCGGACAAGGTCTGATTGGAAAAGGAGGCGAATATTGGTTCCTCCCAGCTGGAATTCCAATAGCAGTGTTTCTGGCTGCCTTTGCCTTTAGTGGTGCTGGAGGAAATCTAAATCTTACACAATCAAGTTATATTCGAGAAAAAGGATACGGCATGGGTGCTTTCACAGAAAAAATAAAAGGCCTTTTTGGTGGAACAAAACAGAAGATTGATCTCAATGGTTTTGAGTTTCATCCTACAAAAGAAAACTTGAGTAGATTCGAATCATGGTGGAAGAGTGTGAACAAGGAACACTTTTTTGTGTTTTTTCTGACAGGCCTCATCACCATGTCTTTTCTCCTCTTACTCTCCTACTCCACAACGTTTGGATTGGCTGGGAATGCAGAAGGTATAAACTTTGTTATCAATGAAGGAAGAATCATTGCAAGTAAAACATTTCCAGCACTTGGATCAATCTTCCTTATTTTGATGGGAATTATGCTCTTCTCAACACAGTTCTCAGTTATGGATTCTACAAGTAGGATCATGTCAGAGAACTATGCTGCGATTCGATCACATGAAGAGAGAAGGATAAATCTTTCGAAGATTTATTTTGCATTCCTCTGGGCACAGATTGCATTTGGTATTTTAGTCTTCTCACTCGGCTTCACAGAACCTCTTTCGCTCCTTATACTTAGTGCTGTTATCAATGCTGTGTGTATGTTTGTTCACATTGGCCTTGTCAATTGGCTAAACTACCGCGAGCTTCCAAAAGAAATTCAACCAAAGATCTGGCGTAGAATCATTATCATATTTTCCTTTATCTTCTTCGGAATCTTCTCCGTTGTTACAATATGGGATAGATTTTTCTAGAATATAAAAAAACACCATAGTCTGATGTTTTTTTGTTTGATCCAGACGCCTCCACTTCATCCGGATCCCCCTTGTCGTGCCTCACCACCCCTGTGAGTGCTGTTTATCAACAGCACTCACAATGAGTATGATAAAAACAACGATCGTGATGAGAAAGAACGTGAGAATCGTCGACGTCCCGCTGACGATTAGATTCCACGGTCTACTTGTCTTGATCTGCCACCAGACTAGTACTACCAGGAGTAGTGCTAGCAGAATAGCAAGTGTTAGGTTCATAGGACCCTCTCAGCCCCCACTGGAATGGCCGATCTCCCAATGGTGCCGCATATCGGCCGATAAGCCAGCTGACCAGCAATAGACATGCGGAGACTACAAACATAGCGATGAGATCATTCTGCATCTCTCCCTCCATGGTTTCGCTTAATATATAGTAAAAAAACCTTGATAGTCAAGGTTTTTTTACTATTGTTGAGGAAAAAAATGAGATTAACTTCCGCTCAAATCATCATCTTCGACGCTCCGAACAACAAAGAAGCCGACCAAAGCAATAGTGGTGATAATAATTATAGACAGAATAAGGATTATCATAGTTAGTTTTTCCCACTCTGATTACAAAATGCTTTTTAATATACCAACTATTTTTGTCTCTGTTGCCAGAGGCATTGTCTTGTTCAGTGTACTTCCGAGCGTTATCATTCTATTTTTATCTGAAATCAAATCCTTTACAAGTCTTGCAAGATAATTTCCATCCTTCGTTGTTTCATCAACTACCTCTACGGCACCGGCCTCAGCAAGAAATGAAACGTTCTGAACTTGGTGACCATGTTTTGGAATAAGAATGGCTGGCTTCGAGAGTGCTGCCAGTTCACTCAGTGTTCCAAACCCGCCACGCGATATCACAATATCAGCAGCAGCATATGCATGTTTCATCTCCTCGGAAAAAAATTGATGAACCTGATAGTAATCAAAATGTTTTTGCGCTTTTTCTGCAAGTTCTTGAGGTCTTTCCTTTCCAGTGAGGTGAATAATTTGTGCATGGCCCTTGAGATGTCCAACAGCCTCCACTATCATCTGATTAACACGTAGCGACCCAGTTCCCCCACCTGTTGCAAAAATAATAGGTAGATCCTCTTTTAGGTCAAACAACTCCATTGCTCTATCTTTTGATCCACTCAAAATTTCATTTCTAACAGGATTTCCAATCCACTTTACTTTTCTTTTTGGAAATAGTTTCATCTGACTCTCTAGAGAAGTCGTGATTATACGTGCGAAAGGTGCCATGAACCTGTTCGAAAGACCTACTTGCACATCTTGCTGATGAATCCAAGAAGGAACGCCAAAGAGCCAGGCTGCCCAGTGTAATGGCACTGAAACATATCCACCAGCAGAGATACAGGCATCTGGACTATAGCGAAACATAATGCCGATAGATCGAAAAAAACCAATAACGATTCTAAAAATATCTATGACGTTCCAAAAAGAAATATACCTTCTCAACTTTCCAGATGTAATAGCAATGAAGGGTATGCCAGCTTTCTCAACAATCTCTTTTTCTGGACCACCCTTTGTTCCAATCCAAATAAAAGTAGCGTCTTTATATTCTCTTGTTAACGCTTCATAAATTGCAAGAAGTGGCGTTACTGGACCAAGCGTACCTCCGCCTGAAAGAATAATTTTCATATTATGTATGTCTACTCACATTGATGACAAAGCCCATGCCGGCCATGGCAATCATTAGTGCAGTACCACCGTGACTCACGAATGGAAGTGGGACTCCTGTCAGAGGTAGAAGTCCTACAATTGCACCAATATTAAGAAATGACTGTGCAACAATCCAAATAATAATACCAGCTACCAAAAGCCTTGAAAACATGTCTGGAGCGGTCCTCGAAATCTTCAGGCCACGGATAGTAATAAAAACGAGAAGTAAAATGAATCCAATAGTTACTACAAAACCCATTTCTTCTGCAATAATTGCGAAAATACTATCGGCATGGACTTCTGGAAGATACTGATACTTTTGACGCGAGTGCCCAAGTCCGTGACCAAATATACCACCAGAGCCTATTGCAATAAAAGACTGGTTAATTTGATACCCAATTCCCTGTGGATCGAGTTCTGGGTGCAAAAAAGTTGTAAGTCGCTCAGCCCTGTATGGCGCAATGATCGTCATAAGGAAAAAAACAAATATTCCAGCACCTGCTAGAAGAGAAATATGTAAAATTTTCGCTTCTGCAACGAAGAGCATTCCTATGACAATTGCGAAGAGAATCGCAACAGTTCCAATATCTGGTTGCAGTGCAACCAAAACAATTGGAATCCCAGCAAGAGCTAGAGCCATCAGAAATCCTTGTTGAAAATTTAAAAGTTCTTCACTCTTTTTTCCAAGATATGCTGCAAAGAAAATAATGAGTGCTAACTTTGCAAATTCTGAAGGTTGAAATGAATAATTCCAAATTTGAAGCCAGCTATTTGCGCCAGTATTGTAAGAAGATCCAATGCCAGGAATGAAGACGAGGAGAAGTAAAGATATACAAACAACAAAGATAAAGAAAGCATTTCTCTTCACAAAGTCCAGACTCACTCTGACACATAGAAAGAAAATAAATGTTCCAGGAAGAAGCCCGTAGAGAAGCTGTCTCTTTACAAAAAAATAACTATCATCAAATCTTTCCAAACCAATAGCCGAGCCTGCTGACGTGAGCATGACGATGCCGAATGCAACAAGTACACCAAAAAGAATAAGGAGTACCTTGTCTGACTGCATAGTTCTAGTGCTCATATTAGACATTCAGAAAAACGAGTATTGAGCTTGAAATAAAAATAGCAATTTGACAGAACACTGAGACTGTGTGAAGTGCTTGGGCCGCAAATTTATCTTTGCTAAAGAGCACCCAACCAAGAAGGGTATTAAAAATGAGAATACAAAGCCCAAGCAGTGGAAGATAGAAGATCTTCTGTGCATTGCCCACAAGATCAACCCCGAAAAGAATATTGTAATGAAGAAATATCTGCTCATCTACAAAACGTATATTCCAAAGCAACCAAAACCAGCTTGCAAGATTGACAAGTACAGAAATCCCAAACATGATAATAATGGGTAAATTTTTGATATATAATTTGATTGGGTACATGGAAAATTTCGCTATACTCAGATGATAATCAAAGCAATTATACAGAAAAATGTTACTCTTGACAAGTGAGCACATATCTACTATACTCTTCTCGTAATTCAATGACATGGTTAGCGATCCCGGCCCGCGCCAGGAGGCGGCTCACTCTACACTACTTTGTCAGTACACTGTAGGGTGTGAAGTGACAATACATACGTATGGCACATAAAAAAGCTGGTGGTTCCACCAGGCTTGGTAGAGATTCCCAACCTCAATATCTTGGCACGAAGGTTGGAGACGGTCAAACAGTGAAAGCTGGAAATGTTCTCGTGAGACAACGTGGAACAAAGATTTATCCAGGCAAGAATGTGAGCAAGGGTAAGGATGACACACTGTATGCAAAGATTGCTGGAGTTGTGAAATTCACTACCAAGCAGCGCAGACGTTTTGACGGTGCTCTGAAGAGAAAAAAGTTCGCGAATATTATCCCAAATAAATAAAGAAAAAACCTGCTATAAAGCAGGTTTTTTTAAATACATTCTCATGATATACTTGCTCTAGTACTTATGGAAAATCAGCTTTTTATACTTTTCAAAATCTCACTTACACAGATCCTCGGCATATTTGGTGTTTTTTTTGTTTTTGGGTATGTTTTATCACAGCTGCAGCGCTATATACATAAACAATATATGCAATCTGTTGGCTGGAAAGGGATTCTGTGGACTGGTATCATAGGCACTCCAATCCATGAAATTGGACACTATATTTTTGCGAAGTTATTTTTACACAGAATTGAAAAAGTGTCGCTCTTCAAGCCAAATAAAGAAACTGGTGGACTGGGACACGTGAACCACTCCTATCACAAAAAAAGTATCTTTCAAAATATTGGCAATTTCTTTATTGGAGCTGCGCCACTTATCTTTGGCTCCGGAGTACTCTACCTTCTCTTTAGATTTTTTTTGTCCGGATCTAGTGCAATGTTTGACCTACTGAGAAGCACTGACCTTACTTCGTTCAATTCTATATGGATATCAGTACGTCAAGTTGGGAGCATATTTCTTTCTGCATTTGACGCTAGTTCATGGAAATGGTGGTTATTCCTATACCTCTCCTTCGCAGTCTCATCTCACCTAGCACCGAGCAAACAGGATCAAAAAGGTATGTGGAGTGGTTTTATCTGGATTGTGTGCATTATTATCATCATCAATACTATTGCTCTTTTTGCACAATCAAACATTACATCTTCGGTACTAGGGCTCAGCCAATACCTACGATTTCTCACTGCCATTTTTTTATATGCTACTTTTGTCTCTGTCCTGCATTTTCTGATAGCGAGCATTATTCTTTTTCCATTTAGAAAGAAAAAATAAAAAAACAGAGCAATCAGTTCTGTTTTTTTTATTTGTATTACTGAGGGGTGAGCCCTGTACACCTCCAGTTAATTTCAGCTTCTTTTGTTACGTCGTCAACAACACACGCTGGATTACATCCTGGTTTATCAGCAACCATATCAAACCACCATGTCCTGGTCCCCTCATTTATTTCAAAGTCTGGAGTTACTTGCCCCTCTTCAGAACAAGCACTCAAAAATGCAATATTATATGCCTCATCAGAATATAGCTCGAGAACTAACTCATCCTCTTCAAACCAGCCACGTATAGTGTACTGACCACTGGTGAACATCCAATAGCCCAGTGATCCAATAGCTCCCAATGTTAATAAAGTCAATAGAAGAACTTTTGGTTGCATATTCTTTGGGTTATTTTCTTCCCATCATGAGAGGTACAATGAGAAGACCAACGCCAAGTAGTATACCATTTAAATCATAAATCATCATCTTTCCTTCTTCGAAGATGTTGGAAACTGCATTCACAATAGAGACAACCGCTATCATCCGAATGAGAAGAACTGCTGTTTTTCTACTCATAGAACAGAATTGCTTATGTCAAAAACTTTAAGTAAAATAAAAAAATAAATAGCGGAGAGTGAGGGATTCGAACCCTCGATACCCTTTCAGGTATGCTACCTTTCCAAGGTAGTGCACTAGACCACTATGCGAACTCTCCGTGTGTATAGATACCCCCCAAAGATTAGAAGCACAATAGCAAAGTATTGCCCTGGGGTCAATCCTAGATATCTGACATCGGCAGCTGTGATGTCTGTGGCACGAAAAAAATCAAGAAAAAAACGAACAATACCATAATACATGAACAACATACTGGTTATGAAACCATATGACTTCTTTTTTTTGTCCATAAGAAAGAAAAAATAGGCCAAAGGAATCAATGCAATGATTTCCAACAGTGCCATCTCTAGTCTAGACCCATCAGGACTCCCAATTGCAAGGAAAAACCCAGATTTCCTTCCGATATGATCATGAATTATGAAACAGCCGACCCTTCCAATAATCCACCCAAACAGTGCAGAAAAACTGAGAAGGTCAGCTATTTTCAATATTTCACTTTTTCTAATCTTTTTTTTCTTGAGATAGAAAGGTATGACAATAAGAGCGCCAAACAAACCTCCGAAAGATGAAAGGCCCCCATGCCAGATTTTTAACATCTCGACAGGATTTGAAATATAGAAGCCTAGTTCATAAAAGAAAATATGGAAGAGTCTTGCAAAGACAACCCCACAGACAAGCATCCAAAGACCGAGATCCATCATCACTTCTTTGTTAAGGTCATACTGTTTTGATCTCTTTGCTATGATCATCATCGAAACGAGCATTCCAAGTGCTACAAAAAAGCCCCACACCTGGATAGGTATGGGTCCAATATGTACTACTGTGAACTGAAACCAAGGAATCATACTAATCCTCTTTTCCTCGAAATTTTTTAATAATATCCATAGCAACCCCAATATCATCTACGATTGTATAGTATTCACAATCTTTTTTTGAGATTGTCTTAAAATTCTTTGCAAGTGTTTCTGAAATATAGTTATCTAAATCACCCCAAAAGGATGAATCAAAGAGAATAATAGGAATCTGCTGCATCTTTCCTGTTTGTATGAGGGTCAACACTTCGAAGAACTGATGCATAGTTCCAAGACCACCAGGAAAGAAGACAAATGCCTTTGATGGGGCTGTCACAATCAGCTTTCTGGTAAATGGATATCGGAATGATATTGATTTTGTCACATACTGATTCATCCTACTCTTCCCAAATACTTCCATTCCAATACCATATGACTCCGCACCAACCTCCATAGCACCTTTGTTAGCAGCTTCTGCAATTCCCGAAGCTCCACCAGTGACTACAGCATAGCCATGGTTCCCGAGCTCTCTACCAAGTGTGTATGCAGCATCATAGTATGGATTTCCATCTTCCATACTCTTGGTTCCCAACACAGTGACACCCTCGACAAGACCGGTAAGGAGTTCAAACCCCTCTACAAGCTCTGCCATGATTCGAAATATTCTCCAGTCAATATCCTTTGTGTTCTTGTGAAAGTTCATTGGAGCAAGCTCGCATTTATCATAATTTGATCTATCAAAATTTTCAATAACTTCCAAGACTTCTTCTTCACTATCGACTATCAACCACTCTGAGACTTTTTCCACATGAATAGAACCGACTTTACAACAGTCTTTCTTCAAAAATTCTACGAGAGGTTTCCAAAAATCAGACCCAAAGAGGATCACAGGTACCCCACACATTTTTCCAAGCTCAATATGATCAACAACCTCGAAGAATTCATCCATAGTCCCAAATCCACCAGGAAAGAATACCAAAGCATGCGCTGGACTTGTCAACATCACCTTGCGAGTAAAAAAATAGTAAAATGCTGTCGACTTGGTTACATATGGATTGATACGCTGTTCAAACGGAAGCTGAATATTTAGTCCAATAGATTGGCCACCAGCCTCGAATGCTCCTTTGTTCGCTGCCTGCATAATACCAGGACCACCACCTGTAATCGTCGTATATCCCTTTTTTGCAAGTAGGAAACCAAGGTCGGTAGCCTTCTTCGCATACTTGTGGTCTTCTGCAAGCCTGGCAGAACCGAGAATAGTTACCTCTTTGTCTAGGCTAGAGAGGAATTGATATCCTTCTATGAACTCTGCCATGATTCGAAATATTCTCCATGTATCACGATACTCCCCTGTTTCATTTATCAGATAGTTAAAATCCTTTTCTGCATCTTTTTTTGATTTTTCGATGGTCTCCTTTTTCATGAAATTTATATTTAAAAATCTAGGATTAAGATTTATATTCTAGCTGCAAGTGAAAGAACTTCTATTTCCCCAAGTCTTGGTCCAATAATCTGCATACCGATTGGAAGACCATTGTTGTCCTTTCCTACTGGAATTGAAATCGCAGGAAGTCCAGCTATCGCGGCTGGACAGACGAAAACATCTGCAAGGTACATTGCAATGACGTCATTTTTCTTTTCACCAAGTTTAAATGCTGTTGTTGGTGCGGTTGGAGTCAGAATAAGATCAACATTCTCAAAAGCCTTTTCAAAATCCTGACTGATGAGTGTTCTGACTTTCTGTGCTTTCTTGTAATATGCATCGTAATACCCATATGAAAGCGCAAATGTCCCTGTCATGATCCTCCTCTTCACTTCATCTGGAAACCCCTTTGCTCTCGACGCCGCATACACACCCCCAAGATTCTTTCCTTTTTCCCTTACACCATACCGAATGCCATCCAATCTCCCTAGGTTTGAGCTATCCTCACTTGGGACGAGAATATAATACACTGCTATAGCGTACTCTGTCATTGGGAGATTGATCTCAGTTATCTCATGACCAGCTTCTCTGAGAGTATCGATTTGCGCCAAGACTGATTTCTTCACTTCTTCATCAAAACCATCCACCTCAAAGTATTCTTTTGGAATGCCAATGTTTAGTTTTTTTGCCTTTTTATTGATTTCCTTTGTATACATCGGGGCAGTGTCACTATATGTTGTTGCATCTTTTTCATCTTTTCCTGCCATAATCTCCATAAGTATCGCAGTGTCTTCGACTGTCTTGGTGATTGGCCCAACAGTGTCGAGGGAGCTTGCCATCGGCATGATTCCATAGCGTGAATTTCTTCCATAGGATGGCCTGAGACCTACTACACCACAGAAGCTCGCTGGCTGACGAATAGAGCCACCAGTATCCTCTGCAATAGAAAATATACATTGATTGTCCGCAACAGCTGCTGCGGCACCACCAGAAGACCCCCCTGCTACACGTTTTTCATCGTGAGGATTCCTCACAGGTCCATACATGGAATTCTCATTACTTGCACCATGCCCGAATGAGTCACAATTCGTCTTTCCGAGGAGTACAGCACTCTGCTCCCGTATTTTTGTAATCACAGTAGCCTCATACGGTGCTCTGTAATTATCCAATATCTTTGCCGCACCAGTAGATCGTGAGTCCAGAGTACATATAGCATCTTTTACTGAAAAAGGAATGCCGGTTAGTACTTTCTGTCTTCCTTTTGAAATAAGCTCATCTGCTTTGCTTGCTTCCTCTAGAGCATCTTTATCAAATACAGAAATAAACGCATTAATATTCTTATTGCGCTTTTTTATTTGTCCGAGACATGCCTTCGTGAGCTCCAATGATGTGAAGTCTCCGTTCTTAAGACCATCATGGGCTTTTCTGATTGTGAGCGTATGTAATTCTCTCATACTATCCAAAC
The DNA here is from genome assembly GCA_043809645.1 of Candidatus Magasanikiibacteriota bacterium. GTDB lineage: Bacteria > Patescibacteriota > Patescibacteriia > Magasanikbacterales > UBA922 > JBDROX01. The sequence goes on along the minus strand of JBDROX010000036.1, from coordinate 20,563 downwards.
ACTGCCTTAACTTTCAAGAGATTATTCTCTTTTTCTGGAAATTGATTGAGTATTCTCTTTTTCACCTCTGCAGGACAATCTTTGGCTTTGTCTTCGCGTACAATATCTTCAAGCCCTGTAACCTGAGATGTTTCTCTAGTGGAGTCAGTATTGACTTCAGACAATCTTTCTATGTAATCCAAAATAGCCGAGAGCTGCTCGGCATACATGGCTTTTTCTGGCTCTGAGAGCTCTAGGCGTGTTAATGATGCAATGTTTTCAATTGCTTCTTTATCCAATTTCATGAAGGTATTCTATCACAAAGGGTTATTTAATCAACTTCTTAAATTCAGACTCATTAAGCAATTTCACTCCTAGATCCCTTGCTTTTGTTGCCTTGCTTCCAGGATTCTCACCTACCACCACATAGTCAGTTTTCTTACTAACGCTATCAGAAACACTTCCACCGAACTCTCGAATCTCATCCTTTGCTTCATCACGCGTGAATAACTGCAAGGTTCCCGTGATTACAAATGTTTTTCCAGATAATTTTTTACCTTTCACTTTGTGTTCTAATCTCTTTATTTTTACTCCATTTTTCTGTAAATCAGAAACAAGTAGTTGATTTTCTTTTCGATCAAAATATTCTCTAAGAGATTCCGCAACCCGTGGACCAACATCTTCAACAGAAGTGAGCTCCCCGAGACTAGCTGACATAATCTTTTCAAGACTCCCAAACACATTTGCAAGGGCAATGGCTGTCTCCTCACCAACATGTCGAACGCCAAGGCCAAAAATAAAGCGAGCAAGTGTAACATCCTTAGCAGACTCGATTGAATCAACAAGATTCTCTGCAGACTTTTCTGCAAATCTTTCCAATGGCTCCAGATCTCCTTTTGTGAGCGAGAAGATATCTACAACATTTTTAACTAACCCTTCCTGTACAAGCTGCTCAACAATTTTCTTGCCCATCCCGTCAATATTAAAAGCTTTTTTTGAAACAAAATGTCCTATTCTTCTGAGCTCTTGTGCATAACATTTTTTATTTTCACAAAAAAGCGCAGCAGAATCTTCTTGCTTCTTATCAAGAATTTTCTTTTTTACAACGTCACTGTGACAGATTGGACATTTCTTCGGTGCTCTGTACTTTTTTTCTTTCCCCACCCTCATCTTCTCTAGAACTCTTACAACTTTTGGAATGATGTCTCCTGCTTTTTCTACTACAACGGTATCTCCTACTCGCACCCCCAGTCTATCAATCTCATCAAAATTGTGAAGTGTTGCATGCGTCACAGTAGTGCCTGCTAGATGTACAGGCTCCATCAGTGCCACTGGTGTGAGTGCACCAGTTCGGCCTACTTGCACATAAATATCCTTTACCTTGGTTATCCCCTGCTCTGCTGGGAATTTCATTGCTATTGCCCATCGAGGATCTTTTCCTGTGTAGCCGAGAATATCCTGGTACTCTCTCTTATTTACTTTGATAACCAGTCCGTCTACCCAGTATGGATTTGACTTGAGCTTGCCCTTCCAGGCATCGTACATTTTCATGACATAATCCATATTCCTGCAAACTTTCCAATGAGAGTCTGTAAGGAATCCAAGACCCTTGAGATCTTTCAACTCTTTTTCCTGAGACTCGGGTATCTCTCCACCAGAAATATCGTAGACAGTGAGAGAGAGTCTTCTTTTCGCCACAATAGATGGATCTAGCTGACGAATAGTACCAGCAGCAGCATTTCTTGGATTAGCGAAAGGTTGCTCATCTGTTTTTTCTCTCTTCTTATTAATCCTCTCCAGCATAGAGCTAGCCATCCAGACTTCACCCTCTGCAATGAGGTCAATATCTTTCTTAAGTTTGAGCGGAACGCTTCCAATGGTTCGAATATTCTGAGTCACATCTTCTCCAATCTTTCCATCACCACGAGTGGCTGCAGTTTTGAGAATTCCCTTCTCATATGTGAGAACGATGTGTAGCCCATCAATTTTGAGCTCACAGGTATAATCTAAATCTTTTGGAATACTACCAAGTTTCTTCTCTAGCAACTTTTTTACCCTTTCTTCCCACTTCTCTAGGTCATCTTTGGAAAAAGCGTCTTTCAAAGACCACTGTTTGGCAACGTGCTCTACTTTTTGAAACTTCTTGCTTGGCTCTGTGGCGACACGCTGCGTTGGGGAGTCTGGTGTAATGAATTCAGGATGAGCTGACTCTATCTTTCGAAGTTCATCCACGAGACCTTCATACATCTTATCCGTTACTTCAGGATCATTAAGGACATGATACTTGTATCTGAGATCATCTATTTGGGCACGAAGCTTACTAATGTGCTGTTCTACTTTCTGCATATTTCTTCAAACTCTTTTGCATTTGTAAATTGAAATGCCTGAAATCCAAATTCTTGTGCGCCCTTTACATTATCTAGATCATCATCCCAGAAAAGAAAGTCATTCTTCTCTAGAGAATCAACTGTATTCACATGCTCATATACATATGAAAAGGCTTCCTGCTCAGGTTTTTTGAATCCAATCTCATAAGAGCTAAATACTTTTTCAAACATACTGTCAAAGTTAAGTTTCTCTGACATAAATTTCATTCTGTATCGTTCATTATTTGTGAGAAGACACGTCATCAATCCATCCCCACGGAGAGTGGAAATTATTTCAACCGTCTCCTTGTCTGGATTTACCTCATCCTCAAACCAATAGGTAATCAATTCTTCTACTGTTCCTGGCCATTTCCATATTTTGAGATACTTCCCCAGTACCTCCTTCAGGTCTGCCCGGTCAAGAATACAATCCTGAAATTCATTATAAAAAAAATCAAGCATGATAGATTCCTCAATACCAAATTTTTTTGAATATTTTTTGCTGAACGGGATATTATTATTAATCATTCCATCCAGGTCACAGACAATTACCTTTGAATTCATAGTATTACATCAGTCCAATATACCAACTCACAATTTCCGCACCCCAAAACATACAGATACATGTTGCTATTGCTAGATATGTTCCAAATGGTACTTTACTTTTTCTTGTAGTTTTCTTGAGTGCAATCAATACCACACTAAGGACCGCCCCTCCAATATACGCGAGGACGAGAGCAAAAAAAGTGAGTGGCCAACCGAGAATCACACCCATGAATGCCCCAAGACTAATGTCTCCTGCCCCAATCCAACGCCCTTTTGAAATGAAGAATTGGAGAAGAAAAAAGCTTGCCCCTACACCGACTCCAATCAACATACTCGCCCAGCTGAGTGGTGACATGAGGAGTGTAACTATGAATACTGCAGTGGCAGGAGCAATAGTAGCAATATCTGGAATCTGCTGATATCGCAGATCGTATACAAATATGAGTGTAAGGAAGAAGATGATAAATCCATCCTTGGCGATGAGTAAGACGTCTAGCTGATGAAAGCTGCCTAAAAAGACAAATACAATTCCCATGAAGAGCTCTACGATTGGGTATTGCCAAGAAATACTATTCTTACATGGTCGACATGTTCCACGCAACAGAAAAAAGCTGAGCACCGGAATATTATCATACCAAGCAATATCTTTCTTGCACTCTGGGCACATAGATCTCCTGCCCCGGATACTGATTTCTTCTCTTAGACTATAGATCCAGGCATTCAAAAAACTGCCAAGAATGAGCCCGATGAGAAACAAAAAAGATGAAAATAGTATTTCCATAGTGTTCACAGTATATCATGCTACATCAAAAAAAACACCCTCCAGGGGAGAGTGTTTCACCTATTCAACTACAGCTATTGATTTGATATTCCTGATGGAGATGCCTGCACTGTTCCATCATTCAAGCCGCCGATCTCACCCTCTAGGATTGCAGATATTGCATAGGAAGAACCATCACTTGAAATATATTGATAGACTGACTCACCTGGATCTTGAGGAATATTTCCTTTGTATGGATTGGCACAACCAGAAGCACTAAAACCATCGATATTTAAACATGCAAAATTTCCACTTCCTAGTGTGACTACTTCAGCTTGTACAGGGTATGAACTCTTGTCAGTATAATGCAACTCGAGTGCCACTTGCATTTCCTTTAGGTCAGAGAGCCTGAGTGAGTCTCTGGCTTTCTGTCTGGCAGAACCAAGAGCAACTACCGCAAGGGTTGAGAGCAATCCAATGATTGCAATAACAACAAGGAGCTCGATGAGTGTAAATCCACTCTTTGTATTTCTCATAGTAAGCTTGAACATAGATTATTTCAGTTTTAAAACTTTTTTGACTTTTGCCACAGTTTCCGATGGCTTAAAATGTGCTTTAATGAGGTAGTCAACCGCTCCCAAATCAATCCCTTTCTCTACATCATTCTTCTGCCCAAGATTTGTGAGGAGTATTACGGGAACGTCTTTCAAATTCTTATCTGCCTTTAGTTTCTTTAGTACAGTGAATCCATCCATCTTTGGCATGAGAATATCCAAAAGAATGATATCTGGCTGTTTTTTCTTTACAGCAGCAAGACCTGCCTCTCCATTTTCTGAAACTGAAACACTAAATCCTTCCATCTCAAACTTTGTTTTATAAATATTCACTAGAAACGTGTCATCTTCGATGATATGGACTTGTATTTTATTTTTTGCCATATGTATAATTTATTAACTTCTGAAAGTATATCATGAATATAAATAAATATTCAATATTGTGACTATTCTACAATATTGCGTAGCGCTAAACCAATGCTAACTGCCATCCTTGGTCCAATTGCATCTAGGACAGGCTTGAGTCCCTGCTGGTGTACAACACGTGCCCACGGATCTCCGACAAACGCCTTTATTTGGAACTCATCAGTGAGTCGTTTTGCAATATAAGGAATAACACTTGACCCTCCTGTGAGAACAATTTTCTCAGGACGCTTTGATTCCCCGTTCTGTCTTAGAAATACATCAAGACTGTACTTTACTTCTTTTGTAATCGGGTTGATAATACGCTCCATGATATCTGATGTAATATCACTGGAACCAAGCCGAGACATGTCTCGCTTGAGTTCATCCACTATTATGGCGTCAACTCCAAGAATTTCTTGGAGATGCGCTGTCAGTCTGTCCCCTCCAATATTGATACTTCTATGAATAATTGGGAGACTTTCTGAAATCACAAAAAAATTTGTGCGTTCTGATCCAATGTCTACAATAAAAACATTTGATGTGTCCCTACCAACAAGTGATCTCTCTAGTGCAAATGCTTCTGTCTCGAGTTCTCGAAGCTCTAGTCCAGCCTTTTGAAAAATGGCTGTATAAAAAGAGATAATACTCTTCGTGGCAGCAGTGACGAGCACTCTCATGTGATTCTTATTTTCCGTTGGCACCATCTGGTGCATGATCTGCATCTCATCCACAGGCCTATGTAGAAACTTCTGAATCTCTGCCTGGATGATTCCTTCCACATCTTTCTTTTCAACCACAGGAAGTGTAAGCATAGTATGAAAAACTTCTGAAATCGGAAGGCTTGCTGTAGCCTGCCTGGTTGTAACCTTTGATTGTTCTATAAGGTTCTTGAGCATGGCTGCATACTTCTTTACACGTGGATCATCCGGCTGTGGCACTGCCACACCAGTTTGTTGCCCTTCTCCCAGGACATCAGACTTTGTTTCTTTCATGAGCTGCTCTGGGGTCTTCTCAACAGGCACAGGGGGATGAATATCCAATGGTTCTGATGCAATACCATACGTCCAGAGCTGTGGACGACCCTTGGTCTTGTGCAATTCGACACACTTCATTCCATGTGCACCAATGTCTATACCGAGATATGCGTCTTGATTGTGAGAAAATAATGACATAATAAAATAAATTCAAAATTCCAAATTATAAATTCAAAATATTTTATAACCCCCAAAGAATTTTGATTAATTCGATTATACCATATTATCCGTATGCTTTACACTCTCCCCTATTCACACTATAATAAACCCAATCATTTTAAAAATTTTTATGCTCAATTTTTACAATACCAGAACAAGGGAGAAAGAAGAATTTGTACCTATTCAGGGAAAACAGGTCGGCCTCTATACCTGCGGCCCAACTGTGTATCACTATGCCCATCTGGGAAATCTGAGGACATATGTGTTCGAAGATATTCTGCGTCGAATGCTCAAATACAAAGGATATGACGTCAATCATGTGATGAATATCACAGATGTTGGTCATCTGACAGATGATGCTGACAGTGGAGAAGATAAAATGGAGAAGGGTGCGAAGCGTGAAGGAAAGACAGCATGGGAGATTGCAGAGTTCTACACAGAGGCCTTTAAAAATGACATTGCAGCGCTCAATATTCTAGAGCCAACCATCTGGTGCAAAGCTACAGACAATATTCAGGAACAGATTAATCTCGTACAAAAACTTATTGATGGCGGACACACCTATGAAACATCTGACGGTATCTATTTTGATACGACAACTATAGACGACTATGGTGCGCTCGCACAGCTCGACAAGCAACATCTGGAGGCAGGTGCTCGAGTGGGTATTGGTGAAAAGAAAAATGCACATGACTTTGCTCTTTGGAAATTTTCTAAGGATGGTAGAGCGCGCCAAATGGAATGGGATGCTTTTGGGAAAAAAGGATTTCCAGGCTGGCATATAGAGTGCTCTGCTATGGCTACGAAATATCTTGGCGAGCAGTTCGATATTCACTGTGGTGGCATCGACCATATTCCAGTGCATCACAGTAATGAAATCGCGCAGAGCGAGGCTGCAACTGGGAAAAAACCATGGGTGAATGTTTGGATGCATGGTGAGTTCCTCCTGACAGAAAAGGATAAAATGTCAAAGTCAGAAAATAATTTCCTCACACTAGCAACTCTCGAAGAAAAAGGGCTCACTCCCCTAGCCTATCGATTCTTCCTCCTGCAGGTGCACTATCGTAAGCAGCTCACGTTCTCTTGGGAAGCTATAGAGGCTGCTGAGCAAGGGCTGAAGAATCTCAGAAGAAAAATAAAAGACCTTCCAGAAGATGCGCCAGGAGATCCACTTGTGGAGAAGGCATTCTTCGATGCACTATCAGATAATCTGAATACTGCAGAGGCACTTGCTGCTCTGTCAAAAGGACTGAAGGAGAAAGCCATAAATCAAGAGATGATCACCAAGTTCGACAAAATCCTCGGCCTCGGCCTCATTTCTCATGAAGGAGACGTTGCTATTCCTGAAGAAGTGCAGGGACTTCTGGATCAGAGACAGAAGGCAAGAGATGAGAAGAATTTTGAGGAGTCTGATAGATTGCGTGATAAGCTTGAAAAGCTTGGGTATAGTATTGAAGACCATCAAGGAAAGCAAATAATAAAAAATATAGTTCTATGAAAAAACAGAAGGGAGAGATAAAATCCCAAACACCCGATGCAGAAATTAAAGAAAAAAAGAAGGATTTCATTGATGAATTAGTTGAGGACACTAAACCTGCTGATCCTATAAAAGATTTGGAGGAAATCATTGAAAAAGTATATCCTCCTGATTACACAAAACCTGATGATCCATTGGGTGAGATTGAAGAGGCTTTAGATAAAAGTATTGAAGAATTAAAATTGTAGAGAGCTTAGTAGTAAGAGATGAAAAGAATTTTCGTAGCATATTTACTCTGAATAGGATTAACATAATTTTTTTCTTAATATATGCATATGAACAGAGAAAAATAATCTTGGTTTCATGGACCATATCCATGACTCATCTCCGCTTTCGCATTCTTACTCCCAAGTATTAATTATTTTTTTGAAGGAAACACCTCTGACGGAGCCATATTTCTTATTTCTGCTATGATGTTTTCGTCGATGTTTTTTATGAGACTAAACAGCAAATAGACTACTTACTATTTTTAATAGAAACATATGGAAGAAAAAAAGAAATATAAAGTGCATCGTATAGATGTCAAGAGTGATAATATGCAAGATTATTTGGAGCAGTTCCTCAATAATCTCGATGGAGAAGTTCTTTCTGTCATTCCAAATGTAAAACCAACATTCCAACTCATGGGAGCCACGGCAAAAGTAGACTTTCTGTTAATCGTGGAGAGGACTAGCAAAAAATAAAATCTATGAATACCAAACCAACAATAAAAAACTTTATTGTTGTCATACTCCCTGGAATTCTCATAGTCTTTATTATATTCTTCCTCATCATGCCAAAAGTCCGAGAAGGGAGAGATAATTCTGCTCCTCAGGTGCCTTCTGGAGTAGTAAACACCTTCGAAGAATGTGTGAACGCTGGAAACCCGATCATGGAGAGCTACCCTCGGCAATGTCGTCATGGAGATAGAGCCTATACAGAAAGTATTCAAAAACCTGTAGGAAGTACTTGCGAAGTATCTTCGGATTGTAGTGTACCAATGGAATATGCGATCCAATCGAACTGCCCGTACAGTGCATCCTGCAGAAATAATGGATGTGTAGTCGTCTGCCCGATGTGGAACCACTCTCCAGGCCCAGAAGAGAGTGCCAGCTATTCATCTAGTTGCAAGCTGGGAAGTGATTGCGATTGTTCTGAGTGTGATAAGTATAGGAAGTATCCATGCGAATGCCTGGATGGTCAGTGCTCGTCTGTGGTAAAAATTACTTCTACGAGCGATAAGATGATTTCATATACAAATGAAAATTTCGGTATTTTTTTTCAATATCCTTCAGATTGGCAAATCCAGGACGAACAAATTGTAAGAGGACTGATGTCCAATAATGAAGTAGTAGATACAGTAGAAAAATTTGAACATTCAGTTTTGCTAAAGATGGGACGCAATGAAAGTATCTTTTTTGACTATGAATCATGAGCTTTGACGAATATCATCCGTGTCTACTCCCCTCGCCCAAACGCAACCATCTCTAGCCCACTCCAAATCACAGGAGAAGCCCGTGGCACATGGTTCTTTGAAGGAGACTTCCCTATCATTCTTACAAACTGGGACGGACTCATTATTGCAGAAGGGTTTGGTGTGGCACAAGGAGAATGGATGACAGAGGACTTCGTCCCATTCAAAGGAACACTCACGTTTGAAAAACAAGAAAGCTATAGTGACAAAGGAACACTGATACTCCAGAAAGACAACCCATCTGACCTGCGAGAAAATGACGATGCACTCGAGATTCCTGTGATTATCCAATAAAAAACTTCCGACACATATGGACGAAATCAAACGAAAATGGGATTTTCTTCCAAAAGATAAAAGAGAAACTTCTATAGAAAAAATTATTAGTTTTTTTGATAATGAGCGAGATGAGCAGATCGGTGTGATCGCTGCTGAAGAAATTCTAGATTTTTTCCTAGACAATATTGGAGAGCACATCTATAATGAAGGTATAGATAATGCATCTGCCGCACTCCGCCAGCACTCCGATGATATTGAAATTGATTTAGATCTTTTGAAACAAAAATAGATGAAAAAAACAACTAAAGGACCACTCTTTATCTCTCTTCCATTCATCCTTATTATTGGATCCCTTGTTATATTCTCTATTTCAAATGTTATCACTGGAAGAGAGCCGGAGGTAGCGACATTTAGTCATGTGATAAATATTATCCTTGGCTTTGTTGGTCTTATTGGTGTTCTTGGCATATTCACCCTCTTCCCCTATGGAGTCTATTTATTGCTTAAAAAAGATTCGTAACACCTTCTCATATGCCAAATGAGCCGACAGGTTTCGTACCCGTAAAATTTAAAAAAGTTGGTATTGCCCTTTTTATTATTGGTCTTGCTCTCCTTCTTTACCGTCTTGGCTCGATAATAACAAAATCATATACAGTGTCAAATTATGTTGTGTATATTGGTACGGTACTTGTACTCCTTGGCATGTATTTCGCTCGCATCGTACCAAAATCGTAATAAAAAATATATGAAAAAATACCTCCTCCCTCTCATCGCTATCACCGTCCTATTCACTGGCTGTAGTCTGAATGATACTGCTGAAACAGACGGAGATGTCGAAATTGCAAATAGCCTCAAACTTGATCTCAGCAATCAGGAACTAAAAGAAATCCCTGCCGATGTTTTCAAGAATAAAAAGCTTGAAGAGCTTGACCTTTCTGGAAATGAAATTGGCGGTGCCATCCCAGCAGAAATTAATAAGCTTAAAAACCTAAAAGTTCTTGATCTGAGTGACAATATTATGACAGGCGTCCCGGCAGAAGTTGGACAGCTAGAAGATCTCGAACTCCTCGACCTCTCAAACAACGGAATTACAGGACTTCCACATGAGATCGGAAATCTAAAAAAATTGAAATGGCTTCGCCTCTCTGGCAATCCATATTCAGAGCAGGATCTCAAGATTATTAGAGAGCGACTTCCAGGTAGCACTAATATTATTATCCAATAAGTAAACAGTATGTATACAGCGCAGTTACTCATTCTCGCAATGATAATTATTATTGGAATAGTATCTATACCAGCATTCAAAATAAAACAGGAGGAATTTAAGAGGACAGGAAAACATCCAAAAGGTCACTACATGAGCCTTGGCATTGCAATTGGCATTGCAATTGGCATACCTTTTGGCATTGCAATTGGTAATATTGCCCTAGGTCCAGCTCTTGGATTACCGATCGGCGTTGCTTTGGGAGCATCTCTGGAGAAAAAACATGAGAAAGACCTCAGGTCGATGACAAAAAAAGAGATTGACTTGAAGAAAAAAATGATGCTAGTACTTCTCGGCCTATTTATTCTGGGAATTGTTGTTTTCTTTTTTCTCTCAAAAAACTTGATTCAAAGTAGTATTGACTCAGATGATTCTTCCACTATTTTAACATTCTCTGACTGCGTTGAGGCTGAAAATCCAATCATGGAAAGCTATCCGAGAAGCTGTAGTCATGGTAGGGAAACATTTACAGAAAATATTGGAAATGAGCTTGAAAAAGCTGATAGTATACGAATTGATTCTCCACGACCAAACACTGGGATTTCGAGCCCTCTTCAGATCACTGGACAAGCCAGAGGAGTATGGTATTTCGAGGGTGATGCACCTGTCATTCTCACAGACTGGGATGGTAAAATCATTGCAGAAGGGTATATTACTGCGCAGGATGAATGGATGACAGAAGAATTCGTTCCGTTCAAGGGGGAACTTCATTTCGAGGTGCCAGCACTCTACGACCGTGGAACACTTATTCTACAGAAAGATAATCCATCTGACCTTCCAAAATATGATGATGCACTGGAAATTCCCATCTTTTTTGAAAAGTAACATTATATTGCATGTGTACGTTTCACAATGCTGTTTAATTTTTCACTACTTCTACTAAACTTATAGTCAATTTTCTTTGCTTCTGGTATACTATTCTATATAACACGTAATACACTCCACATATCAAATATATGCCTCCAATATGCTGTATTAATTTTGATATGTGTCTTGTGATTTGTACATCGTGACTTATGGCTACAACAAACCCAAACCCAAAAGAGATTCCGGTTCTTGACTTTAACACATCTCAGGCAGCCCCAGTAGAAGCTGTTCCTCCTCTAATATCTCCAATATCAGAAACTACCCTGCCACTTTCAGAAACAATACCAGAAATTTCACGACCAGAAGTACAAAGAGTTCCAGAAGTCTCCCCAGAAATAGATCCTTCTGTACAAAAAGTTGAAACTATAGACCAAGGAATTGATTCTCTGAGAAAGAAATTGAGACGGACAAAAAAGAAAAAACTTACAGCTGTTCCTCAGGTTAGAGATGAGATCACAATGAAAGTTGAGAAAATTATGGAAGATGGTCTCGCTGATGCATTCAAGGAACTCACACCAGTGCAGCAACAAGAATTCAAGATAAAAGGTGAAGAAACGGCTTTCAAAATTCGAGCCATTTTGAGTTCTGCGAAGGGTAAGGTAAAAAGTATTTTTAAACTCCTCCTGGAATGGCTGAAAATTTTGCCAGGTATTAATATATTTTTCTTAGAACAAGAAGCGAAGATACGTGCAGACAAGATTATGTCACTCAAAAATCAGTACTTCCCAAAGAAGTAACTGATTTTTTTACATATGTTTTTCCAATTCTTTGTTGGTTTCAATCAAACAAACCTTTTAAATTCCTCTGGAATTGGGAATCTTCTTTTTTGGATTGTCATTGTTCTCATCATTGTCTTTACTGTTTTTGCGATACTCCTCCTGGTTCGAACACTCATTCAGAACCGTGGAAAAGCAAACAAAGCCTTTGGCAGGTCTGTACTCCAAATCCTCGTTCCAAAGGAGAGAAAGTCAGAAGGAGCCGGTGGACAGGCAAGCACAGATGACAGACTCGAGCAGATAAAGGAGGAAATAGGAATGACAGAGACGCTGTTCTCTGCAGTAGCAGCCCTCCGAGCACAAAAAGGATTTTCAAGATGGTTTGGTGGTAGAAATGACCACATGTCTTTTGAAATAGTTGCTACAGGTGGTCTGATCTATTTCTACATAGACATCCCGAATAAGATGCGATCGTTCATGGAACAGCAGATCAATGCACAGCATCCACACGCACAGATCGACCAGATTCAGGATTACAATATTTTTTCTGAAAAAAGTAAAATTGTTGGCGCCTACCTTACTACCCAGCAAAAAGGTGTCTTCCCTTTCAAATCATACAAAATAATGGAATCAGACCCATTAGCTTCCATTCTAAATGTCTTATCAAAATATCAGGACAATAACAGCTCCATGGCAATACAGTTCGTGATCAGAAGTGCAGTGAAGACTTGGAGAAAGCAGGGTGTAACGATGGTTCGTGATATAAAAAAAGGTGAGAAGTTCGAGCAAATTGCAAAGAGAAGTGCATTTGGGAGAGCTTTCCAAAAAGGATCAAAAGAATTCACTGAAACGCTCCAAAATCCTGAGAAAAGAAAAGATGGCACACCATACCAGCTCTCGGGTATGGAAGAAGAAATGCTAAAGGGATTTGAGGAAAAGCTGAGTCGTGGTGGCATGGATGTGACTATTAGACTTCTGAGTGTTGCTGATCAGGAAGAGGCTGCCAGGCTCCATCTAGATGACCTCATAGGCTCCTTCGGGCAGTACAATCTGTATCGATATGGAAATAGTTTTCAAGCCATTGTTCCAAAAAAGCAAACTGGTCTTATCCGCCACTTCATCTACAGGAGTTTTGATGAGAAGAGAAAGATCCTACTGACAACAGATGAAATGGCCTCATTCTGGCACCTTCCGCTCCATTCTACAGAAGCACCAAACGTCAAATGGCTCACAGGAAGAAAAGCCCCACCCCCATCAAACCTTCCAAAAGAAGGCCTCCTCCTCGGATATGTTGATTATAGGGGTTCAAAAACAAATGTTTTCATGAAGGAAGGAGACAGGAGGCGACACATGTACATTATTGGTAAGTCTGGTGGTGGTAAGTCTGTCTTCGTATCTAGAATGGCTATCCAGGATATTCATGAAGGAAAAGGAGTTTGTGTTATCGACCCACACGGAGACCTCGTTGAGTATATCCTCAGTCATATACCAAAAGAACGTGCTGACGATGTTGTGATCTTCGATCCGTCTGATACAGAACGTCCTATTGGTCTCAATATGTTAGAGGCGAAGAGTGAGGATCAGAAAGACTTCGCGGTTCAGGAGATGATCTCAATTTTCTACAAACTCTTTCCACCGGAAATGATCGGACCAATGTTCGAGCACAATATGCGTAATGTGATGCTCACACTCATGGCCGACCTGGATAACCCAGGGACTATCATTGATATTCCACGCATGTTCACAGATGATGACTATGTAAAAGTCTATTTGAAAAAATTAAAAGACCCAGTCGTCCGAGCATTCTGGGAGAAGGAAATGGCAAAAACAAGTGACTTTCATAAATCAGAAATGCTTGGCTACCTTATTTCCAAGGTTGGTCGTTTCGTAGAGAATGAAATGATGAGAAACATCATGGGTCAGCAAAAGTCAGGTTTTGATTTCCGTGATATTATGGATAATCAAAAGATACTTCTCGTGAATCTTGCAAAAGGAAAAACAGGTGAGGTAAATGCCAAACTACTCGGACTCATTATTGTTTCCAAGCTTCAGATGGCGGCCCTTGCTAGGGCTGATCAGGAAGAAGAAGATAGAAAAGATTTTTATCTCTATATAGATGAGTTCCAGAACTTTGTTACTGACTCTATCTCAACTATCCTATCTGAGGCTCGAAAATATAAGCTAGACCTTATCATTGCCCATCAATACATGGGTCAGCTGACAGACGACAAAGGAAGGTCTGGTATCCGTGACGCAGTCCTCGGTAATGCTGGTACTATGTTCTCTGCCCGCATTGGACCAGATGATTCAGAGGTTCTTGCAAAGGAGTTTGCACCAACATTTGGTGCGTACGACCTACTCAATGCCCCAATGTTCTCCTGGTATACAAAACTCCTAATTGATAATACTGCTTCAAAACCATTCCTCATGCAGACATTTCCACCAATGCAAGGAAATAAAGAACTTGGAAATGCCATTAAGCAGCTCTCCAGACTCAAGTATGGGCGTGACCAAATGATCGTAGAGTCAGAGATTATGGAAAGGACAAAGCTTGGTGAGTCAGAAGGACAAGCAGATACTGACTCTATAGAAGCAAGTCTTTAGGGAATATACAAACAAATAACAAATATAAACAGAAAAGTGTATGGACAATATCAATAGCGTACTTGACGACAAAGCAAAAGACCTATTCAAAGGAAAACATATTCCAACTTTTCCACCAACTCAAAATTCAGAATTAGACGAAGACAGTCTAAATCTGAACCCTCTGACCCTTGGCAACACACGAGAATCAATAGAAGAAAAAGTAAGTGAAAAAGATGTAGACCTCGATGAAGTGAAGAAAAGTATTCTGTGCATCAAGGATCAACTAGATTCTCTCCTTCGAATTGTAGGTGGTGAGAAAGTGAGAAAGATGGTTGGTGACCAACCCGAAACCTCAGTTTTTGATAGTGGTGAACGTATTGTCGAAGGCGTCTTCACCGGAGAGAAGATGATCGGTCAAGATGGAGAGGAATACAGTGTTCCACCGAACTACGCAAGTAAATCAAAGCTGGTTGAGGGAGACATCATGAAGCTCACTATTACAAATAGAGGTTCATTTATCTATAAACAAATCCAACAGGTAAACAGAAAACGTGTAACAGGAGAGCTCGTCTCTGATGAGAACGGAAATTGGTCTGTTATTTTTGGAGGAAGACCATACAAGATCCTGACAGCATCTGCAACATTTTATAAAGGAAATGCTGGAGATGATGTTGTTATTCTCATTCCAGAAACTGGCGAGAGCAGCTGGGGTGCTGTAGAAAATATTATCCACAAAGCATGATTAGGCAATTCTTCACTATATTTCTGCCTGTCAAAATTAAAAAAGTCTTTAAATCACCATTGGTACGAGCACTATTGGTGTTTTTCTTTTTTTGCACTATCTTTGGGTATGCACAGTTTGCTCACGAGGGCCTCTATGGCTCGGACGCATACTATCATGCGAAACATAGCCAAATAGTGTATGAGAGTGGAAAGTTTTCTGTAGTGAAACCATGGATTGCATTCCACTTCTTTAGCACTCTACCAGCAGACCCGTATGTACTCCACCACTTCATCACAGGACAAGTAAATAGATTTCTAGGGCCAGTTAACTCACTCAAGCTTGTAAGTGCACTTCAGGCTACTCTTATTTTCCTTTTCTTCTATCTCATAGCGTGGAAAAAACTAAAGGAGCATAATTTTCTTTTAACTCTTCTTTTTTTTCTATCATCCACAATCTTCTCATTCCGTATTCTTCTGGGTAGACCATTTGTCATATCTATAGCTCTCATGATTGCAGGATTCTACTTGCTTTCAAAGAAAAGGTATGTTTGGGCATTCTTCTTCTCGGTGCTCTACATCCTCATGTACAACTTCATTGCGCCATTTCTCCTTCTTTCACTTCTCTTTAGCATATCGATATATTATGAAAAGAAGATAGTTGATCTGAGACCCATCATATCAGTATTTGGTGGCGTTCTCCTTGGACTCATTCTGCATCCACAAACTATTGGATATACTCACGTTATCCTCGTCCATACATTCGAGATCTTCTATTTGAAACTTGCCGGCATAACTCTCCCCAGTGGATCTGAACTGGCAACCATGAGCTTCTCTACTATCATGCTTGGAAATATTATTACAGTTACTCTTTTCCTTTTTTTCTCCTCTCTGGCTCTTTACCTTCATTCAGAAAAAAAATTGGATGGGGATTCATTTGTTTTACTCACGTTCTGCTCTTTATCACTTGTAGCCACAGTGTTAGTTCCTCGTATGGTGGAATATTGGGTACCAATGACATTTCTTCTTTCTGTATATGTGTTTGTGCAGGCATCAAAATATGATGTATTTAAGGTTATCAATAATCAAAGCAAGAGAAGAAAAAATATACCTACTCTTCTCATTTTGGCGATTCTTACTTTTTTCTGTAGTAAAAACCTTGTCATATTTTATAACAACATTGCCGTTGGTGATCTAGAAAAGAAAAAGGAGTTTTATGAGGCCACTGATGAGCTGAGTAGTATTGTATCAAAAGGAAAGACTGTTTTCCTTACGAACTGGAGTTCCTTTGCTCCCCTATTCTTTGAAAATAGTGACATTCAATATATTGCTGGATTTGATCCTGTATTCATGTACAACTATGACCAGCATCTCTACTGGACCTGGTATAATCTGATCCTCAGAGGCCTATATTGCCCCCAGAGAGAGGCTTGCATGGATCTAAGCACAATGCACCAGATTAACGCTGTACAGCATGCTGTGCACAATATTTTTGAATCAGACTATATCTTCAGTTCGAAGACTAGTCCACTTTCAGAAAATTTCAGAAACTTTGTCTCCCATAGGCCCAATGACTTTGAAATAGTTTTTGAAAATGATGGATATATCATTATTCGCGTGAAATAAAAAAAACACATCCCAAATGGAGGTGTTTTTTTTATTTCTGTTCTTTTCTATTCATTGGTCATATGTGGAGAGACGAGCTTCGTCATCTCGAACATAGTGACTTCTTTCTTTCCACCAAAGAGAACTTTTAGCTTCTCATCAGCGAGAATATTTCGCTTGTTCTTTGGGTTCTGGAGATCATATTTCTTGATGTACTCCCAAAGTTTCTTGACAACTTGTCCACGTGGCAATGGTCCTTTTCCAACTACTTCCTCAAGCTCTGCAGAGAGCTTTAGGGGCTTCATGAGCGCTGGATTTGCTTTTCTAGGCATAGCAAATTAAGTTTTATCCGCCCGTTACCCGTTGGGTATGTGGGCAGAAGTAGTAAATAAGAATGTTCCTATAGAATTGACTGACCTTTAAACTATCCACAGTATAGCACCCTTAGAGGGGAAAAGCAATAGTAGCACCAGGAAAGTCAATTTACTTTAGGGAAAATGTACGCTATAATTGGTTCAAATCATAATAAATTTTTCGACTGAAAATCTTCCTATGGCACTGTATCACACCTATAGACCACAGACTTTTGAGGATATTGTTGGACAAGAACACATCAAACAAACACTTACGAATCAAATTTCCAAGGATAAGGTAACACATGCATACCTTTTTTGTGGTCCACGAGGGGTTGGAAAGACTACAAGTGCCAGACTCATTGCCAAGGCACTGAACTGCACAAATCGTGAGGATGGGAAGGCTGAACCATGTAACAACTGCGGCTCATGCAATGAAATTACTGAGACACGATCAATAGATGTGATAGAGATAGATGCTGCGAGTCATACCGGCGTAGACAATGTTCGTGAGAATATTATCGAGAATGCTCAGTTCCAGCCAACCAAGTCCAAAAAGAAAATCTTCATCATAGACGAGGTGCACATGCTCTCTGTGAGTGCATTCAATGCACTTCTCAAAATTCTGGAGGAGCCACCTTCATATGTGGTCTTTGTATTGGCTACTACTGAAAAACACAAGTTACTAGATACCATTGTTTCACGCTGTCAGGTCTTCTCTTTCAAGCGAATTCCGTATGATGATATGAATGAGCACCTCAAGAAAATTATAAAGGATCAGTCTGTAAAAGTAGATCAAGATGTCATTGATAGAATTATAAACAAAAGTGATGGCTGCGCCCGTGATGCTATTAGCCTCCTCGATCAGCTCCTTGCCAGTGGAGAGAAACATATCACTGCAGAGAAGGCTTCTATTGTCCTTCCAAACACCAACGCTGAACAAACTGTTCAGTTCGTTACTTTCCTACTAGAGAAAAAAGCAAAGGATGCCATAGAACTCCTATCAGGACTTGGAGAAGCTGGCGTACAGATGTTTGATTTCTCATATGAAGTTATTGAACTGCTCAGATTCATGCTTATCATGTCATTCGGATCTGAAGTTGGAGGTGGGATAGGCGCTGATATTAGTAAGGATGTCCAAAAAGAGCTAGAGGGTCTATTACAAAATCACAACGCTCATGAAATCTCTAGACTTATTGATCTTGTCATGAAGAGAAGAACAGAAATAAAGTCATCTCCAATAGATTCCCTTCCTCTGGAGATCGCTGTCGTTGGTTGGTGTCAACAATCTGTCTCAAAAGAAACGAAAGCACACGATGACTCTGATGATAACGGCTCAAACCAACCTCTAGCAAATATTGAGACAACTAAGGAACCAAAAGAAGAAACACCGGAACCTCTGAAAAGAAGAGGCGGTATTAAGGAAAAGGTAAAACAAATTGTTACAAAAGATGCCAAATTTACTCTAGAAGAAGTTCAGAACATCTGGCAAGAATTCCTATCGACTATAGAGAAGCAGAGTACTTCCGTAACATTCATCCTGAAAATGTCGAAGTTACTAAAAGTTGAAGGGAATACAATCACCATATGCGTAGATTTTGATTTCCACAGAGACAAACTTACTGAAAAGGAATATCATAAACTCTTTCAGGATACACTCACAGAACTGCTTGGTTCCAGAGCCAGACTCGCAGTTGATGTTCAAAAAATTGAAGAAAAAAAGAAGGCAGACTCAGAACTCCAGGAACTTACCAGTGCCTTTGGGGGTAAGGTTATTTAAGAGTTCAAATTGTTAAGGTGATCTAGCCGTTCTAATTTAACAATATATGGAGAAAAAACTCAGCCTTCTAGTGTTATTGTGTTTTTACCTAGTTACACCTGCGCTCGCTTCGACTTCTCTCAATGTGCCTTTTACAGCACAGGCACCAACTGGAAACTGGAGCCAGCCGTGGCAGGACGCGTGTGAAGAAACTGTGACAACCATGGTCGACCATTTTTACTCAAACACCTCCCTATATAGATCAAATGCAGAGTCAGAAATCATGAAATTCTTTCGATTCAAGGAATCACTCTATGGACCGAGCTTAGACGAAAATGCATACAAAATTACAACAATAATTAATAACTATCTTCCATGGGAAGCCAGAATAATCGAAAAACCATCTCTGAAAGACATGAAGAGAGAAATTGACGAAGGAAGACCAATAATACTTCCATCAGACGGAAAGGTCCTTGCAAATCCAAACTTCCAAGGAAGTGGACCTCCGTACCATACCATTATTCTCAAAGGATATGATGATGAGAAAGAGGAATTCATAACACACGACCCAGGCACACAATTTGGACTTGACTATCGCTACTCATATGATACAATACTGCGCGCAATGCATGACTTCCTTCCGAACGGACAAACACCCTTTGGACGACAAGTGGCCATCTTTACAAGCCCCGTCCTCTCAGAGTCGACGAATGACGATTTTGACGAGGACGGCCTGACGAAGATAGAAGAAATAATCTATGGATCAGTCATCTGGCTCCGAGACAGCGACGGAGATGGGTATAGCGATGGGTTGGAAGTAAAGCATGGCTACACACCAACGCAGCGTGGTATAACAAGGATTGATACGAGTATTCTTCTCAAAAGCCCATCTGACCCGAAGGTATACCTTCTCAGAGAAGGAATCAAGCGCCATATAAAGAATGAGGAAGTATTCCTTGGTCATGGATGGAAATGGTCAAATATTATCATGCTCCAGGACGAGACAGTTGACTCCATACCTACAGGGGCTATAATAAATACATATTAGTATGCGAGGAAAATCAGAGGACATCATCAAACATATTAAGCTTGTCATGGGTCAATACAAGGTAAGTGCCGCAGATATGGAGATTCGCCATAAGGAAGAAATTGCAAAAAGAGTTTGGATCAATTCAAACCACATTACAGAAGAAGAAAAGATAAAATTAATCGAACACGAACTCTCCAAATTGGAGAATGGCATATACTAGCACATATTCTGGTCGTTCAGCCTAGTTGACGGAGACTCCAGGTCATACAATAATATTCGGGGATCGTCTAATGGTAGGACAACAGGTTCTGGTCCTGTTTATCGGGGTTCGAATCCCTGTCCCCGAGCTACGAATTCTCAAGAAAACATCGCTAACTTTAGATAAGTTAAGCGGTGTTTTTTTATAGAGGTGGTTAGGATTCGAACTTTTCTGATTATTTTTGAAAATTATGTTATAATAAAAATATAAAATTAGCCCTAAAAAAATATGTTTAAAAAAATAATTATTACGCTTGTTGTGATAGCAATTATTGTATCAGGTGCTTATCTATATTATTTTCAATTATCAAAAAATGAAAAAGGAAATACTTCTCT
>JBDROX010000035.1:0-4818 GCA_043809645.1 Candidatus Magasanikiibacteriota bacterium | reverse complement strand
AGTTGTTCTAGTATCTTCAACAGTGAGCGTACTCGCTGTCTATTGGCTGTACAAGGATGTCATTACAAATCATAGTCTTCCTGGGGCAATGCTTCTGGGAGGCATTGCGATTATTATATATAGAGCACTCTATACCTTTGCGATGTTTTTTGTTGTTATTGTGGGATATGGGCAGTCATATTCACTTCTATTTAGCATAGCTCCTTTTTTGTGGGAATTATTTTTTACAAGCTTAACAATTGTAGTTCTCCATATTTTATTTAATCCACTACTCTCCTCAATCCGAGTTAAAAGGGCATAAGTGTATATGGATAATGAGTCACCCAAGCTTTTTCCAGTAGCAGAGGATGCGGGTAAAGGCTTTCAACTCACAAATAATCAGAAGTATGGGTGGGTAGAGGATTCTTTTGGTTTTGAAAAAAATAGTGGTCGTCAGGTCTCACTTCCTGGAAGTAATCGATATGTGGCGAGTAGTGTCTCTGTCGTTTTTTTGAAGTATTTACTTACATTTGTGGGAATTCTTCTTCTTTTTCTTTTTATACGTATATTTTATTTGCAGGTGGTACGAGGTCAGTATTATCTTTCTGTGGCAGAAAATAATCGTAGGAGAGAAATTTCAATTCCATCTGAACGTGGAATTATTTTTGACCGGAATATGAATGAACTGACAAAGAATATCCCAAATTTTTCACTTGCACTTATTCCACAGGACCTGCCAAGAAGGAAAGAAGAGAGGGAAAAAGTGGTCGAAAAGCTTGCTGAACTCACTGACAAAGATACAAAGGAAATCAGTGATATTTTGGAAAAGTATGGCTCGTACAGTTATGAGTCTATTATTATTCAGGAAGGGCTTTCCTATGACGAGGCACTTCTTGTCCATATTGCGGCAGCCGACCTCCCTGGTATCTCTATTTACAGAGGGAGTAAGCGACTATACCTTTTTCACCAGCAGGTGAGTACAAGTACCGAGGATGTGATAGTGAAACCTCCTTCATCACTTTCACATATCATAGGTTATCTCGGAAAGCTCAATCCAGAGGAGCTGGATTCTCTTTATTCGCAAGGATACCTACCATCTGACTCACTTGGTAAGGTTGGTCTTGAAAAAACATATGAAAACATACTTCGAGGAGAATATGGCAAGAGAACAATAGAGGTGAATGCACTTGGAAGAGAACAAGTAGTGATTGCAGAAGAGAGCCCTATACCTGGCTTGCATCTGAAGCTTTCAGTAGATACAACCATCCAGAATAAATTAGAAGACATTATACGTGAGTCTTTTGAGAAGAGCGACAAAAGCAAGGCAGTTGCTATAGCAATCGATCCAAGAAATGGTGAAATTTTGGCGCTTGTGAGTCTTCCATCATTCAATAATAATGACTTTTCTGGTGGTATTTCGTTAGAAAAATACTCTTCATATATAAATGATGAAGATAGACCACTGTTTAATCGAGCAATTGGTGGCACATATCCATCTGGCTCAACAATAAAGCCATTTATTGCTGCAGCAGCTCTCCAGGAAGGTATTATAAATAGGAATACTTCAATTCTGAGCACAGGGGGAATTCAGGTTGGGCCTTGGTTTTTTCCAGATTGGAAGTACGGAGGACATGGATCCACAGATGTACGGAAGTCACTCGCATGGTCTGTGAACACCTTCTATTATTATATTGGTGGGGGCCACAATGAGTTTGTTGGACTCGGAGTTGACCTGATTAGTGAATACCTTACAAAATTTGGGTTTTCAAAAAAGCTTGGTATTGACCTTCCGTCAGAAGCAGAAGGATTTATTCCCACCAAGGAGTGGAAGAGTCAAGAGCTTGATGAGCAGTGGTATATTGGTGACACTTACAATCTATCAATTGGTCAGGGATATTTTCTTGTAACACCACTTCAGATTGCATCACTCACTGCCATGATTGCGAATGGTGGAACACAGTACAAACCACATCTTGTACATTCTACAATTAATCCTATTTCAGACGAGGTAACACGAGTAAACCCAGAAATTCTTACTGGTCATGGCATAAATCCTTCCCACATCGGGACTGTAAAGCTTGGGATGAGAGACTGCGTTCTGTATGGATCCTGTAGACTGCTTTCGTCTCTTCCACTGGACGTAGCTGGGAAGACAGGGACAGCCCAATGGCATAGTGAAAAAGACAACCATGCATGGTTTACGTCTTTTGCCCCATATGACTCACCAGAGATTGTTCTTACTATTTTGGTAGAAGAAGGTGGTGAGGGTTCTGAGGTTGCGGTACCTATTGCTAATCAGTTTTACTATTGGTGGTCACAGTACAAAAGTGGTCTTGTGGATGGATAGGTTGAATGCCTTACGTTTTCTGTTATACTGATACTGTATGCGGACTAATTGTCCGCATACTGATTTATTTGACTAATGTTAATGCTATGTCAGACGAGAGTACACAATTTCTTTCAAGTGAAAAGTATGAAGAACTTAAAAATGAAATTGAGGAATTGAAGCACGAAAAAATACCAGGAATTGCAAAAAGAATAGATGATGCTAGGCAGATGGGTGATCTTGCCGAAAATGCAGAATATCACCAGGCCAGAGAAGATATGTCTTGGGCACAGGGAAGACTCAAGGAAGTTCAGTTTATTTTAGACAATGCCGAAATAATTCAGGAAGATCTTTCTAGAAGTGGAAAAATAACGCTAGGGTCTCAGATTACCGTAGAAGTAGCAGGGAAGGAGAGAGAATTTTCCATCGTTGGGGCTCAGGAGGCAGACCCTCTTCTTGGAAAAATTTCAAATGAATCCCCACTTGGCAGTGCATTCCTTGGAAAAATGAAAGAGGAGTCTGTTGATGTAGAGACTCCTGCGGGTTTGCAAAGATATAAGATACTAAAAGTTGGCTAAATTTGCAGTATTTTTTAAATACCACCTCAATAACGGGTGGTATTGTCATATCTAAAGTAATTTGCTACAATATTTAAGTAATTTAAGCAAAAAATTGTATGCCAGCGCTCGACATAAATGACGAACGTAATGTTCGTATACAAAAACTTAAAGAGCTTAGGGAAGAAGGAATTGACCCTTTCCCATCAGTTGCTAGCCCAAAGCAAACTCTTGCTGAGGCATATCTTATGAAAGAAGGAGATAAGGTTCAGGTTGTTGGCCGTATTATGACAAAAAGAGACATGGGTAAGATCATGTTTTGTCATATTCAGGATGAGTCATCAAAGATGCAAATAGCATTCAAGCAAGATGATATTGGGAAAGAAATATACAAACTTTTTTCAAAAAAAATTGATATTGGAGATATCGTTCAGATAAAGGGTGCTAGATTTCAAACAATGAAAGGGGAAGAGTCAATTTCTGTAGCAGAGTGGACACTTCTGACAAAAGCTATCAGACCACTACCTGACAAGTTCCATGGCATCCAGGACGAAGAGCTTCGGTACCGACGACGTTATCTTGATTTGCTCATGAATCCAGATCTTAGGGAGATGTTCAAAAGAAAAAATAAGTTCTGGGCAGGTACTCGAGCGTTTCTAGAAGGAAAAGGTTTTTTAGAGGTTGAAACGCCTGTCTTGGAAACTACAGCTGGGGGGGCAGATGCAGAACCTTTTGCGACACACCACAATGCACTTGATATGCCAGTCTATCTGCGTATATCAATGGGGGAGCTTTGGCAGAAACGTCTCATGGTCGCTGGATTTGAGAAAACATTTGAGATTGGAAGACAGTTTCGTAATGAGGGTATGAGCCGAGAACATCTCCAGGATTATACCCAGATGGAATTTTATTGGGGATATGCAGATTATGAAAAGGGAATGGTGCTTGTGGAGGAAATGTATAAATTTATCATTGAAGAAACATTTGGTACACTCATATTTGATATCGGAAAATTCAAAGGTATTGATCTTGGAAAGAAATGGGAAAGAGTTGATTATTCTGAAACAATTAAGAAAAATCTTGGTATTGATATTTTCGATGCATCAGAAGATGATATTAAGAAAAAACTTAAAGAGCTTGGCGCAAGTTATAAAGACGGCGATGCAAAGGGGAGGCTCGTGGATTCACTCTGGAAACAGTGTAGGAAAGATATCAAGGGACCTGCATTTCTTATGAATCATCCAGTTTTTGTTTCTCCGCTCGCAAAGCGCCATACTGACAATCCAGAACTGACACAACGTTTTCAAGTGATCATTGCTGGGAGTGAAAATGGTAATGGGTATTCTGAACTGAACGATCCTATAGACCAAGCCGAGCGTTTTGAAGTACAGGCTAAGATGAGAGAAGCAGGGGACATAGAAGCGCAAATGCATGACCAGGATTTCGTAGAAGCACTGGAGTATGGTATGCCACCAACATGTGGATTTGGTTTCTCAGAACGTTTGTTTTCTTTCCTAGAAGATAAGCCGGTCAGAGAATGTGTTCTGTTTCCTCTTATGAAACCAGAAGGAACTGAAAAAAATGATTTAGAATAAAGAGTTAACATGGTAAAAGTCTTGGTATTTGGTACATTTGATATAGTACACTGTGGACACCTCAATATGTTCAAGCAAGCACGAGCATATGGTGACCGCCTTACTGTTATTGTCTCAACAGATAAGAATGCAGGAAAGATTAAGGGAATTGGACCATTCCACAATGAAGAAGAGAGAAGAGGCTTTCTTTCACACTTTGATCTCATTGATGAGGTCTATGTTGGAAATGAAGATGACCCATACAAATGTCTTATTCAGCACAAGCCAGACATTATTGCACTTGGATATGATCAGAAAGTTTTTGTCGATAGACTTGAAGACAAGATTACTGAATATGGGCTGGAGACACGAATTGTTCGCC
>JBDROX010000034.1:0-41632 GCA_043809645.1 Candidatus Magasanikiibacteriota bacterium | reverse complement strand
AAAGTTGATGATTGATTTTGAGACATCACCAAGATAAGCCCATTTTTTTGCTTTTATTGTTTCATTGTCTTGCAGAAAAGACCTACGAAAAAAATCACTGTCTATACGAGTGTTTGGATTATCAATAAGCAACTGTTTTGTGTCTATGACAGCTACCTCAAGGTTATTTTCTTTTACAATCGTTTGCCAAGACATAGTTATTTCAAAAAACTTAGACCTTGCTCTTTGCCCCAAGCTAAAAACGCTTCAGCGATTTCATCAAGGTCGCTTAGATACTTTGGATTACCGTCCTCATCTTTTACAACTTGACCCTCTGCATCCTTCTCAAAGATATAGTTTCCACTGTTGTCTTTGAATGATTGCTTTTGTGTTGCAAAGAAAATCGGATAGTCGGCAACAGTTGGATTTCCTTGTGCATCAAGGTCCTCTTCAGCCCATTTCTGTAAGAAGAGGATTGATGTCTTTGTGCCTGTGTGCGGTTTGAAAGAGTTTCCGTGAAGCCCTCCAACCGCAAGGATGCGTGCTTTTTGCATTATGTGTTTTCGCACATAATCTTGACTTGTATTGTTGAAGATACCTTGTGGCAATACGACCGCTAAACGACCGCCTGCCTTTATAAAATCAAGATTGCGTTCAATGAAGAGCAAGTGTCGCTCTACTTTGTTTTGAAGTTTTCCTTTAGCGTTTTTTCCAAGCACATATTGAGCGAGTAGATGCTTCTCTTTGATTTCGCCTGCAAAAGGCGGATTGGCAAGAAGGATGTCAAAACCGAGGTTTTGAAGCGTGCTTTGGTTGTGTCGGTTTGTTTCAAAGTCATCAAACTCTTGCACGAGATTTAGGTCTGCGAGTTCGCTCTTGAAGCGGTCGGACCATTCTCGTGTATCAAGCGATGATGATTTGAAAATATGACTTTTGCCGTCGCCTGCTATAAGCATAATGGCACGGCTGATTTTGGTTGATTTCTCATCAAAATCTATACCCCAAAGATACCTGCTTGCATATTCTTTTCGTGCTTCAAGTGTAGGTAGGTGTTTCCAAACGTATTGCATAGCGTGGACCAAGAAACCTGCACTACCGCACGCTGTATCTATGACATACTCTCGCTTTTGCGGACTGAGCATCTGCACACACATATCAATCACGACACGAGGTGTGAAGTATTGACCTTTCTTTCCTTTGGCAACATCAGGAAGTAGGTACTCAAACGCTTCATCAATGATGCGTAGGTTTGCACCAAACAAGCGAACATCTTGAAGCTCACCAACACACACTGAAAGATGCTCAGGGCTGAGTTTTATCTTGTCGGTACGCTCAAACACATCGGACCACTCGGCTTTTGCTTCTTCAAAGAGTTCATCAATGATACGTTTTGTTTCTTCAGGTTTTCCTGTCGGGCTCTTTCTGAAATGAAGCTCTTGATTTGGTCGGCTCAACGCTTCTTTTTCATCGAAGAGCTTGGCGTAGATAAGTTTGAAGATTTCGTCAAAGCTGTCGTGTCCTGAGTTCGCAAGCACAAGCTCTTCAAGTGTTTTGATAGTTTCTTTTAGGTCATCCTCTCGCAGGTCGTTCAGTGTCTTTCGTTTTGCAAGCACATCCTCAACCTCTTCATCTGAAGCAGGGATGTCATCCAATGTGTCATCAAAGTCCTTCGGGTATGGTCGGTAGAGAATGAGCCGTGTCTTACCATTTACCGCAACGCCTACAGGAGCACCCTCAGCATTCAAGTATGACTTCAACTGCTGTACATCGTTCTCTTGGTTTGGAGCTTTTACTTCAATGATGATTTTAGGTGTTATACCATCTGGTCGGTACACCACAATGTCTGCACGCTTTATTTCACGTCCAAAGTTGACGTGCTTTTCAAGTTCAATGAGGGTCTTAGGGTATTTGTAGTGCTTCGTGAGCTTCAAGAGGTAGAGCTGTCGGACGATTTCTTCAGGAGCACATTTTCCTGTCTTGGCATTGTAGACAAGCTTCTCTTCATCCATTTTTGAAATGGCTTTGACGTAGAACTTTCCTTCATCCTTTTCATAGATGTTTATCTTGGACAAATCATCAAACATCAAAAGGTCCTGTTCAGGATTTTTGAAGATTTTATTTAGGACTGTTTGAGTGGGAGTCATAAAAATAAAGTTACATTTCTATAGGTTTTAGCTCTGGATGTTCATATACATTTCCCAAAACTTCCAAGTTAATGAAGCAATCTACACCACTATCTTTGTGAGTAGCGATATTTGCCTCCCCCAAATTAAATACTCCGTGTTCATATTCCACAACAAATGGCTCGTCATCATCATATTGAACAATATCCCCCTCGAATACAGCTTTGAACTTCTTATCAAGAAAACCTGTATCCACCATTGCTTCTGTATTATCACTAGAAAATAGTATTTTCTTTACTACAGGTAACTCTGATACGTCCTTGTCTGAGTAATCAATCGTTTCCATTACACATTCCCAGTCTTCTGGAGAACGAAATATAAAATACAATTCACACTCGCCATTACCTCCCGAATGAAAGGGGGAGTAATGCATTTGCTTCTCGTCTTTATGCCAAAATCTTAGTTCGGGTAATGTAAGTTTCATAATGTACTTGTTGTAGAGTTTATTTTTTTTGTCCGTTTCGCCCCGCCTTTAGGGTGCGGGCTCACGGACAAATTGAGCTTTCAAAAAAGAAATAGTTATTTTTGTAATACAGTGTAGCTAGTATAGCATAGTTTACAATGATTAACAATGAAATTATCGCCTTGGGGGTGTGATTAACTCAAATTGCTCGTGTTTGTCTCGCAAGTACCATACCAAATGGGGATTTTCTCCCTTTATATCAGCCACTTCTGCCACGGTTTCTACAATATCTTTTTTGTATCTACGATACGTCGAGTCTGAGTACCTAGCTTTCAATTCTGTGAGTGCGGGCTGTACACCAATTTTGACAGCCTTATTCACCATATATAAGAGCTTTGCATGTTTGTCCAAACTCATATTTTTCTCAATCAATACCCGTTCTATTTCATTTTCTCTCATTTCAGCCAGCGTTATGATACCAGCAAACTGATTATCAAACGTTCTATCGAATACATCAAGGAGTATCTGTTTTGCAAGTGCAATATCAATGACATCAGCCAGTACAAAATCTTTTTTCTTTCCGACAATTCTACGTCTCAAAAAAGCCTCGAGTGATTGTTGTCTTTGTAGAGACAGCTCAAATCGAATAAGGTTTCTCTTTTGTTTGTGTTCACTCATCCAGTCAATCCATTGCTTCTCAATATCCGTGCATCCGTTTGCAATTATCTCTCCAAACTTGTCGTAAATACAGTACCCCTGTGTGAGATTATGAAACTTAAGTGCACAACCGTCTGACTCATCCAGATAATCACGCAAGCGTATTTCTGAACGTTGTTTCTGTCCCAAATGTGATAACTGCCTTATCACTGCACGAGATGAGCCATACATACTGGGCAAGCGTATTGCCTTGGAAAAATCGGCTCGTTTCAATACAGCATTTTTTACAGCTTCAATATCCACACCCACCCCGACCTCTTTCAATACAGCCTGTAATCTATTATATATAGCAGGCAAATCTGACGGCGTTATTTCCCACAAGTTTGTACCGTACAGCAATTTTGGCAATGAGCATTGTACCTCAATCGTGTATATCTTTTCCGTATCTCGTCCTTTGCGAATAGTTCGTGCCTTTGGTGTGATTATGGGAAAGTATCTTTTTTGTGCTTTTATCTTTGCGTACGCATTTGAAAACAACGTTTTGACGCTCACATACGAGTTCATGTGCTTTATACTCGTAGCATCAAAAAATCCATTCTCCACAAATGAAAACTGTCCCTGCTCAAACTTGAGTACCACTGAGTCAATCATACGCTTGTGGTTCTGGTTTGAGTTTACCCTCTCGGATAAGACGTTGCTCAATTTTTTGTAAGGTACTGAAAAAACCCAAGAGGCTTTCGTCTGCCTCCTCTATGTCCTGCGGTTCAAGCCGAAAAGCCTCAACCAAACCTTTTTGTCGCAACTCTAAGCAGGAGGACATAAAAGACGGTCTCCGTTATGGAAAACCGCCTGTGTACAAGAGCTATTGAGATTTCCGAAAAAATCCTATATACTTTGTTTACCAATGAGTACGGTTTTCCGTATGAATTAGAAAGACGCCGTGTTACAAGCACGTGCGTCTTTTTTTATGTTGGGACAAGTATCCCTGTATTTTTCAATCTGTACACTATGCTTTGATACGAAACCTGAAAGTACTCTGAGAGCATATTCGGGTCATTACACTGTTGATATTGTGATACCAATTCTGACTTCGGCACGAGATACATTGCCGTCGCTTGATTGGCGACACTTTCCACCAACTTTGTAACCATATCAAAAGGCAGTGTTTCATAGGTGAGAAAATCGTCAATAAATTGACGAAACTCTGGGTCAAGAAATTGCAAGACATGAACTGTCTCGTGTATCTTGGTGAAACGCTGTCTTTTAACAGGTACGCCATTTGTATTGTATAGAATATGGATGTCAAAAGGTGTGTCTGGTGATGAGTCCCAAAAGCCCTCTAGCTCTGGTTTCCCAAACTCTAAATTATCGAAAGGATGATAATGGAGAATGTAACCCGAAAGATATTCTTCTATTGGTTTTGTTGTAATGGGAAAATCGACATAACTTGCCTGAGCGTAGATGTCATCTATCTGTTCTTGAAAATATGTTTCCAACTTGAAGTAGTACTTCCAGTACGTTGCTTCATCCGTCTTAGGGAAACGAACATCGGCATACTTAAACCTTGCTATCTCTTGGTGTATTTTTGATAAAGTCAACATACTTCAATACGTCATCAGCCTGCCGTTCAGAGAGACCTCCCTCGCTCCGCAATGCAGTTTTAAGTAAATAAAGACTTGGGCTATTGATGTCTCCGTCGATGACACCAATACGCTCAAAAAAGTGTCTCAAAGTGAGACCGAGACCTGTTGCGAGAGACTTTGCGGTTTTTAACCTCAAAGCAAGCTCGTCGTATTGACCGTCCTCTAGCTTGGAAATATAAGCAAGAGATAACCCTGACCTCTTGTGTAGGTCTGTCGGGGTCAATCCTGCTTCTTCTCGAAGCTGTCGGACAATTTTCGCTATATTACTCATATTTTTTTGCGTTACATTATGTAAGCTCACAATCAGTATATCGTACTACTTAACTCCCGTCAAGTATTTATTTCCCCAAGTTATACACATCTTTATGCAAATATCAAAAGAAATGCTCGAAAAGTTCAAACTCATCTATGAAAAGCGTTTTGGTGAAAAACTTTCAGACGCCGAAGCCCTCAAACAAGCAACTAGTTTACTTGGATTGATGAGAGTAATTTATAGACCATTACCAAAAAATGAAGAAGGCAAATAGTCTTAGTGAACAAGAGCCTCAATGCGTTCTATGGAAAGTGAGAAATCATGTGTTATGGATACCCAGTCAAGAGTTCGGAAATCGTCCCATAGAGCCCGCAGATTGCGATAAAGCAAGGCTGAAGTCTTGTTTTTTGTTTTTGTTAAGGGAAATTTGTTTAGTTCGAGAGTAGTATATTTTGTAACATGAGGGGAAATAGACATTTCAAAATATCCGCCCCACTTATTGGCTGATATAAGAAAAGTTTTAACTCCGAGTATCCGGTGTTCTGCGATGTTAAATTCTCCTAGGGTTTCCTTATTTTTGATACAAAAAATCCGCTTATCTAAGCAGATTATTTTTTTGTAGACCACTCGATTGACCATTGGAACCTTTTGCTAGAGGAAATAAGGCAGTGGAGCCTTTTAATAACCTCTATCTTTTAGTCAATCTAATCTAACTTGTGGATAATTATAGCGTGTTTTAGGATGAATGTCAAAGGAATTAGATTATTTTTATTACCAACTAACTATACAACATCACATAATAGCCAATAAAGATTACGCAGATCCTTTTCAATTTTGTAAGTATCACCATGGCTTAAAAGCCCGAGGTATGACTGAAAAACTTCATTTTTGGGCATATCAACCAATCTCCTAAACATTCTCTCTTTAGTTTTACGTCTCAATTTCTTGTAGTGAGGAAAATTTACCCAACCAAGAAAATCGATACCAGAGGATAATGTTTTTTGGCTTATCTTTTTTGGATGAAGTGTGAGATTTAGTTCGTTAAATAAAAATGTTCGCACTGGTTCAATCAGTGAATTTAATTGTATTTTGTCTGTACCGAAAAAGACAAAATCGTCAGCATAGCGGATATATTGTTTGACTTTAAGTCTGTGTTTTACCCACTGATCAAAAACATTCATATACACATTAGCAAATAGTTGAGAAGTCAAATTGCCAAGTGGCAAACCAACACTTTTTTGTTTTTCACTGTGGTAACTATCTATAACATCTTTCAGAAGCCACATTATATCTTTGTCAGGAATATATCCATCCAAGATTTGGAGTAAAACTGTATGATCAATACTATCAAAGAACTTACGAATATCACACTTTAATACCCATGTGGTTTTTGTGTTATTTTTACTTACTTTATATGCAATAGCGTCAAACCTTTCAATTGCTTTGTATACACCTTTCCCCAAACGACAGGAGTATGAATCGTGAATAAAGGTCTTTTCAAAAAATGGATACAACAGACGGTAGATAGCATGATGTAATAGTCTGTCTGGGACACTAGCTTTGTGGATATGTCTGCGTTTGGGATCGTTGATATAAAAACTATGACAGCCACCGTGTCGATATGTTTTATTAGTCAAATCTTCGTGAAGTGATATAATGTTATCAATTAAGTTACGAGAAAATTCTTGAACATCATTTTTGGATTTTTTGCCAACGATAAATTCTTTCCACGCCAAAAATAAATTACTAACACAGATAATATCATTATATTTATGAGTCAATTGAATCTTCATATTTCAAAACCCAGGAATGCCCCCCCCACAGCAATCTGAAATTCCAATTATATCCAAACTAAGCGAAGTCTACCAGCTTTGGCACACTTTTTTTATACATTTGCCAAAAACCGTTCGCCATACTTTGGGAGAAAAAATAGATGACTTATTTACTGATTGTTTAGAACTTGCTTTGATTGCAAGCTATCAATCAAAATTGGAAAAAGAAATCACTGTTAAACAACTCAACACAAGATTTGATATGCTCAAGTTTTTTATCAAACTTTTGTGGGAAATAAAAGCTATTGACACTAACAAATTAACCGCACTGTCTACTCCTCTTGCAGAAGTAGGCAGGATGATTGGTGGTTGGATGAAATTGTACAAATAAAGAAACTCTCCCAAGTGGGAGAGAATGAAGAGACTTGCGGCGGAGAACCCGATCGCTGCCGTACCAGCGGTAGCCCAGCCAGCCCCAGCTCCTGACCCACTGGCCGCCGTCCCAGCAGACGCAGCCGACGCGGCCGGAGCCGTCGGGGAGACGCCAATCCTGGAGCACGAAGACGAACTTGCGGAACTTGGACGGGATGTCCCGCTGGTTGTCCAGCAGGTACTGCCCGTCATCCTTTCCACAGGCGTCGCCGCTCATCTCAGTCGTCCGCTGAATCAACGTGTTACCGTTGACCGAAGCCTCGCCGGCTCGAAGGAAAGCGTGCGCCTCATACGACCGATTCTCTGGTCGTCCGATGTTCTCCATCGTGAGAATGGTGGCACCGTCTCCCTTGAGAGCGGTACGCAAGGCGTTTGCCAGCCGTCCTTGATCCACGATGAAGGCCTGCTTCTCGGCCGTCGACAGGTCATCGGGCAGTTGCCTGATGACCGATGCAATGAATTCTCTGTCCTGACTCATTATCGCACTCCTTGGGCTTACCTGTTAGGCTTACCCTGCTTTGGTCGAGAGAAATTCCTAACCTTCATTTGAATAACAAGATTTTGTTAACCAAAAGAAGGCAAAAAAAAATTTCATAAAAGAGCAATACAACGAATCATTATAGCAAAAAATTTGAGTTTTGTCAATACTCGAATTTTGCACCTACTAAATTTATCAAATTAGGGCATTTTAGACAAGATTTTACCCCTAAATATTGAGTAATAATAATTTTTAAAATACTAGATTGATTTGTTGTTTTTTTAATTGATTGCCTAGCTAAACCCCGGGCGTAAGCCCGGGGAGTATCATTTTATACAAATATCTGATATATTTACCAAAAGTTCGATTTCCCCTAGGGTTCCCTTATTTTTGATACAAAAAATCCGCTTAAATAAGCAGATTATTTTTTCGTAGCCCCAAGGGGAATCGAACCCCTGTTTGATGGATGAGAACCATCTGTCCTAACCACTAGACGATGGGGCCGCTCATAAAAACATGATCATTATAGGTTGAAATTGAGCGTTTGTCAATAAAAAAACCGTTCTGATAAACAAAGCGGTTTTTTTGTTGGTTTACATTGTGCTATCGGAATGGAAGGAGGTTGTTATTTCTTCATCTTTTGGAAGTTCTGTTGATGTTGCATCAACAGGTCTAGCCTGTGCAGCACTACCCTGTGCACCAACTTCTGCACTTTTTTTACCTTTAAGTGCATCTTTCAGAGCTTTTCCAGCCTTGAATTTTGGTACTGTGACAGGTGGAATTTGAATCTTTTGGCTTGGGTTCTGTGGGTTCACGCCAACACGTCCAGCACGAGTCTTGGCACTGAATGCACCAAATCCCGCAATTGTGACTTCATTTCCAGCAAGAAGTTCAGTAGTGACAATGTGCTCGAATGCAGCAATCATCTCTTCTGCCTCTTTTTTTGAGACACCAACTTTTCTTTGAATTGCTTCTGCTAAAGCAGCTTTGTTTACTTTTGCCATATTTTTTAATTATGAATGTAGAATCTAGAATTATGAATATAATTTAGCATAAATCAATATTTGTGTCAACACAGCGGAATTTATTATCCACAACGTAAAACCAGCCTTCCCGCTGGTCACGTTGTAAACAAAAGTTGTCTTGTTAGCGGGCGTATTCGATTGCCCGCGTTTCCCGTATGACATTCACCTTTATTTCTCCGGGATATTGAAGTTCTCCCTCGATTTTTCTTGCAATATCCTTAGCCAAGTTGTATGCAGCATAGTCATCAATTTCCTCTGGTTGGATGAATACACGTACCTCGCGTCCAGCCTGGATTGCATAGACTTTTTCTACTCCAGGGAATCCTTTTGCAGTGTCCTCGAGTGCTTCGAGACGGGCAACGTATTGTTCATACGTATCACGCCGTGCTCCTACACGAGAAGCAGAAATAGCGTCAGCTGCCATCACCAGCTTGGTTATGAGAAGTGGTGGATTTGTATCATGATGTGTGAGAGCGACTTGCTGAGACTCCTCATCCATGTTGAATTTTTTGAGAATAGTATATCCAATTTCAGTATGGGTTCCTTGTGTTTCATGATCAACAGCTTTTCCAATGTCATGGAAGAAGCCTGCTCGACGAGCCTTTACAGGATCCATGCCAACTTCCTCTGCCATAATACCAGCCAGATATCCAACTTCTAGGCAGTGGAGGAGGACGTTTTGTCCATAGCTTGTTCTGTATTTAAGACGTCCAACAATAGAGGCGAGTTTTGGGTCTATACCAATAATTCCCATTTTATGGAGCGCTTCTTCACCAGCTTTCTTGATATCGATGGCAAGTTCTTTTTTTGCTTCATCAACATATTCTTCAATCTTCGCAGGCTGAATACGTCCGTCCTTGATAAGCTTAGTTAACGCAATGTGACACACACGTCTGCGGATAGGTGAGAAACTGCTAATAAGAAGCATCTCTGGTGTCTCATCGATGATGAGTTCACATCCTGTAAGCTTTTCAAGTGTTTTAATATTTCTTCCCTCTTTTCCAATAATTCTTCCTTTCATTTCGTCGCTTGGGAGGGGAACAGAGGTTGAGGTAGTTTCAGCAGCATGGCTAGCTGCAGTTCTCTGCATAGCAGTAACCAGTATTTCTCTTGCTTTGGTTTCAAGCTCTTCTCCGCTATCATTTTGGAATTTGATAATACGATTCATAAGATCTTCCTTTGATTGTTCCTCTATTCTGTCAAAGAATTCTCCTTTTGCTTGTTCTGGGGTGTAGCCTGAAATTTTACTCAGTTTTTCGACTGCTTGGATCTGTGCCTCGTCAATTTTTTGTTTGATGTTTTGAATCTGCTCGACTTTTTGTCTCAATTTTTCTTTGCTACCTTCGAGCTCAAGTAGTTTTTTATCAAACATTGATTCTCGCTGTTCTAGGCGAGACTGTGCCTTGTTGAGTTCTTTTCTTCTTCGGTCTTCCTCTTGCTTTGCCTCATCAATGATTTTAAAAGCTTTTTCTTTGGCTCCAAGCATGACTTCCTTCTCTTTGTTTTTAGCTTCTACAATTCTCTTTTCTGCGAGGGCTTCTGCCGAATTGACGCGTGATTGGCCAACTTGTTTTCGGAGAAAATATCCGATTGCAATCCCAACGGGGATAGCCAGGATACCCATAAGGCCTACTATTAATTCTTGTGACATATACAAAATTTACTCATGACGATGAGATTTCAGCAGATTAGGAGTACACCCCTAAGTTATTGTATACGAAGAATATGGTCCCGAATGTTGTGGGACTTTGCGATGTCTAAAGAAGTTGATTGCTGACTAGTGTTTTTCTGAAGTGAAAAATCAACAATGTTGCTAATTTGAGTCATATTCTGTAATACCTTGCTGCCTGAATCTATCATCAATAATATGAATGATATTGTAAACGTAGTTTAGCAGAGAGAGAGGGTTTTGTCAATGGAACAAAAAAACACTCTTTTAGGTGGTATTCTGAATAATTTTTATTAGTTAAGTTGAAAGATAAACTTTTTAAGATTATTTTTAGTTACCAATGTTGGCTCGATTGCTTTTTTGACTTTATATTTCCCAATTCGTGTTCTCTCGAGCTCTTCACAATAGGCTCCAGTCTCGAGTTTTTGACCTATGTCATGGACGAGAGTGCGAATATAGGTTCCGGGAGAGCAGAAAATTTTCAATTTCAAACTTGCCTTGCCGACAGGCAGGTTTCCAATTTTAAATTTTTGGAGTTTGATTTTATAGATTTCAATTTTATGTGGTTTGCGTTCAATCTCGATTCCTTTTCTTGCAAGCTCATAGAGTTTTTTTCCTTTGACTTTCTTTGCAGAGTACATTGGTGGAAGTTGTGTTTGTTTGTCTTTGAAGGATTTTAGGACGTCCTTTATTTGTTTTTTTGTAATTTGTTTGTTTCTTATAATTTGTTCCTTTATATTTCCAGTTCGGTCGTATGTATCAGACACAGCATTAAGTTTCATGGCGGTGATGTATGTTTTCGGCAGTGCTTTGAACTCGTCAAGTCGCTTGGTCGCTTGTCTACCAATACCGACGATGAGGAGGCCTGTTGCGAATGGATCGAGTGTGCCAGCATGCCCAATTTTTTTTATACCTGTCACTTTACGTAGATAGCCAATGACATCATGGCTCGTCCAGTCAACTGGCTTGTTTATAAGAAGGAATCCTGTTTGCATATTCTTTATGATATACTGTTACTATATGTCAGAAATTGAAGAAAGTAAAACCAAAGGTTGGGGGATGAAGACTTCGGATGGAAGTGAAATTTGGGATACAGCCCCACTTTTTTTTGGTGAAGAAATTGAGAAAAAGGATTGGTGCAAGCTTATTTTTTATCCCAAAAAGTTCTTTCTCTATCGGTATGTCAAAAAGCATGTTGACGGAATATTCAAGCGATATGCGAAGATAGATGGGGCAGAGAAGTATGTGCCTCGGATTCTCGATGTGGGGTGTGGAACTGGATCGACTGTGATTGATTTCAAGAAGATGTATGGGAGAAGAGCAGATGTGATTGGGGTAGATGTAGTTGGTATTCAAATCGATCTAGCAAAAGAAAAGATAAAGAAGCATGGGGTATGGGCAGAGGTGAGTCTGTATAATGGAAGTAAACTGCCATTCGAAAGTAATAGTTTTGATGCAATATATACATCTGACGTTCTTGGGCATGTCGAGGATGTGCAGGTGTGGCTCCATGAGCTCTATAGAGTTTTGAAGTCTGGTGGGGTTCTGGCAATGTTCAGTGAGTCAAAGCTTGGGAAGCATGCATTCCTTCGAAATTATTTGATGAAAAAAGGTGTAAATACTGACCCTCACGCCGAATTTCATATTTCTCTCTATTCCAAAACAACTTTAAAGGAGTTTCTCGAGCAGGCAGGCTTTTCTGTGAAACGCATGTTTAGTTCTATTTGGGCGTATGGTACTGTCTATCCTGATGAAGTCTATGAGTCTCTGGGGGGCAGAAATGGCTTTTTTTTTCTCAAACACACCAGTAGATTATTTGCTTTACTAAAGAAAAAAACACACCCTTTTAGTACTGCGATAGGGGAGGTCTACACTTTGGCAGAGATGTTGACTTTGGGAAGGTTTGTAGAGAGTCAGGGGTATGTCATCCTAGCAAAGAAAAAGATAGGGAAATAGAGCACGGACTTGCTTTTTTTTGAAAATCCACTATACTTTTTTCGTATTCAATTTTTACTCATTACTAACGTTGCACTATGTACATTCTGCTCACTATTGTGCCAGCAGTACTTGCTATCCTTTATGGGATATATCTCATTAGTTGGATAAAGAAACAACCTTCTGGTGATAGTCGAATGAGGGATATTGCTGGGGCTATTCAAGAGGGTGCAAAAGCCTATCTTGGAAGACAGTATAAGACTATAGCTCTTGTAGCAATTGCTGTTTTTATCCTGCTTCGGATTTTCATTGATCTAAATACTGGAATTGGATTCCTTGTAGGTGCCTTCTTATCTGGACTTGCTGGCTACCTCGGGATGATGGTTTCTGTTCAGGCAAATGTAAGAACAACAGAGGCTGCGAAGAAAGGTATTGAAAAGGCACTTAATGTTGCCGTAAAGGGAGGTTCTGTCACTGGCCTACTTGTTGTTGGTCTTGGGCTCCTCGGTGTGAGTGGTTTTTATCTTATCTTCAAAGATGTAGATGCACTTATTGGTCTAGCATTTGGTGGAAGTTTGATTTCTATTTTTGCTAGAATTGGTGGTGGTATTTTTACAAAAGCAGCCGACGTAGGTGCTGATCTCGTTGGAAAAGTTGAAGCGGGTATTCCAGAAGATGACCCGAGAAATCCTGCGGTGATTGCAGACAACGTTGGAGACAACGTTGGAGACTGTGCTGGAATGGCTGCAGATCTCTTCGAAACATATGCTGTAACAGCTGTTGCAGCTGTGATTCTCGGACACCTCACATTTGGAAATGAGATTGCTATTTGGTTTCCACTTCTCCTAGGTGGTGTTTCTATTATTGCTTCAATCATTGGGACATTCTTCATCAAGCTCGGAAAGAAACAAAATATCATGGGGGCGCTCTACAAAGGGTTGACTGCCTCTGCGATTTTTTCTCTTGTTGGATTTTATGTTATCAGTTATTTTTTTGCAGCAGACCTCGGTGTTGCGGTTGATAAACTTTTCTGGAGTGCCTGTGTTGGTGTTGGACTTACCGCGCTTATGGTCCTCATTACAGAATATTACACATCGACCAAGTATAAGCCAGTAAAAGAGATCGCAAAATCAAGTGAGACTGGACACGGAACCAATGTGATCCGCGGTCTTGCTGTGTCAATGAAATCTACTGCATGGCCTGTGATCGCGATTGCTGTTAGTATGCTTGTAGCATTTTCTTTTGCAGGACTCTATGGAATTGCAATTGCTGCTATGGCAATGCTTTCTTTGACTGGTATTATCGTGACGATCGATTCATACGGACCAATTACAGACAATGCTGGCGGAATAGCTGAAATGGCTGGGCTGGATGAGAGTGTGCGAAATGTCACTGATCCACTGGACGCTGTTGGAAACACAACCAAGGCGGTCACAAAGGGGTATGCCATTGGAAGTGCTGCTCTCGCTGCACTTGTTCTCTTTGCAGACTTTACACACAAGTTAGGTGATGAGGGAATTTCGACGGTTTTTAGGATAGATGATCCATATGTTCTTGTTGGACTCTTCATCGGTGGACTTATGCCATATCTCTTCGGTGCGCTTCTCATGGAGTCTGTAGGAAAAGTTGCAGGAAAGGTAGTAGAGGAAGTTCGAAGACAGTTTAAGGAAATTAAAGGAATTATGGATGGTTCTGGAAAGCCAGACTATGCCAGGTGTGTTGATATTGTTACAAAGGGTGCAATTGGTCAGATGATTCTTCCGGCGCTGATTCCAATTGTTGTGCCAATTGTGGTTGGTGTATTCCTCGGACCAGCTGCTCTCGGCGGACTTCTCGTTGGTACGATCGTTACTGGCATCTTCGTAGCGATATCCATGACCACTGGTGGTGGTGCCTGGGATAATGCAAAAAAATATATCGAAGATGGACACTATGGTGGAAAGGGAAGTCGAGCTCATAAGGCTGCTGTAACAGGTGATACTGTTGGTGATCCGTACAAGGATACAGCTGGGCCTGCGATCAACCCGATGATCAAGGTTGCAAATATTGTTGCGCTACTTATCGTTGGATTGCTGAAATAATAGTAAATAAATAAAAATCCCGCCATATTGGCGGGGTTTTTTTTGGCTGGCCGCTACATGTACTTTGGGTTTTGAGTCAAACCTGTTTCCATGCGGCGGCAGGAGCTGTTAGTGCCATATCTAGTCCTCTCGAGGTACGATCAGGATGTGATCACTGTCGAGCTGAATCGGGTTTGGTATGTAACCGCCAGGAGTTTTATGTACGATGAGGTATTCACCTTCCAGCCCTAGACGGATTTTTGGATCTAGTACCTCCATACCATTGTACAGAATAATTTCTCTGGCTCGAAGTCTGCGGGCTATACGCAGGATTTCGCTTACCAAATGGACTTTTGGCTTTTGTCGGTTGTTAGCAACCAAGCTCCACCTCCTTGGTGATGATCCCTGTGGATCGAGGAAACTACTAATCTGAGTATACATGAAATACTATATGAATCAATAGCTTTTGCCATTGACTTTTTCCCTCCATAGAGCTATACTCGTCATACTTTATTATGAATGTTACAGAACTTGCCAGACGGCTAAAAACCAATACAAAACAGATGCTCGAAATACTGCCCGAGTATGGTTTTGATATTGGAGCACGAGCAGTAAAGGTGGATGATCGAGTTGCACAAAAAATTATCCGTGACTGGAGAAGGATAAAGAGGAACATAGAAGAAAAGAAATTAAAGGAAGTAGAAGAGAGAAAGCTCAAAGAAAAGGAACTACGCAAGGAAAGTGGTGAGAAGATTTTTATCCCAGAAAAGATTACAGTCAGAGAATTTTCTGAATTACTTGGGATGCCTGTGACATCTCTCATGACTGAGCTCATGAAGAATGGTATTCTGGCCAATCAGAATCAATTCCTTGACTATGATACGGCAGCTATCATGGCCGAGGAATTTGGTTTTGGAGTTGAAAAAGGAGACTCTGTGGCTGAATCACCAGAAGATGAAAAGAAAGAATCTGCTCTCGAAGAAGCACTCGGTAGAGGAGAGAATCTTGAAAAGAGACCGCCTGTTGTTGTGGTTATGGGACATGTAGATCATGGAAAGACCACACTGCTCGACAGTATTAGAGAAGCAAATATTATCCAGACAGAGTCTGGTGGAATCACACAGCATATTGGTGCGTACCAGACTATTTGGAAAGATCCGAAGACCAAGGAAGAAAGACCTATTACATTCATTGATACCCCTGGACATGAGGCTTTCACAGTCATGCGTAGTCGTGGTGCAAAGGTGGCTGATATCGGAATTCTTATAGTTGCTGCAGATGATGGTGTGAAACCTCAGACCAAGGAAGTTATTCAGATTATCAAAGCTGCGAAGCTTCCGTATGTGGTTGCTATTAACAAAATTGATAAAGACGGGGCTGACGTACAGCGTGTGAAGACCGAACTTTCTGGTTATGATGTACTCTCAGAAGAGTGGGGCGGAAACATTAGCATGGTAGAAGTATCTGCAAAGAAGAATCTCCATATAGACAAGCTCCTTGATGTCCTCCTTCTGATGGCAGACATGAATGAGGAGAATATTCAGGCAGATCCGTCGGTTCCAGCCGCTGGTACTATTATCGAATCGAATGTTGACAAGGGTATGGGCCCAGTTGCCACTGTCCTTGTACAGTCTGGGACACTGAAAAAAGGAGACCCTCTCGTCGTCAATGGAGAAATCTACGGAAAGGTGAGAGCCATGAAGAATTATCTTGGCGAGAATATTGAAGAAGCAGGTCCGTCTGTCCCTGCACAAATCATTGGATTTAAAGTGGTTCCAGAGGTTGGCGATATTCTCGATGTTGCAAAAGAAGGAACTTCAAAGAAAATTGACCTGAGACAGAAAAGAACACAGCAGACTGGTGCAGAGCAACAGACTGTTCGTGAAGCGCATAGTGAAGGCGATGAAGAAGGTGATGGAAAGAGAAGTTTGAATTTACTCATCAAGGCAGATGTACTCGGATCTCTCGAAGCTATTATTGGTTCTCTGGAGAACATGAGGCACGAAGAGGTTAGCATCAAGATTATTGGAAAAGGGCTTGGAAATATAAATGAAGCTGATGTGGTCAAGGCACAGGCTGGCCACGCTACAGTGATTGGTTTCCATGTGACCCCAACACCGATTGCAAAAGAGTCTATGAGAGAGAATAAAGTTCCATTTCAAAAATATGAAGTTATTTATGATCTTATCAATTGGGCGAAGGAAG
This sequence comes from Candidatus Magasanikiibacteriota bacterium, assembly GCA_043809645.1. Lineage (GTDB taxonomy): Bacteria > Patescibacteriota > Patescibacteriia > Magasanikbacterales > UBA922 > JBDROX01. The sequence continues at coordinate 24,938 of JBDROX010000034.1, read as the reverse complement.
AGCTTCAAAAACTTCTCTCTACAGAAACAGTTGTTACTGAGCTTGGAAAAATCAAAGTGCTCGCGATCTTTCGAAGTGACAAGAGGGCTATGACAGTAGGAGGTCGCGTTGAAGATGGCAAAATCGTGAAAGGAAGCTTAGTCCGTGTAAAAAGAAAGGGGCAGGTGGTTGGAGAAGGAAATATTACTGAACTCCAGACAGGAAAGCAAGCAACGAATCAGGTGTCCAGTGGGACAGAATGCGGTGTCCGATTCGAGGGTAAGACAAAGATCGAAGAAGGGGATGTACTCGAGGTATATTCGCAAGAATCAAAAGAACGTACACTTACATTAGATAAAAATGCATAATATGTCAGAGATAGAACTCTCAGATGAAAATTTTCAAAAAGAAGTCCTAGCTTCAGATGTTCCAGTTCTCGTAGATTTCTGGGCGCCATGGTGTGGACCGTGTCAGATGATGGGTTCAATTGTCGCCGAGGTGGCAGATGGAGTGGATGAGAAAAAAGCTAGGGTGGGAAAGCTCAATGTTGATGAAAATCAGGTAATTGCACAGAAATATGGAGTTATGAGTATTCCAACATTCAAAGTTTTCAAAAGTGGAGAAGTAGTAGGTGAAGCTGTTGGCGGAATGACCAAAGAAAAGATGGTAGAATTGCTTGAAAAGCACTTCTAAGGATCTCGAACCTTAAATTATAAATAAGGCTGGCGTATTGCCAGCTTTTTTGTGTATACTAGTCTTAATTCATAATTAAAGATTCATAAATGTGTCTTATGTCCAAAAAGAATCAAATTTTCATTGGGGTAGGGATTGGAGTGGTTGTGCTTTTTGGGTATTGGTATACTCAAGTTCTTGCTCCAAAAAACACGGTAACAATGAGTAACTCGTTTGGTGGTAGGTTGGGTTCTGTATCTATGGAGATGTCAGACACCGCTGCTCCTGCTGCTATGCCAATGGGCCTTCAGACCGCTAGGGCTGATGAGAAAGTGGTGTATGCAGAAGAGGATGGAATTGGTGGTCCGGTAGATAGTGTACAAGAGGACAGGATGATCATCAAAACAGGAAGCCTTTCTCTGGTGGTAGACAATGTCCAGAATACTGTGAAGTCAATATCAGATTACGTGAAAAATAAAAAGGGCTTTGTGGTTACGAGCAATGTGAATGAAACAGGTATTTCGCCATTCGGAACTGTGACCGTTCGAGTTCCAGCTACTGACTTTGACGCAGTAATTGCTGAGATGAAGAAAATGGGTGATGTCAAGAGTGAGACTGTGAATGGCCGTGACATCACAGAGGAATTCGTTGATCTCGACGCCCAGCTTGGGAATCTCAGGGCTTCAGAGAAGCAGTTTCTCAGTATTATGGACAAGGCAATCAAAATTGAAGATGTTCTGGCTGTCCAAAGAGAACTCACCTGGGTCAGGCGTGATATTGAGAGAATTGAAGGAAGGATGAAATATCTCCAGCAGAGTTCAGATCTTTCCACACTCACGATTCATCTCTCAACTGACCCTGACCTTCTTCCTGTTGTGAATGAAAAGGATCAGTGGAAGCCACTTGCAGTTGTGAAGGATGCTGCAAGAAGTCTTCTAGAATTTGGACAAGAATTTGTCGAATTCCTAATCTGGCTGGTAGTCTATATTCCTGTCTGGATTCTCATTGTTCTCGTCGTCTGGTTCGTGAGAAAAACCATAAAAAAGCATAAGGGAAAGACTCAAAATAGTTAAATAAAGAGGGTGGCGAAAGCCACTCTTTTTGTTGTCCACAACTTGCCAGAACATATTCCGAGGAGTATTATAATGCATAATTCTTTATTTCTTATTCTGATTTTTTATGAATAATCCATTTGAGAGTGCAATGATTCAGCTTGACAATGCAGCAAAGATTCTGAATCTCAGTCAACACGCGCATGAGGTGTTGAAGTCACCTGACAGAATTCTAACAGTGTCTATCCCTGTGAAGATGGATAGTGGAGAAACAAGAGTTTTTACAGGCTACAGAAGTCAGTACAACAATGCGCTTGGTCCATATAAAGGCGGGATACGATATCATCAGGACGTCCACCTCGATGAGGTAAAAGCACTCTCGTTCTGGATGGCAGTCAAATGTGCAACGGTCGGAATTCCTTTGGGTGGAGGAAAGGGTGGTGTGATTGTAAATCCAAAAGAGCTTTCTGAAGGAGAGATCGAGCGACTCTCAAGAGGGTATATTCAGAAGATGTGGCCAGTATTGGGCTCAAAAGTTGATGTCCCTGCACCAGATGTTTATACAACTCCACAGATCATGGCATGGATGCGGGATGAGTATGAGAAGATCATCGGGCATTCTGATCCAGGCATGATCACAGGAAAGCCGATTGAAGAGGGCGGTTCTGAAGGGAGAGGATTCTCTACTGCTCAGGGTGGAGCATACTGTGTTCGTGAACTAGCAAAGAAAATGAATCTTGAGCCAAGCCAAACAACTGTAGCAATTCAAGGATTTGGAAATGCTGGTGGGTTTATGGCACAGATTCTTTCAGATATGGGATATAAGATTGTCGCTGTGAGTGATTCCAAAGGTGGCGTATATAACGAAGAGGGAATAGATGTGAAGAAAGCCGAAGAAATTAAGCAGGCTGGTGGCATGCTTGGGTGCTATTGCCTTGGTACAGTCTGTTCAATAGGAGATATGCCAGAAGAAGGCCCATGTCGATTTGTCTCGAACAAAGAGCTTCTCGGACTCGATGTAGATATTCTCGTTCCAGCAGCACTCGAAAATGCGATCACCTCAGAAAATGTAGATTATATCCGTGCCAAGACAATTGTTGAGCTAGCTAATGGCCCGACAACACCAGAGGCTGATGTTATGCTTCTGGAAAAAGGTATTATTGTCGTTCCAGATGTCCTAGCAAATGCTGGTGGTGTGACTGGGAGCTATTTTGAATGGGATCAAAATGTGAAGAATGAACATTGGACAGAAGAACAGGTACTCGAGAAGCTAGAGAAGATCATGGTTGATTCATTCAACGCTGTCTGGGAAACAAAAGAGAAGTATACTATTGATATGCGGACAGCAGCATTCGTACTCGCAATTGAGAGAATTGTGGAGAAAATGTGATCGTTAGATGAATAAAAAAATCCCGGAAGTACCTGGATTTTTAATTTGTACGTTTGTATCCTTTCGCTCTTAATTTTTTCTCTGCAATTTCTTTGAGGTAGCGAATTCTTGATTTTATGGTAGCCTCTTTCAAGTTCAGCTTTTCAGCAATTTCTCTTGTCGTGATACCCTCCACAAAATATAGTTGAAATACCTCTTTGTACATTTCATCAATATCTTCAAGAATTTCACGGACTATATCAATATCCATTTTTCTGAGTACCCTCGTCTCTGGGTTTTCTTCTTGTTCTCCGTACATCGATCGAGAAGAAATCTCTGAAATCATTGTTTTTTTTGTTGTGGCTGCGATAGGTTTATCTAGGGATTCGTGCATCCGATACTCACCTTTTCGGTACATATCAATCAGTGTATTTCTAAGTACCGTTGTCATCCATGTAAAGAAGTTAGATTTTTCATCAAATGTTGAAATATTGTCCGTTATTTTAACAAAGGTTTCCTGAAGTGCATCTTCGGCACTTCCAAGTTTTTTTGTTTTATCACTACCTTGCATGAAGGACTCTGCAATTTTTCTTAGTTTTGGTTCGTGTATGCGAAGAAGTGTCCCAAGCGATTTTTTATCACCAGTTTTTGCACGTCGCACAAGTAGTTTTTCTCCAAGGTCAATAATATTGGCCTTCTTGGTCTGTTCTTCATGGATTGGTGCGAATTCTCCAGCTCTTGTTCGTACTCTGGGAGACATATGGATTTTTATACTAGTATAATTGTATATCTGAACGTAAAATCATGCAATTTGTTTATATAATGATGTGTGGTAATATACTTGCATATGAATACATTTCTTAAAATAATTATTAAAGAGGCAGGAGATCTTGCAAAAGAATATTTTGAAAAAGGAGTTGAACATACGACCAAGTCAAGTCCTGCAGACTTTGTGACTGAGGCAGATACTGCTGTCAGTGATTTTTTGATAGAGCGTATTCGAAGCAAGTATCCAGATCATAATATAAAAAGTGAAGAACAGGATGAGTCAACGAACCCTGGTGCAGAGTATGAGTGGGTGATAGACCCAATCGATGGAACAAGGAATTTCACTATGGGAGTGCCTGTCTGGTGTGTCATTATTGCTGTTCTCAAAGATGGTGTCACGCAGCTTGGCGCTGTCTACAATCCGAATTCAGATGATCTCTTCTTTGCGGAAAAGGAAAAGGGTGCTTTTCGAAATGGAAAGCAAATTCATGTAAACAATGCAGACAGGATTGATTATGCATTTGCCAATGTTGCGAGAGCCTACGAGGGTGGTGTGTATGGTGATTATATCGATAGATATAGAAGAGTGAATGTACGACTCGTCTTAGAAACCAAGGCATGGCTGCATAATTATGGGTGTATGCTCCCAGCGTGCTATCTTGCCAGTGGCGCGGTTGATTTCATGCTTGGGAATGCTGGCATGGACTGGGATTATCTTGCCCCCTTCCTCATTTGTGAGGAGGCGGGTGCAGTCATTACAGACAGTGATGGAAATCCCTGGAAGCGAGGGAGGCAGGATATGGTGATAGCCAATAAGGATCTTCATCCCAAGGTGATGGGGTTGCTCCGTCCGCAGTAGGATAATAGGTTGCATTTTACCCCTGTTTTCGCTAAGATAACAGGGTATTTTTATAGAAGAAAATTATGGAAAAGTATAATCCAAAAGACATTGAAAAGAAGTGGCAGCGGTATTGGGAAGAACATAAAACGTTTGAAGTTTCAGAAGATGAAGCAAAGAAGAAATTTTATGCACTCACCGAATTCCCGTATCCAAGCGGGGTCGGTCTTCATGTTGGTCACCCACGACCGTTTACAGCCATGGATGTGATCTCTCGAAAAAAGCGAATGGATGGAATGAATGTTCTGTACCCAATAGGCTTCGATGCGTTCGGTCTTCCAACAGAGAATTATGCAATCAAGACTAGGAGACCGCCGGCAGAGGTGACGGCAGAAAATATTGCCACGTTTACCAGGCAACTGAAGTCGCTTGGATATTCTTTTGATTGGTCGAGAGTAGTGGACACAACTGATCCGGCATATTACAGATGGACGCAATGGATTTTTCTTCAACTGTTTAAACAAGGGCTTGCATACAAAAAGAACATGCCAATCAATTGGTGTGTGAACTGTAAGATCGGACTTGCAAATGAAGAGGTTGTCGATGGTGCATGTGAGCGTTGTGGTGGTGAGGTTGTGAAGAAAGATAAGGAACAGTGGATGCTTCGCATTACGCAGTATGCCGACAGTCTTCTTGATGGATTGAATGACGTGGATTATATTGAACGCGCAAAGGTGCAGCAAGAGAATTGGATAGGAAAATCACAAGGTGCCCTTGTGAAATTCGAAATTCGAAATTCGAAATTCGGGATTGATGTTTTTACCACCCGTCCAGATACGTTATTTGGAGCAACGTATATGGTACTTGCTCCAGAACACAAGCTTGTTGAAGAATTGAGGGGTGAGATAGAGAATGCCGATGAAGTGGAGGATTATCTTAAAAGAGCAAAGTTGAAAAGTGATTTGGAGCGAACAGAATTGCAGAAAGAAAAAACTGGGGTTGAACTCAAGGGTGTCAAGGCAGTGAATCCGGTGAACGAGGAAGAAATTCCAATTTTTGTGGCTGATTATGTGCTCGCTTCATACGGAACCGGTGCGATTATGGCAGTACCGGCTCATGATGAGCGGGATTTCGAGTTTGCGAAGAAATATTGTTTGGAGATTAGACCTATTATATTGCCGATGAGTGGTTCAGGTGAGGATTCAAATAAGGCTCGCATAGAAGAAATTATTGATAAAAGTCCTTTTTTGGGTGATGGGAAATATATTAATTCAGACTTTTTAGTTACAAAAGTTGGTCACGGAATTGAGAAAGGAATTCAGCAAATGATACAGTGGCTCGAAGAAAATGGAGTTGGAAAGAGAGAAGTGAATTTTAAGCTGAGAGACTGGGTGTTTAGTCGGCAGCGATACTGGGGAGAGCCTATTCCTCTAGTGCATTGTGATGCCTGTGCTGGAAAAGGGAAGAACTATGTTTTTATCCATGGATATGGTGCCAGCGGAAGTGATACATTCCGATCAGTACTGAGAGAAAAACTTGAGACAGAAGGAAAAGAAGTTTTTTCTCCAGATCTTCCTAATACTGACAAGCCAAATGTAGAGGAACAAGCAGAATATCTCCTAGACCAAGCTGATTTCAATGAAAATACAGTCATTGTTGCACACAGCCTTGGTGGGTCTGTGGCATTTCGCGTACTCGAGAAGCTCACAAAACAAATTTCGAAGGTTGTTTTGGTGGATACTGTTTTGAAGCCAGAATTCAATGACACACCTCGGCCAGATGTGGAAGCAAGTGATAATTTTGAATTTAACTTTGAAAAAATAAAAGTTTCAGCAGAAGAGTTTGTTATCGTTGCTGACAGTAGCTATGGAATAATAAAGGAAAAGCATGTCAAAGAAATGAAGGGCTTCCTTGAAGCGAAGCTTATTGTAGAAGCTCCAACAGAAGGGCACTTCTGTGGAAATAATGAGCCAGTTGTGGAGAACGAAGTACTTGGCGGCGGTTGGCAAGCTATTCCAGAATCAGAGCTTCCACTTGAATTACCAAAAGTAGAAAAGTACGAGCCAACAGATACAGGCGAGTCGCCACTGTCGAAAGTAGAAGAATGGGTTAATACTACATGTCCAAAGTGTGGAGGAGAAGCTCGGCGAGAGACAGATGTTATGCCAAACTGGGCTGGATCGAGTTGGTATTTCCTCCGCTACTGCGACCCAAAGAATGATGAAGCACTTGCTTCTCCAGAAAAGCTGAAGTACTGGATGAATGTAGATTGGTACAATGGTGGAATGGAACACACCGTTCTTCATCTACTCTACTCCAGATTTTGGAATCAGTTTCTTTTCGATATTGGCGTAGTTCCGACCAAAGAACCATACAAAAAGCGAACCAGCCATGGCATGATTCTTGCAGAAGATGGAGAGAAGATGAGTAAATCCAGGGGAAATGTTGTGAACCCAGATGATATGGTAGAGAGATTTGGAACGGATGCTTTCCGATTGTATATTATGTTTATGGGTCCCTTTGATCAGGCTGTGGCTTGGGATACGAATGGGCTGAAGGGGATGAGAAGGTTTTTGGATAAGGTATGGATGATTCAAGAAAAGATTGGTAAAAATAACTTAACGACAGATGGTTTTTTCCATAGAGTTATAAAGAAAGTTGGAGAGGATATTGAAGAGATGAAATTCAATACTGCGATTGCAAAAATGATGGAGCTGGTGAATGAAATTCAGGGTGAAGAACATGTTTCTGTAGAACAGTATGAAAGCCTGATAAAGATTCTTTCACCTTTTTCTCCGCATATTTGTGAAGAGCTTTGGGCTCAGCTTGGGCATGCAGAAACAATCGCCTATGAACCCTGGCCAGAATATGATGAGTCAAAGATTGTGGATGACATGATAACCCTTGTCCTGCAAGTGAATGGAAAGGTGCGAGCAAGTATTGAAGTGAGTGCAGATATTTCTGAAGATGATGCAAAAAAGCTTGCTCTAGAGAATGATCGGATTATTGAATGGTTGAATGGTAAGGAGCCGAAGAAGGTTATCTATGTGAAAGGAAAATTAGTTAGTATTGTTGTGTAACATACTATGCTGGAGGTGGTAGTACATTCAAAAAGCAAAACGTTTCTGGCGTTTTGTTTTTGTTTTCTGTTGGGAGTTGCTGGGATTTCAATCAAAACAATTGAGATTGATTTTGTATATTTCTATGGCTTCTTGTTCGCTGCCATAAGCTCCATAGCAATTTTCTGGAAGAATAAGGATTTTCGTTTTCTGCTGCTTTGCTTAGTATTTTTTACTTTGGGAATACTTCGCTACACAATAGCATTTCCACTGAAAACCAATCATATTTCGAATTTCAATGGAGAGAAGGTGGAGGTTGTTGGTTTTGTTTCTGCTGAGCCAGATGTACGGATGGACGGAGTGCGTTACATAGTGCTATTAGATGGTGATAATAATGGTAGAGTATATTTCAAAAGTCAGTTGTATCCTCGCTATGAGTATGGAGAGAGACTTGGATTGGAGTGCCAGCTCAAGTTGCCAGAACCAATAGAAGACTTTCGATATGATATGTATTTGGCGAGGTATGGAGTGTTTAGTATTTGTGAGAATCCAAAGATTAAGATAGCCGGAGTAGGAGATTCCGATGTCGCCTCGCTCCTTGGAATGGCAGGTGAGAAAGAGGGGAATGGAGTTTTGAGAAAAATTTTGAGTCTCAAGAATGATGTGGCTGCTAGGATCAATGAGCTCTGGCATGAGCCACATGCTAGCTTCATGGCAGGGCTCCTCTATGGGTATCGGGGCGGTCTAGGAAGCCTCAATGAACTTTTTAGTATTACTGGCGTCACACATATTGTTGCAATCTCTGGATACAACATTACTATCATTGCGACTATCCTGATTACAATATGTGTTCATCTATCTATTCCACGGAAAAAAGCCTTTTGGTTCATAGCCATTGGCATTATCCTTTTTGTCTTGTTTGCTGGCGCAAGTGCATCTGTTGTCCGAGCTGGGATTATGGGAATTATTGTCCTCCTTGCAAAGCAGATAGGGAGATTGTCTCGAGTTGGAAATGTGCTTGTTTTAACTTGCGTCGTTATGACACTACATAATCCATTTATTCTAATTTGGGATGCTGGTTTTCAGCTTTCATTTATATCAACGCTAGGACTTGTTTACTTAACTCCGGTAATACAACCGTGGTTTAAAAAAATCCCAGAAGTGCTAGGATTTCAGGAGTCTGTCATTTCTACACTTTCAGCAATTATTGCGACACTTCCTCTCATTTTGTATCAGTTTGGGAGATTATCTATTGTAGCTGTGATCGTGAATGTTCTGATTCTGTGGATTATTCCACTTATTATGATGCTTGGATTTTTTGCTGTAGTTACGAGCTTCATCTTCCTGCCTCTCGGTCAAATTATTTCTTGGCTGGCGTGGGTTGGTCTTCAGTATATTATTATTGTTGTAGAGTGGTTTGCTTCTCTTCCGTTCGCTGCAATAGATATAAGAATTCCACAATGGGCCATGGTAGTTATGTATATATTAATCTTTTATTGGATTAGAATAGGGCAAACAAAAAAACCAGTCTGTTTAGGGTTTTGAAGAGTGTTGCCCGCCCGCACTTGTGCCTCACATCACGTGTGGTGACATACTTCCTTTGATTCGCTCAGAGTTTGGGCTTGTGGAACCCTGCCGGATGACCGACAGGGCACCTCCTGAAACAAGTAGCGTAGGTACGGTCTTCTGTAGAACATAATGTCCAGACTGGCGTCGACCAAGGCGGCGTTTTTTGTCCGACTTAATGGATTGTTGATGAGTGCATTCTGTGGTTGTGCTTCTGTCTGCTGGAGACAAACCTCGGCTGTTGTAGATGTCGCCGATGTTGCAGTGGGGACTAGTCCTTCATCTTGCTGTGTACCGTTCACTCGAAAGGGAAACATGCCAGCATGGCGAAGACGGTCATTGGCGTGAACCATGACCTCCTCCTTTTGCAAGGCGCGCCTTCTCACGGAGGTATAATTTTGTCAAAGGGGCTTTTCCAAGTGTGTGGTATACTCTCCAATATGCGAAAATTTCAGATGACAATAATGACACTTCTAGCTATTGTTGTTAGCCTCCTTGTGTATGTAGGAAGTACAGAGGAGGAAGGGCAGGTCCTTGGTGAGAAGATTGAGAGTGGTGCAGTAGAAGTAACGTTTTTAGATATTGGTCAGGGAGATGCTACGTTTATAGAGTTTTCTGATGGTCAGCAGATGCTCATCGATTGCTCGGAGGATGCACGAGTTATTGAGGCTCTCGGCAGAGTTATGGAGTTCTATGATAAGTCTATAGATTATCTTGTTGTGACGCATCCAGATTCAGATCACTATGGTGGGTGCATCGATGTGATGAAACGATTTGATGTTGGCCATATTATCTATACTGGATTTCAGAAAGATACTGATATACATCACACTTTTTTAACTACTGTAGAGGAAGAAGTATCCTTGGGCGCAGAGTATACCCAGCTCGATGCTGAAGGGATCTGGAAGATTGCAAGCTCAAGTGTGCATTTCCTATATCCAGACCATGATGTGGTATCAGATGCTGTAGTGCCTGGGTTTACGAAGATTGATAGTAACGACACATCCATTGTTATGAAGATAACCCATGGCAGTAAGGACATGCTCCTCATGGGGGATGCAAGTGAGGATCTTGAGAGCTATCTTATGAGTACATATAGTGATCAACTTGATGCTGGTGTTCTCAAGGTTGGACATCATGGGAGTGGAAGTTCTTCGCATGAGGAATTCCTCGACTTTGTGTCCCCAAACATCGCAGCAATATCAGCCGGGAGGAATAATCAGTATGGTCATCCGTCACTTCGTGTTCTCAAGAGGTTGGAAAGGGTTGGGGCAAAGGTGTTGAGAACTGACAAGATCGGTGATATACTTATTGAGATGAATACTAATGATATTTATGTTCAAGAAAACTAGTTTTTTTGTATTTTTTTGTATTTTTCTCGGGATGCTTCCTGCAAACGCAGCAGACATCGACTCTGATGGCGATGGGCTGACAGACGCAGAAGAAGTTTTTTACTACACAGATGCTTTTAATCCTGACACAGATGGAGATGGATTTCTTGATGGGCTCGAAGTAGATTATGATTATTCCCCACATGCTGGCCCAGGAATCTGGATGCATGAAAATGATTATGATGGTGATGGTGTGAATGATTGGGTAGAGCGCTGGTTCAAGACAGATCTCGGACATGAGGATACAGATAGAGATGGAATATCAGATGTAGACGAAATTATGCTTGGACAAAGTCCTATATCCTCAGCAACTGGCACTATTTTTGAAAAGCATATCATTGTAGACCTTTCAAAACAACGACTCTATTATTATGTTGATGGGATTAAACTAAGAAATTACCCTGTATCTACTGGAAATCCATCTACTCCTACGCCTCCAGGCGAATATAATATTATAAGAATGGTTGAGGTTGCGAGATATGTCGGAGATGATTATGACCTTCCAAATGTGAAGTGGAACATGATGTTTAAGCCTTCGTATTTTCTCCATGGGGCATATTGGCATAATGATTTTGGTCGTAAGACACATTCTCATGGATGTGTAAATATGAGAACACCTGATGCAGGGGAACTGTATAAATATGTCGATCTCGGCACAGTTGTTTCTGTAACTGGCACAACGCCAAGTAGGTATTGGGTGGGGACGTAAAAAGGAAAATACGAAATATGAAATAAGGGAACTATGGATGAAAAAGCTTTACAAAATATAATTCTTCAGTGGTACAAGAAGAATAAAAGGGATTTACCATGGAGGAGGACATATGATCCATATAAAATTTTGATAAGTGAGGTCATGTTGCAGCAGACACGGGTGGAAAGAGTGGTACCAAAATATAGAGAATTTTTGAAAGCATTTTCAACAGCCAGGAAGCTTGCTCGGGCAAAACCAGCTGAAGTTATCAAAATTTGGAAAGGACTTGGCTACAATCGTCGAGCCCTTTTTTACATATTGGTGCAAGGTCTGTAGTAAAAGATTTTGGTGGCAAAACTTATGGGTGTATTTACTGATATCCCAAAGGAAAGAGTTCAGAGGATACTTGATCGACTAGAAAAAGATGGGTTGATTTTGAGGATCAAAAATAGTATAGTGTTACCATAATTAGCTTACAATTATCAATTAACAAATAACATATGAGACTTCTTCTTCGATGGCTAATCAATGCAGGAACACTACTCGGAATCGCTTATTACCTTCCAGGTATTGGTGTGAGTGGATTCTATGCAGCACTCATCACTGCGCTTGTCTTGGGGCTTGTGAATGCACTTATTAGACCAGTACTTCTCCTCATTACACTGCCAATTAACCTTCTCACGCTCGGCCTTTTCACCTTCGTAGTGAATGCGCTGATGTTTTGGTTTGTTTCTACTTTCATAGAAGGATTCGAAGTTGCTGGATTCATGGCAGCATTCTGGGGAGCACTCATCCTCACTCTTGTTGGTTGGGTGACCGGGTGGTTTATTAAAAAATAGACTATGGTCGATGGTCTGTAGTCTATAGTTGCTCATTATGAAAAAGAATAAGTACCAGATCTTTTTTTTACAGTTTTTGATAGCAATGGTATTTGTTTTCCTCACTCTTTTTGTACAGAGCAGAACTGCCGCGTCTCCGAAGATATATGAAGGGTCACAGTATGTGCAACAGTGGGGAACTCCTTTTCCTTTTGTAATAGATTATTTAGGACTTACAGAAGCTATCGGTGGAAAACCAACCTTGTATGACGACATAGTACCTCTTAATTTTTTGATTGATCTCATTTTCTTCTACATATTTATTGAGGGTTTGAAAAGTATATATTTATGCAAAAAGAAACATACAAAATAGTTTCAGTAGGCGGCTCAATTATTATCCCAAAGACAGGATTTGATATTTCTTTTTTAAAGAAGTTTCGAGGTTTAATTTTGAAAGAGGCGAGCAAAGGAAATAAATTTATTCTTGTTATTGGTGGTGGTTCGACATGCCGACAATATCAGGATGCTGCTAGACGCACTGTGAAGCTCAGCAAGGATGATCTCGATTGGATTGGGATACATACGACTGTCTACAATGCTCAATTTGTAAAAACTCTTTTTGGCTATAATGCATACAAAGATGTCATTTCTGACCCAACAAAGAAAGTGAAAACAAATAAACCAATTATTATCGCATCTGGCTGGAAGCCAGGCTGTTCAACAGACAAAGACGCAGTGCTCCTTGCCAAAACATATGGTGCAAAAGAAGTAGTGAATCTTTCGAATATCAAGTATGCCTACGACAAGGATCCAAATAAATTTCAAGATGCAAAAAGAATTGAGCAGATAGACTGGAAATTATTTCGAAAGATCGTTGGTAACAAATGGGATCCAGGTTTGTCAGCTCCATTTGATCCGATTGCAAGTAGGGAAGCAGAGAAACTTGGCTTGACAGTTTCAATTTTGGATGGTAAGAATTTGAAGGAGGTTGCGAGTGTTTTGGTAGGGAGGAAATTTAAAGGAACTATAATTAGTTAGTGTCATTCCGACTGAAACGAATGATTCCGATCTGATCGGGAGAGTAAGTGAAGTGGAGGAATCTCTTTTAGTATGCTTCGCTAATGATTCATTATCAGTAAGAAATGGATTCCTCGGCTTCGCCTGGGATGACAAAGAAGAATGTATGAAAAAATTTCTTCTCCATGTCTGCTGCGGACCATGTAGTGTAGTGGTTTTGCAAGAGCTCAAAGAACAATATGACCTTACTGTTCATTTTTATAATCCAAATATTTATCCATTTGAGGAATACGAAAAAAGAAAAATTGAAGTAATCAATCTTTGTACAGAATTAGGTATCCCTTTCGTCGAGCAAGAATATGATCCAGAAGTTTGGTTCGAGGCAACGCAGTTTTTGAAGGATGAACCAGAAGGTGGAAAGCGTTGTGAGGCCTGTTTCAAATTGCGCCTTGCTGCGGCTGCGCAGTATGCTGCAGAGCATAAGTTTAATGTATTTTCTACCACTATTACAAGTGGAAGATACAAAAAAGCGAGTATTGTAAATCCAATTGGAAAAGAAGTGGGTGAGAAATTTGGTGTTGAGTACTATACAGAAGATTGGAAGAAGGGAGGAAGGCAACAGGAAGCTGATATGCTGGCAAAAGAAAAAGGGATATATCGTCAGGATTATTGTGGATGTGTGTATTCAATGCATTGAATACAGAATTATCAATCAGGAATTATGAAAGGCTAATTAACCTTTTTTTGTATAGACAAATATTGAATCATTCGGTACAGTACAGAAGCTATGAAAATAGATTCTCAAAAAACAAGACCATTGGCAGACCGAATGAGACCTCGAAATTTTGATGAATTTGTTGGTCAGGAAGAGATTGTTGGAAAAGGGAAGCTTCTCCGAAAGCTTATAGAGAGTGATCAGCTCAGTTCACTTGTTTTTTGGGGTCCGCCAGGAGTTGGAAAGACAACCCTTGCGCATATTGTAGCCAATCAGACGGATGCGTTCTATACAGAATTATCTGCTACCACGAGTGGGAAAGCAGATTTAAAGAAAGTCATTGCAAGTGCAAAAGAGCTACTTGAAGAGAGTGGTAAGCGAACTATTTTGTTTATTGACGAAATTCATAGATGGAACAAGGCCCAGCAAGATGCACTGCTGCCGCATGTAGAAAAAGGGACGGTGATTCTGATCGGTGCGACAACAGAAAATCCATCATTTGAAATAATTGGAGCACTCCTTTCTCGTTCACGGGTTTTTGTTTTGAAGAAATTGGATTCTGAACACATTCAGCAATTAATTCTGCAAGCACTTAAAGACAAAGACAGGGGATTTGGAACATATTCAATAGAGATTGAGAATGAAACGCTAGAACTCTTGGCTGACTTGGCAGGAGGGGATGCCCGTAGTGCTTTGAATGGGCTGGAGCTGTCTGTCCGATCTACTCTCAGAGGAAAGAAGTCGAAGATCATATCTGCTGATATTAAAGAAGCTCTACAAAGGACGCATCTTATTTTCGATAAACGTGGTGAAGAATTTTATAACCTTATTTCCGCACTTCACAAATCAATGCGTGGGAGTGATGCAAATGCATCGCTCTATTGGTTGGCGCGCATGCTGGAGGGTGGAGCAGATCCGCTGTATGTTGCTCGGCGAGTGCTTCGGTTCGCTGCAGAAGATATTGGTATGGCGAATAGCGAGGCAATGGTTCAGGCAAGTGTAGCCTATGATGCATGTCACAAAATTGGTATGCCAGAGTGCACAGTACATCTCGCGCAGGCTGTGGTCTACTGCGCGAAGTCAAAGAAATCCAATTTGCTCTACGCTGCATATGGTCGTGCTGCAAAAGATGCACAACAAACATCCCAGCTTGGTGTTCCACTTCATCTCCGAAATGCATCTACTAAGTTTATGAAGAATATTGGATATGGAAAAGGGTATAAGTATAATCCAAATTTTGATGGTGATGTGGAGCAGGAGTATCTTCCAGAACAACTCAGGGGAAGAAACTACCTTGGAAGGTAGTTTATTTTTTCATTTTTAGTCTTATCATTGTGAGAAAAAAATCCACGACGTCTTTTTTTGAAAGCTTTGTTTTCCCTTTTCTTCTGTCAATAAAAGTAACTGGAACTTCTATTATTTTGCATCCTGCTTTTTGAATTCTGTATAGGAGTTCTTCCTGAAATGCATATCCATTACTTTTGATTACATCAAGATCAATTTTTTCAAAGACTTCTTTTTTCAGACATCTAAATCCTGCTGTAACATCTCTTGCTTCTAGGCCAAGGAGTATTCTCGATAGTAGCATCGCACCTCCACTCATCATTTCTCGAACTGGCCCCCAACCAATGATTTTTCCTCCTAAAATTTTTCTTGAACCGATAGAGACATCTGCATCGTGGCAGGTGTCTAAAAGTTTCGGAATATCCTTTGGATCATGAGAAAAATCTGCGTCCATTTCAAATATATGTGAGGCACCCATCTCGAGTGCTTTCTTGAAGCCTGTAATATAAGCACTCCCAATCCCCATTTTGTCCCTCCTTTTTACAAGTGTTATTGGAAGAACATCTGAAAGCCTTTCGACTATAGTAGCAGTACCATCTGGTGAATTGTCATCAACAACAATAATTTCAAGATTTTTCACGCTTTGATCAAAAATTTGCTTCACCAATTCTTCAATATTTTCTTTCTCATTATATGTCGGAATCACGATGATCGGGTGCATAAGTTTTGGACAAAATAATTTACATTGTCTATAGTAGGTGTATGAAGATACAACAATATAAAATCTATTCTACAACGAAATCAGCTTGGAACGCAATGTACCGGGCAGTTTCTGATGCAAAAAAATCTGTTTACTGGGAAATGTATATTTTCATGGATGATGATGCGGGAAAAAGATTTTATGATAAACTCGAGGAGAAGTCAAAAAAAGGAGTTGATGTAAAACTTGTTGTTGATGCACTGGGAAGTTTTTGGGTTTCAAAAAAGAGAATTCAGTCGATGAAGAAGGCGGGAGTAGAACTTATTTTTTTCAACGAAAGAAAGAAGAAATATCGAGGACTTTGGAAGATGATGTTGTCTAGAACCCATAGAAAGATTCTGATTATCGATGAGAATGTAGGTTTCATAGGCGGGGTCAATATTAGACAAGACATGAAGGAGTGGCCAGATCTCCTTATTCGTCTCGATGGGAAGGCTGTTCATTCTCTGCTTCGGGCCTTTGCAAAAAACTATATTATCTCTGGTGGAAGTAAGAAAAAGGTGAGACATCTCCTAACATATAAATTTCGTGCTGCATATAACAAAGAAGATTTTGAATTTATCTATGATGAGGGTGGTAATAAGAAATCTAAATCAAGAAAAATTTATACGGAAGCATTGCTCAAGGCCCGAGAGCGTGTGATTCTTTTTTCCCCATATTATTTTCCTGATAAGGAATTTTTGAAAGCACTTTGGGCTGCAAAGAAGCGTGGCATTCGGGTCGATCTTCTCATCCCATATAGAACAGATCTTCGTATTGCCACGTATGTTGCATATGGTCTATTCTCTATTCTATACAAACATGGTGTAAACATTCACATGTCAAAAGGAATGATGCATGGAAAGGGTGTCATTGTAGACGATGATTGGGCGATGATTGGAAGCAGTAATATTGACCAGATTAGCTTTTATGATAATTACGAGGCTAATGTAAGAGTGCGAAATAAGAAGTTTGTGAGGAATTTAAAATCCACCGTGCTTGGGTGGATGAAAAAGGCAGAAAAGTTTAATTTCAAGCATCACCAGGAGAGAGGGAGGGGTTCGAAAATGAAGGAATGGTTTGCACTCCGGCTTGCAAAGATTTGGAGCAGGAAGTAAGTTTTTTACTCTTTGATAATAATGCTTCTTTCAGATTCGGTGACGTGTGATAAAGACACGTTTTTTGTTTCCTTATTTTTTAGAAGCTTCCCAATTTTTTCTGGCCATTCGATGACAGTAATAGTATGAGAGTTTCCAAGATAATCTTCAATTCCAATTTCAATAAGATCTCTTTCACTTTCTAGTCGATATGTGTCGATATGAACAAGATTTTGTATGTCTGCTTGCTCTACGTCATATACATTCATGAGAGAGAATGTAGGACTTGTAATATCATCTTTAATATTTAGGCCCTGTGCCAGACCTTTTACAAATGTTGTCTTTCCTGCACCTAGATCTCCGTGCAGTAAAACAATGTCACCGCCACGAAGTGTAGAAGCAAATTCAGATGCTGTTTGCATTGTTTCCTCTGCAGAGGAAGTTGTTCGTCCTTTCATACTATGATGGAAGAGGGAATGAGCCACACATCTCTTCAACTTCACTTCTAATCTGTTTCAGATGATCCTCATCACCGTTATGTGATAATGCATTGTGAATAAATTCTGCAATAGTTTTCATTTCTTTTTCTTTCATACCTCGAGTCGTGAGTGCTGGAGTTCCCATACGAATACCAGATGGGTCAAAAGGTTTCCTCGGGTCATGTGGAACGGTATTTTTATTCACTGTAATACCTGCTTTTGAGAGAGCATCCTCTCCTTGTTTCCCGCTTATATTTTTGTTACCAAGATTGATGAGCAGTAGGTGAGTCTTCGTTCCTCCAGTGACCAGATCGTATCCATAACTGAGGAGTTCCTCTGCGAGAACTTGTGCATTTTCCACAATCTGCTCTGCATATATTTTGAATTCAGGTTGCATTGCCTCCTTGAGTGCGACTGCAATAGCTGCTGTCTGATGATTGTGTGGGCCGCCTTGGATTCCAGGGATGATCGCTCTGTCAACAAGTGTTGGTATATTTTCTTTTGTCCGCTCTACCGCCTTGAGTGGGGTTGATGGGTTTCCATTACACAGAATCATGGCGCCACGGGGTCCACGGAGTGTTTTGTGTGTGGTGGTAGTCACCACATCGGCTATGCCGACTGGATTCGGATGAGCACCTCCGGCAATGAGTCCTGCAACGTGTGACATGTCTGCAAGGTGGAAGGCACCGACTTCGTCGGCAATTTCCTGATACTTTTCCCATTCGTATATTTGTGGGTATGCACTTCCTCCAGAAACAATGAGTTTTGGTTTGTGTTCGTGTGCGAGCTTGCGCATTTCATCAACGTCGATAAAGCCATCTTCTCTACATCCATATTGAATTGAGTTGTAGATTTTTCCAGAGAAATTCAGCTTCAGTCCATGGGTCATGTGGCCTCCGTGGAAGAGTTTGAGTCCCATGACGGTGTCACCAGGGTCAACAAGTGCGAAGTAGACTGCGAAGTTCGCAGGGCACCCAGAGTGAGGTTGAACATTGGCATGGTCAGCACCAAAGAGTTCTTTTGCTCTATCACGCGCGAGATTCTCTACGGCATCAACATTTTCACATCCGCCATAGTAGCGCATACCAGGGTACCCCTCAGAATATTTATCCGTGAGCCTACTTCCAAGCGCTTCGAGTACAGCCGGCGATGTGTGATTCTCTGATGGGATCATCTCAAGTCCTTCTGTTTGTCTTTTAATTTCTTTTTGAATAAGGTTGTAGATGTCAGGATCTTGGTTTTCTAGATTTGTCATAAGAAGTGGAAAGTTAGAAGTAAAAAGAAAACAAGACAATTCAGTCTTCGGTTTTCTGATTATGATTTACTTGAATTCGAGTGTTTCAAAAATCATACTATTTATTTTCTTGAATATAATCTTCAATTATTTTAAATACATTTGGAGCGCAATTTTCTGGAAGATTGTAGATATCGTACCAACCCCATTCAATGATTTCTTTTCCTGGCTTTATTTCTCCAATTCTCTTTGCATGGTAATGTACAAGAATCACAAGTTGATCTTCCTTTTCTGGTCGTTTGTGAAGGAGTGTTCGAAGTGGTTTTATAATTTCTACTTCGATACCCATTTCTTCTTTAACTTCACGTCGACAAGCTTCTTCGAGTGATTTATCAAAATCTTCGACCTCGCCACCGGGGAAAAACCAAGAGGTTATTCCCGATTCTTTTTTTTCACGATTCAAAAGAACTTTTTTATTCTCGATAATAACAGGTCCTGAAGCAATAATTGTGTTCGGTGGGAGGTGCATAATTTGCTATGAACTAGCCATTTTTTGGACAGCTTCTTTACATATATTAAGTTCTCTTTTCAATGCTTCTTTTTGTTCTTCCAGCTTATGAACATCTTCTCGAAGTGTCCTTTTTTCGAGAATAAGTCTATTTGTATATTCATTTCTAGACTGGAGGATCTCTTGAAATTGATCAAGTTCATTCTTTGAGCTTCGCCATGTGTCATCCATTGTTTCTTTGTCTCTGTATGCTTCGTAATCAGCATCATAGCGCAGAGCACCCATTGCAGCATTGATGGCTTCTATCGTTGACTTTGGTTCATGTGCCAGATTTTTGAAATGAGCTTTGTGGGCATTGTGAAGTGCATACCACAGTGTTGATGAACCTGCTGCTACATGTGGCCGAAATTCAAATCCATCAGGTATTGGCGTTTCATCACCGAGATGTTTTTCCAGTTTATCTTTCGGGAGGAGGTGAGATTTAGTTTCTTCAGAAATAGATGAACCTAGATATTCTTTGAATAATTCGATGAGCGATGGGTGGGTCATTTTTGGATTTTTAACATCAACCAGTTTATCAGCATTTCTTCCAAAAAGTTCTGCAATTCTTTCTCCGTCAAGAAGCTCTTCGAGATTGACATCTGATGAGACGAAGATTGAAAACTCATCACCTCCATCTCTGGATAGCTCGACAATCGGCTCTCTTGACGATCCTGTGGATTTACTCACCTCGGTCAGAATTTTTTTTATAATTGGAAGAACCTTTTTCTCTGTGTCTTGTGCGATTTCTCGAAGATATGCATCTCCAACACTGTGATCCTCATTTGCATCATTAATAACTTTCAGAGCCCTGACATCAAATGAAATAAATCCAATTTTTTTTATATTCTCTTCATTTCGAAGACCGCCTTCCATTTCTTGAAGTCTTGCGATTTCTTTTCTCATTACATCGTTTTGTGCTGCCCTCGTTTGGATGCCAGTAGTGTGGTCAATGGAAGAAAGGCGATTTTTGATCAATCTATATTCACCCATTCTATCATCAAAATGACCTGCATCTCTGAGCTCATCAAGCGTTTTTTCTGCATCCTTTACCTCTACCATGTCACCTGCCTCTGCTTCGAAGTGTTCATCCTCGAATCTGCTGTAGATTGCATTAATATATTTTTCTGGATGAATCTCAAATTCTTCTTTTTTTGAATCACCTTCTGATTCCTTTTTTTGTGCTTCTTTTTGTGAGTTTGTTTCAGGTTGGGTAGTCATGTGTGATTATTAGGTAATATGTTGTAAGTATAGAAAAGTTTAAAAAAAATAACAACCTATACAGGTTGATATGAATTCGGGTGAGCTGGCGTTCCGCTCGGGGTTGTCGTGGTTTTGAGTTGGGAACGGAACGCCAGCTTGGCGTCATGCTGCGGCATAGCCATAGAGCTTTTTCCTCCAGTCACCGCGCGTTCGCGGGGCGAAGTTGAGCTTGACGGCTTTTGGCGGCTTGGACGCCTGGGTGTCGTCCTGGGACGACGTCTCCTTGGAGTCATGAGGCTCGGCCTCATTTTGATTGCTGTGCATGCTGTACCTCCTGCGTGCACAATTTGCTAACTTAAGTAGACCATTAATTCAGTGTGCTGTCAAGGGAGTTATCCACATTTTGGCTCAATAGAGCAAAAAAGCCGAATTCTTTCCGGCTTATATTTTTACTATATTTTTTTAAACTGTTTTCACCATATACGTCCCTTTCTTCCTATATCCTAGTTTGCGATAATATCCCCGTACACCAACCCCAGAAATCACAGCTATCTTCTCAAAGCTGTTTTTTCTTGCAATATTTTCTGCCTCAGTAACCAGCCTTTTCCCAAGTCCTTTGTGTTGGCTGGCACTCTTGTCTTGTTTTCCAATACCAACGAGCTGGCCGTAGGTGTGAAGCTCGCGGATGAATGCCAAAGACTGAAGATTAATGATCGAAGATTGAATTGATGGTAACCGTAAACGGAGAAAACCAAACACGGCGTTTCTACCTTCGTCTTCGAAGCTAAGGAAGTATTCGGTTCCACCAGAAGTTTTGTATTCATCTACGAAGAGATATGGGATTGAAGGGTTTATGGGTTTATGGGTTTTTGTATGACCCACTTCGCGGCATCTCAGGCAAACACATTGTTTTCCTTGTTTCTCTAGCTCAGCTGCCAGGGCTTCGCGGAGATTTGTAATTTGATTTCCTGCAGAAATTTCGTCAGTTGGGATATCCCGGATGAGTCTGGAGATTCTGCAATACCTCGGTGTCGCTAACTTCATTTTCATAAGTGCATCAAAAAGTTCCTTATTTCCGTATGGTGTATACCTCCCGTCCTCTAGCCACTCATGAAGCTCAGCAGATTTGATGACTGTATTTGGATAGATCTTCACCATGTCTGGCTTGAAGCCTGGGTCTGTAAAAAGAAACTTGTACATTTCCACATCATGCTTTGGAGTCGTGCCTGGAAGGTCTGGCATGAAGTGGAGGTCAACCTTGAATCCGGCACTTCGTAGGAGGATCATAGCATCTTTACATTGTTGAACAGTATGGCCTCGTTTGACTAGGTTTAGTATTCTATCATCTGGTGCTTGCAGACCAAGCTCAATTCGTGTGCAGCCTTGTCTCCTCATGTGAAGAATTGTTTTTTCAGAGACGGCGTCCGGTCTTGTCTCGAGTGTGAGCCCGATGATTTTGTACTTGGCTTTTTTGTCGTTGTACTCTTGCTCAATTTCTAAAAGCTCCTGTAACTTTCCAAGTGTTGATGTGTTGATGTGTTGATGTGATTTGCTTTTCTGGCGCCTAGTAAGATCATTACACGCCTTGAATGACTCAAGCACAAACCAATATTGATATTTGAGAGGATATGCATTCCATGTGCCACCTTTGATAATATATTCAATCTTGTCACACGGGTGGCCATTGCTCTCCAGCATTTTTATTCTACGCTGCATCATGAAGTATGGGTCAAACTTGAGACTGAGTGCGCGTGCTGCTGCTGGCTCGCTGGCAAGGTAGCTCTTTGGCATCCTGGCTTCTGTTGGGCAGTACACACATTGACCTGGGCAGGCATATGGCTTCGTCAATGATGTGATGACTGCAATTCCAGAGAGTGTTCTGATATCTGCTTTTCTCATGAGAATGAGGAAGTTTTTGTCAGGCTCGATGCTTTTCTTTTTGACTAAATTTTGATAGGCTTTTAGGAGTTCTCTGTTCGATGGTTGTTTTGTTTTTAATGCTCCACAGACTTTTCTTTTTGCATTATCAAAATCAAGCTTCGTTTCTGGAGACCTTTCAATAATTTTCTGGGCTATTTGTTCAATTTGCTTTTCCACATGTATGGATTATATTCAAAAAAATCAGGATGCATATAATAAAATAGCAAAGCCATTTGCGAGCACTCGGCTCGTTCTTTGGGATGATCTCATTCCTTTGAAGCAGTATACCAAAGAAGGGGATCGTGTGCTGGATGTTGGCTGCGGAACTGGTCGATTATATCAGCTTTTTGAGGGTTTGTCCATCGACTACACAGGCATTGACCAGAGTGAACAGCAACTGAAGTTTGCTAGACAAGACTATCCAAAGGGAGAATTCATGTTAGCAGAAATGACTAGGTTACCTTTTGATGGCGGTGAATTTGATATAGTGTTCTGCGTTGCAACACTCCACCATCTTCCAGATAAGGAAACGAGGGTGGTTGCACTAGAGGAAATGAAACGGGTACTAAAGCCTGGTGGTAGAATAATTTTAACCAACTGGAATCTTGATTCTGATTGGGCAGCAGGGAAGATGAGTGGAGGAGACTGGAAACGTGACGATGATCATTTCTATATCCCGTTTCAGACAAGTGACAAGAAAATACATGGATGGAGACATTATTGGAAGCTTTCGTTTGAACATCTTACAGCCCTCTTTGAAGAAACTGGCTTTGATATTGAACATCAATATTATTCAACGCGAGGGAAGAAGACAGATATTAAAAAAGGAGACAATATTGTTTCAATTCTACGGCTGGGAAAATGAAGCTCTGGAGGTACTCAAGTCTAGCAGTTTTGTGTTATACTTCTATTATTGAGTCTTGTTTTGTGACTCGTGTCTTGTGAACATATGCCTACACATCATCTCCAAAAAGCAGGACAGAAGGAAGAAGTACAAGAAGATGTATGTCTTTTTGGACAGACAAATTACCGTAATCAGATGCGACGTTTTGGGATCAAGACAGATGATAGGCGAAGACACATGTACGTGGTCGGGAAGACTGGTATGGGAAAGACCACAATGATGGAGAACATGGTATTGCAAGATATTTATAAGGGCCATGGTATTGGAGTTGTAGACCCACATGGAGACTTTGCAGAAAAGATCATTAACTATATTCCGAGCAATCGTGTGAATGATGTTGTCTACTTCAATCCGGCAGATATTAATTTTCCAATTGGATTTAATATTCTCGAAGTCGAGAGCGAAGAACAAAAGCATTTAGTGGCTTCTGGTCTCATGGCGGTATTTAAGAAGATTTGGCCAGATGTATGGAGCTCTCGAATGGAATATATTCTTAATAATACCATTCTTGCTCTACTCGACTACCCCGGTTCAACACTGCTTGGAATTAATAGACTTCTTGGTGACAAAAAATATCGAAAAAAAGTGGTGAGAAAATTAACAGACCCAGTTATCAAAGCATTTTGGCAAAATGAATTTGCACAATATAATGAGCGATACGCAACAGAGGCAGTGGCTCCTATCCAAAATAAGATTGGTCAATTTTTGTCTGCAAGTGTGATTAGAAATATGGTCGCACAAGTAAAATCGACTATTAATGTCAGAGAGATCATGGATAGTAAGAAGATTCTGATCATGAATCTCTCGAAGGGACGTATTGGTGAGGACAACAGTAGACTCCTTGGCGGCATGCTCATCACAGAGATTCAACTAGCCGCAATGGCACGTGTAGACACACCAGAAGCAGAGCGTAAGGATTTTTTCTTGTATGTTGATGAGTTTCAGAATTTTGCTACACCATCCTTTGCAAATATTTTATCTGAGGCTCGAAAGTATCGTCTCAGTCTTATTATGGCACATCAGTACGTTGCTCAGATCGATGAATTAGTTGCTGATGCTGTATTTGGAAACGTCGGCACTATTGTCACGTTCCGTGTTGGCGGGGCAGATGCAGAGTTTCTGGTAAAGGAATTTACACCAACATTTCTTGAGGAAGATATTGTGAATCTTCCAAAGTTTCAAATATTCTTGAAGTTGATGATTAACGGCGTGGCTTCACAGCCATTCAGTGCAGCGACAATGCCACCAATTGGAAGCGCAACAGGAAGTTTTGATAAAGTCGTCCGTGTGTCCAGAGAACGATATGCAAAACCAAGAAGTAGTATTGAAGAGAAGATAAATAGGTGGAGTGGTCTTGATGGTGATCCGGATGATGACGATGAAGGTAATGGCGGTGGGCAGGGACAACAAGAAAAAAAGAAACCAAATTATCAACCACAGGGACAGAAACCTCAACAACAGAAGAGGTTTGAGCCAAAAAAGGATGAGAAGAAAGATATTTCGCCCTCTGACCTAACCCCGACCAAACCTCAACCTTTAGGCAGTGGACAGTCATATGCAGGCGGTGATTCTCAAAACAAAAAGAAAAAGAGGAGG